>NZ_JAYSBZ010000026.1:0-42207 GCF_041915145.1 Aquabacterium sp. | reverse complement strand
TGCAGCCGGCGTAGGTGTCGATCGGCTTGGCCGAGCGCAGGTAGTCGATCGAGAAGTCCACACCCCGGGGTGCCTGGCCCGTGTAGGGGTCGACTTCAGCAATGGCCGCCAGATGCAGCACCGCCGCAGTTTCGGCGAACCCGGCCAATACGCCGCCGTGCAAGGCTGGCAACATCGGATTGCCGATCAGATCGGGGCGGAACGGCAGCTTGAACAGCGGCGAGTTGTTGCTGCGCGGCATGCAGCGCACACCCAGGAAATCCACATACGGCGAGCGCCCGGTGGGCAGTGCAGGGGTGTCGCCTTCGCGGGGGGGCGACCATGTCGAGGCGGCAGACGTCTTGTCGGCGCCGGGCTCGCGTGCTCCCTTGGCCGTGGCGCGCATGAAGGCCGCGTGCACGGTCGCCACGGGTTCATCGTGCCCGGCCTGATGCAGATCGCCGCGCACGAAGGCCACGCTGCGCGACAGCCGGTGGCACTCGGCCCGGCAGATCAGCTCGTGGCCCGCCGGGGCGGGGCGCAGGTAGTCCATGCGCAGGTCGAGCGTGGCGAAAGGCTCCGGTGCGTCGAGCGCCATCGCCACGGCGGAGCCGCAGGCCGAGTCGGCCAGCACGCTCAGACAACCCGGGTGGATCAGATGGTGTTGCGTGTCGCCCGTCCAATCGGGGCGCGGGGGCAGCACCAGCGTGGCCATGGCTGGTTGGTAGCCGCGCATCTCCATGCCCGAGGCGTTGACGAAGGGGATGATGGAGTGAAAGCGCTGAATCCAGTGATCAGTGGGGGCCTGCTTGGTGTCAGTCATGGTGGATGCGATACCCAAGGGGGAAGATGAGCAGCAGCGGATATTGTGCGGCGTCTTGAGCCGCGCGGGGGCTCATGCCGTTGGCGAACGGCCCCGATGGGCTCGCTGCCGCCAAGTCAGTACCAGTTGGCCGCTGAGCCACACCACGAAGAAGGCGAAGACCACGTCGCTCAAGAAGTGCCCGCCCTGGGCCATGCGACCCAAACCGATGACCGATCCGGCCACCAAGCCTGCGGCAAACCAGCGGCGGCGTCGGGCGGGTGGGGCGGTCAAGCCCAATGCCAGCAAGAAGTAGCCGTTGGCCGCGTGGCTGCTGACGAATGAGTGATGGCTGGTGCACGGCGCGCAGTAGCGGAACGGGGCACGGTAGGGCTGGTCACCACCAAAGCTCTGAACTTGCACCGGGCGCGGGCGTTGCCAATAGGGCTTGAGGCCGACTTCAACGATCAGGCCTGGCCCCAGCAAGGCTGCGCTCAGTGCCACCACGGCCATGCGGCGGGTGGCAGGGCGAACGGCGGCGGGGTTGAGTCGTCCTCGCAGCGCGATGCCGGCTAGCACGACGACCAGTGCCCGGCCGATCCAGGGCGTCCAGTCGTACATCCAGAGCACCACCGGATGCTGCGCCCAGGTGAAACCAGCGCCCGGTGTGTAGAACCATTGCGAGACGCGCAGGTCCGTGTCGGGCTCGGCCACGAACCACGCGATGCATGCCAGTAGCGTCAGGGCGGTGAGGCGATCGTGCAGCGTCCAGGCCGGCGCTACCGTGGTGTTGTGCTCAGGGTTTGGCATAGCCCATGAAGCCCGACAGCAAATAGGCATGCAGCTCGATATAGCGACCAGGGTCCACTTCGACGCGGGCCTGGGCCACGGCGGCGTGGTGCTCGAAGCGCGCCAGGATCGGCGCGGCGGTGGTGTCGGTTTGCGTCAGCAGCAACCATTGGCCGCCTGCTTTCGCTTGCAGACGGGTAGTCAACTCGTAATGGTCTTCCATGCCGCCGCGCGGGTTCCAGGCCACGGGGTGCACGTCGAGATCGCGCCACTGGTAGGCCGACTGCGCCAGCAGCACGCGGTCTTCTGCGAGCACGGTCGGCATCGGCTGCCCTGGGTGGCTCAACGCTGGCACGCCTTGGCGCACTTGCTCAAAGGCGCGATCCCAGCCACGCATGCGGGCGAAGGCGTCCAGCTTGGCCGGCAGGGGGCGGCTGGTCAGATGGGCGAGGTCGCTGGCGTGGGTGACGAGGCCCACCAGCACCAGGTTGCTGATGAGCACCCAGTTGACGGCACGTTGCCGACGTTGTCCGGATGCCTGGTGCAGCGCCAACGCCATGAGCACCACGCTGCCGACATGAGCGGGCGCTGCCCAATTGAGATGGGCATGCGCCTTGTAGGCCTGGGCCACGGCCAGCATCAGCAGGGGCAGCGTGAGTACCAGCAGGTAGAGGCGGGTGCCAGGCGGCGTGCCGGCGACATCTTGCGCGGGATGCTGGCGGCCGACGTGGCGCAGACCACGCCAAGCCCACCAGGCGCCAAGGGGTCCGAGCAGCAAGGTCTGGCCGAGCAGAAATTCGACGGCCTCGCGCACACCGCCGGCCCGGTGGGCGCGGGTGGTGATGTCAGCGGTGTGCTTGAGCGTCGGGAAGTCGTGCGCGGCGTTCCAGGCCAGATTGGGGGCCAGCCAGGCGAGGGCGATGACCACGCTGACCCACGGCCCGATGCGCCGCAGGCCGCGTCGCGGGCCCGGCACCCACCACAACGCCAGCAGCGCGCTCGCGCCAAAGGCCGCCATCGTGTACTTGGACAGCAAACCGAGCCCGCAGGCTACGCCCAGCGCGATCCACCAGCCAAGGCGGTCGGTGGTCTGGGCCTGCCACAACGTGAACGCGGCGGCGCTCCAGAACAACAGCAGCGGCGCGTCGGTGCTGGTGAACAAGCTGAGGATGCCGGTGAGCGGCAGACACAGGAACAGCACTGCCGCCGTGGTGCCGGCGCGGGGGTGGAGCGCGCGGGCCAGCAGCCCGACGAACAGCGCCGTCAGGGGGTAGAGCAAGGTCGAGCTGAGCTTGATGGCCAGCATGCTGTCGCCGCCCAGGTGGATGGTGACCCAGATGAGCGCGGCGATCATCGGCGGCTTGGAGTAGTAGCCCCAGGCCAATTGACGAGACCAGTCCCAATACTGCGCCTCGTCGTAGAACACGGTGAAGCCGATGTGGTTGATCAGCCAGGCGCGGTAGAGCGTGAGCACAAGCGCCAGCGCGGCCACCACGCGCCACGAGTCCAGCAGATTGCGCTGTGCCGGTTGATTGAACGGCTGGCTCATGGTGCCTCGCGCTTGACGAGCAGCACACCACGCTCGGAAAACAGCGTCGTGCAATCCGGACAAGACTTGCGCGCCAGGCGGTCTGCGCGCGTCAGGGCCAACTGACCGGGCATGGGGTCGGCCAGGGGGGTCTCGGCTTCACGGTAGACGCTGAAGCTCGGTTGGTGCAGCAGCCATTGAACAGCCGGCTCCGGGCGAGTGCGAGCAAATTCAGCCGCGTGCTTGATCGGGCCTTGCAAGACCTCGCCCAACCAAGGCGTGAAGCAACCCACCACCAGCAGCGCCGACAAGGCGCCACCCAAGGCCGCCGCGGGCATGAACTGCCGCCAGCGCAGCAGCACCATCAGCCAGACCACAAAGGCCAGCCCGGCGAGGATCGGCCACAGCTGAGGGGCCGCAGCGGCCGCACCCAGCGCCAGCTCGCGGTAGAACGGGTCGGCGATGCGCCCACCTTGCGCGAGCGACTGCATCAGCTGCGGCGCCCAGGGCAGACTCAGCAACAACGCGGCGATCAGCAGCAGAACCAGCCCGCGCGAGATGCGCAGCAAGGTGCCCGCGTAGCGATCAGCCGCCACGCTGGCCAACCCGATGAAGACCGGCGAGCTGCCATACAGCACGTAATGCGGCAGCTTGGTGCCCGAGAGCGAGAAGAAGGCCAGCACGAACACGGCCCAGATCCACAAGAATCGGCCCAGCGGCTGTGCCCAGTGGGTGCGGACGCGCGCCAGCAGTGCAGGCAGCAAGCCCGACCACGGCAGCCAGAGCACCGGGCCGAGCACGAAGTAGTAGAACGGACTGCCCTTGTGCCCTTCGAGCGACGAGGTGTAGCGCGACACGTTGTGCTTGAGTAGGAAGCCGTTGACGAAGTCCATGCCATGACGGTGCAGCGCGTAGGCGTACCAGGGCGCCGCGATGGCAATCAGCAGCGCCCAGCCGGGCAGGTCGAGCGCGGCGCGGCGCAGCTTGGGCCATTGGCCGCTACTCAGGCAGTACAGCGCCCCCACTGAGCCCGGGATCAGCACGGCCACCGGGCCTTTGGTCAGGATGCCGAGCGCGACCCACACATAAGTGCGGCGCAAGGCCGGCAGACCGCCGCCTTCGGCGCCGCGTTCGAGATAGCGCCACAGGTCGAGCATCGACAGGCACATCAAGGTGTTCAGCAGGCTATCGGCCGTGGCTGATCGACCAATGGCCAGCACACCCAGGCTGGTCGCCAGGACGAGGCCGGCCATGCGACCGGCGCGGGCACCGAGACGAGCCCGCGCGAATCCCCAGACCGAAAAAGCCCAGACGGCCGCGCACAGGGCGGAAGGCAGGCGGAACGCCACTTCGCTCACGCCCAGCGCCGACACGCTCACGGCCTGCAGCCAGTAGACCAGGATGGGCTTGTCGAAACGCGGCACGCCATTGAGCGTGGTGAAGCCCCAGTCGTGGTGGGCGATCATCTCGCGCGTGGCTTCGCTGAAAGCGCCTTCATCCACATCGAACAGCGGCGCGCCGCCCAGCCGCAAGAACAGCGCGGCGACCACGGCCAGGGCGAACAGCGCGTCGGCCCAGCCCAGGCGGCGCGGCGTGGGATTCGCGAGATTCATGTCTTGCACGCCAGACCCGTGATCAGCCTTTGTGATGCCAGGCTTCGTTGGCCGCAATGTGCTCGGTTTCGGCCGTGTGATACGACGCTGCCGGGTCCACCGACTTGGGTGCGTAGTAGATACGGATCAACAGTTCGGCCAGCACGCCAGTGGTCAGGAACTGCAGCCCGCCCAGCACGAACAGAAAGCCCAACCAGAGCAACGGGCGGCCGCCAATGCTGTGCCCCATGATCTTTTCGCCCAGCAGGTAGGTGAGGATCAGACTGCCGACCGAGCCCAGCGCCAGACCCAGGCCGCCGAAGAAGTGCCCTGGGCGCGAGGCATAGCGCAAGAAGAAGTGCATCGCCAGCAGATCGACGATCACCCGGAAGGTGCGCGAGATGCCGTACTTCGAGGCACCAGCCACGCGGGCGTGGTGGCGCACGGGTTCTTCGGCCATGCGGGCCGGCGAGGTGACAGTGGCCATCCAGCCCGGAATGAAGCGGTGCATTTCGCCGTACAGACGGATGCGCTTGAGCACTTCGGCACGGTAGGCCTTGAGGCTGCAGCCCAGGTCTTGGAACGGCAGCTCGGTGATGCGGCGGATCAGGCGGTTGGCGATGCGCGACGGGATCTTGCGCAGGAACATGCCGTCCTGCCGGTCCTTGCGCCAGCCGGCGACGAGATCGAGATCGTCGCGCAGCAGGCGGTCGACCAGCTTGGGAATGTCGCGTGGGTCGTTCTGCAGATCGCCGTCGAGCGTCACGATCACGTCGCCACGGGCGGCATCGATGCCGGCCTGCATGGCCGCCGTCTGGCGGAAGTTGCGCCACAACGGGATGACGCGGATATGCGGGCCGATGCGCTTGGCGGCCTTTTGCAGCGCGGGCACCGTGCCGTCGAGGCTGCCGTCGTCCACCACCACGAGCTCCCACTCGCAGGGGTAGTTGGCCAGCGCGTTCTGCACGGCATCGACCATGGCTTCGGCGTTCTCGACCTCGTTGTACATCGGCACCACAACCGACAGTCGGTGCGGCGGTATGCTGGTGGGCATGGTGTAGTTGTCGAGGTCGGAGGTGGTAGCCATAGGTCTATCGTGCAATGTTGAATGCTTGGGGAGTCGGTTCATGGCCGACTGTGGCGCGGCGCGAACCTTCGATTGTCTCAGCGACTGGCCTCGTCGGGCGGCGGAGCCAGATTCAGCTGCCCCGGACGCAAGCCGGCGGCCATGCCGCTCAGGGTGGACACCGCCAGCATGGTGACGTGCCAGCACAGCGCGGCCAGGGCGGCGGCCTGGGGCGCGACCGCATGCGAGCCGCCCAGCCAGGCCATGCCCGCCGCCACACCGGCTTCGTAGGTACCGAACCCGGCAGGGCCCTGCACCGGCAGGATCACCACCAGCTCGCCGCCCAGGGCGCCCGCCCAGGCAACGGCGAACGAACTGCCGCAGGCGGCCGAGATGAGCACCGCGCCGGCGGCCAGCTTCACCAGCCAGTTGCCCAGCGTGTAGACCCATGACAGCGGATGGTGGTGCGTGGGGTCTTCAAGCGCCAGGCGCAGCCGGGCGGCAAATTGAACCCAGCGACGCGGGTCGTCCTCGGCTCGTGCGGGCAGCAGTCGGCCGAAGATCCAATGCGCCACGGGGCGCATCAGCAGCGCGCCAGCCAACCACAGGGCGACCAGGCCAAGCCGGTGCGTCAGCGTGAAGCCAGGCCAGGCCAGCACGCCCAGCAAGGCAAGCACGGCGACGTCCTGAATACGCATCCACAGCCATGCGGCCACCGAATGGGCGGTGGTCAGGCCGAGCTCGCGCGCCGCGAACCACGGAAAGCTCAGCTCGCCGCCGCGAAACGGCAGCAGGTTGAGCGCGGCGTTGTACATCAGCATGACGCGCCACACGCCCTTGCCAGCGATCAGCCGGCGCGGCGCGGGCGCCATCACCACCTGCATGCGCGAGGCGCGCAAGGCGTAGCTCAGCAGCAGGCCCGCCAGGGTTTGCGCCCACACCATCGGGTCGATGCGAGTCAGGGTTTCGGGCAAGGCGGCGAGCGGCAACTTGTGCAGCAGCCAGCCCAGCAGGCCCAACCCCAGGGCCCAGCCAATGGTCTGTTTGATGAGGCGGGAGGCGCGCTTCATGCCGCGGGCGCTCCTCGTTGCGCCCACAGGCGGTGAGCACGCCACAGCGCGCCGGCAGCGCAGGCCAGCCCCAGCGCCCATTGCAGCGGCACGGCTTGCGGGTAGCCGGTCTGCTGCGTGCACATCGCCAACCCCGCGCCGAACCAGGTCAGGGTCAGCACCCAACGGCCGGGCCGCGAGGCGCACCAGCGTGTCAAGCCACTGGTGGCGGCCAGGGCCACGCTCATGCCGCCGAAGACCCAACCCAGCGCGCTGCCCACCAGTACGTCGAGCGGCCAGTGCGCGCCTACCGCGATGCGCGACAGAGCAATCAGCGTCGCCGCCACCAGCACGGGCACCAGCAGCAGTCGGCGCAGCGACCACGGGTTGGGCGACAGCAGCATCACCGCGGCGAAGGCAAACGCGCTGGCCGAGTGGCCGGACGGCATCGACCGGGTGCGCAGCACGCTGCCGATCACGTGCAGTTCACTGAGCGACAGCACCGCAGGCGGGCGCGGGGCATCGATGGCGTGCTTGACCAGATGAACCAGCAGCCCGCCAATCAGCAGGCACAACAGATAGGCCGCCATCCAGCCGGGTTGCCGCTCGGCCCAGATGCCGAACACCAGAAACATGCTCAGCCCCAGCCCCATCACGGTGATGCCCGACCACCAGGCGCTCGCCAGGGGGGCAACCGGCTGCCCGGGCGCTTGGGCATTCAGCAGGTGGTTGAGCCCCAGCATCAGGGGCTGGTTCAGATTGTGAGACTCCACCCAGGCCAGCGCCCCCAGCAGGCACGCCAGCACGGCCAGCAGCAGTGCCGTCGATGCGGAAACGAATGGTGATGGTGCGGGTTGGGGCGCTGAGGACATGAGGGCGCGGTCAGGCAAGCCGGAGCACGGATGGGGCGGCTCCAATCCGGAGCCGTCACCGGCAAAAAGGCAACCTGAAATGGTAAACGATAAGGCCGTGCGAAGGTCTGCACCAGGCTTGCGCCGAAGTCGGGCGCACGATCGCCTTCGCTGGTGCCTGGCCGGGCTGTGGAAGCGGTCACAATCGCGCCTGCATATTTTTTTGAATCCGGAGCCCAGACATGACTCAAGAATTCGTCACCTGCGACCTGTGTGATGCACGCAAGAACGACACCGACGGCCGCTTTCGCGTGCTGCCGCCGGTGTTTCGTGACTTCGGCAAGCGCGTCAAGTTCGCCGGCCCGGTCAGCACGGTGAAATGCTTCGAGGACAACTCCCTTGTCAAGGCTGCCGTTGATTCGCCGGGCAACGGCCGCGTGCTGGTGGTCGATGGCGGTGCTTCGCTGCGCCGCGCGCTGGTGGGCGGCAACCTGGGCAAGGCCGCAGCCAAGAATGGCTGGGCTGGCGTGGTGGTCGATGGCTGCGTGCGCGACGTGGCCGAGCTCGCCGATTGCGACGTCGGCATCCGGGCGCTGGCGTCAATGCCGCTGCCGACTGAAAAGCGCAATGAAGGCCAGCGCGACGTGGCCGTGCAGATTCAGGGCGTGTGGGTGCGGCCGGGCGATTGGCTCTACGCCGATGAAGATGGCATCGTCGTCATGGACGAGCCCGCCGCATGAGCCCTGCGGGCGTGAACGCGCCGATCTTGCGGGCCCAGGGCCTGCACAAGCGATTCACCGAGGGGCCGCTCGACGTGGCGGTGCTGCAAGGCGTTGACCTGGCCGTGGATCGCGGGGAGGCGCTGGCCATCGTGGGCGCCTCGGGCTCGGGCAAGAGCACGCTGCTGCACCTGTTGGGCGGGCTGGAAGCGCCCAGCTCCGGCTCGGTCGAGCTCATGGGGCGCAAGCTGGCCGATTTCGGCGCGGCCGAGCTGGGCGCCTGGCGCAACCAGCATCTGGGTTTCATCTACCAGTTTCACCACTTGCTGCCCGAGTTCAGCGCGCTCGACAACGTCGCCATGCCGCTGCTGATTCGGCGCCAGCCCATCGACGCGGCCCACGAGCAGGCGCGCAAGATGCTCGAAGCCGTGGGCTTGGGCGCGCGCACGGCGCACCGGCCGGCCGAGCTGTCGGGCGGCGAGCGCCAGCGGGTGGCGGTGGCGCGGGCCCTGGTGACGCAGCCGGCCTGCGTGCTGGCCGACGAGCCCACCGGCAACCTCGACCGCCACACGGCCGACAACGTGTTCGCCTTGATGCTCGACCTGGCCCGGGCACAGGGCACCGCCTTCGTGATGGTGACGCACGACGAAACCCTGGCGATGCGCTGCCACCGGCAACTGCATCTGGTGCTGGGCCAGCTGGCCTGACGGCGCAAGCCGCACCCCGGAGCTGCCGATGTCGATAAGCTGGATCGACACCCACTGCCACCTCGACGCCCCCGAGTTCGATGCCGACCGAGACGCCGTGCTGACACGGGCTCGGCAAGCGGGCGTCGCGCAGCTGGTGTTGCCGGCGGTGCTGGCGCCGCACTTCGGCGCGGTGCGATCGCTGGCGCATCAGCACGGCCTGGCCTATGCGGTGGGCGTGCATCCGCTGTACGTCGATCAATCGCCCGACGATGCGCTGCAAGCCGTGCAACAGGCGCTGGCCGAGGGGCGCGACGACCCGCATCTGGTGGCCGTGGGCGAGATCGGGCTCGATTTCTTCGTGCCCGGGCTCGACCCGGTGCGGCAAGAGCGCTTCTATCTGGCGCAACTCAGCTTGGCCCAGACGGCCGGCCTGCCGGTGATCCTGCACGTGCGGCGCAGCGCCGATGCCTTGCTCAAGGCGCTGCGGCGGGTGCCCGTGGTGGGGGGCATCGCGCATGCTTTCAATGGCAGCGAACAGCAGGCGCAAGCCTTTCTCGATCTCGGCTTCAAGCTGGGGTTCGGCGGGGCGCTCACCTTCGACCGCGCCTTGCAGATCCGTCGCCTGGCGGCCACGTTGCCGCTCGACGCCATCGTGCTCGAAACCGATGCGCCGGACATCCCGCCGCACTGGCTCTACAAGACGGCCGAGCAGCGCGCCGCGGGCGAGCGCAGCCGCAACGAGCCGGCCGAGCTGCCCCGCATCGCGGCGGAGCTGGCCGCCTTGCGCGGCATCAGCGTCGAAGAACTGGCGCGCGCCACCGCAGCCAACGCGCGGGCCGCATTGCCGCGTCTGGCCGCCTTGCCGGCTACGCCATGAGCACGGACTTGCGCGTGCCCGATCCGGCCGGGCGGCTCCAGGGGCTGCCGCCGGTACTGGCGCCGCACACCCGGCTCATCGTGCTGGGCAGCTTCCCGAGCGTCGCATCGCTGGCGGCGGGGCAGTACTACGCCCACCCGCGCAACCAGTTCTGGCCGATCCTGTCGGCGTTGTGGGGGGTCGATCTGCGCGCCCAGCCCTATGCCGAGCGGCTGGACGAGGTGCGCCGTCGCGGCCTGGGCATCTGGGACGTCTACGCCGCCTGCAAGCGCGAGGGCAGTCTCGACAGCGCCATCGAATCCCCCGAGCTCAATGACCTCGCCAGCCTGCGCGAGCGGGCCTCGCAGTTGGTGGCAGTTGCCCACAACGGCGGCGAATCGGCGCGAGCCATGCGGCACACTCGGGCCTTGGGCGTGCCGGTGCTGCGTTTGCCATCGACCAGCCCCGCCAACGCGTCGTGGAGTTTCGAGCGCAAGCTCGCCGCCTGGCGCGACGTTTTTGAACGCTGCGGCATCGCCTAGTGCGGCCGCTCCAATGAAGTCAGCATGAGCAGCAAAGGCAGCACATCCACCAAGAAGAAGCCCGCCACCGAGCCGGCGTGGGAAGACGCGACCATTTCGGAAGAGGGCGGCGTGCGCTATCTGCATCTGGGCACACCCTGGGTGCAAGGCGCCATGCGGGTGCGCAAGCCGCATGAGATCGAGCTCGAATACGTGCAGCGCATGATGGTCTGGCTGCTGTGGCGCCCGCTGGCCGGGTGGCGCAACGCGCATGCGGTGCAGTTGGGGCTCGGCGCGGGCGCCATCACGCGGTTCTGTCACAAGAAGCTGCGCACGCGCACCACGGTGGTCGAGCTCAACCCCACCGTGATCGGCGTGTGCCGGGCCTGGTTTCACCTGCCCTTCGACGACGAGCGCCTGACCGTGCTCAACCAGGATGCCGCCACCTACGTTGACGAGCCGGCCCACTTCGGCAGCGTCGATGCCTTGTGCGTCGATCTGTACGACCACGACGCCGCCTCGCCGGTGCTCGACGACGACGCGTTCTACGCCGGCTGCTACCGCCTGCTGGCGGACGATGGCGTGATGACCGTCAACCTGTTCGGCCGCAACGCCAGCTTCGACAACAGCGCGGCGCGCATTGCCAAGGTGTTCGGCGAGCGGGTGGCGCAGCTCAAGGCCACGAAAGAGGGCAACACCATCGTCGTGGCCTGGAAAGGTAAAGAACTTCCGGAGCGTGACGTGTTGACGGCACGCGCCGATACCATCGAGCGAGAGCTGGGCCTGCCGGCCCGTAAATGGGTCAAATTGCTGGGTTCTCTGCAGATCTGACTCCGCCGCGCCAGCGGACACTCGTGCCACCTTCGTCTTCGACAAGCTGAACCGTTCTTACATGACCGCCCACGCCAAGCCGATCAAACGCCCCGCGCTGCCCTCGGGCAAGCTCGACATGTCCTACCTGCTGGCCTGGATGGGCGAAGACGGCCTGGTCGATGCCGCCGAGTTGGCGCGCCTGAAACAGCGCTACTCGGCCGGCGCCAGCGCGCAGCACCCCCTGATCCGGCTGGCCATGGCGGGCCTGACCGACGCCCGCAACGGCGGGGCTCTCGATATCGAAATACTCACCAAATGGCTGGCCGAGCGCTGCCAGTTGCCGTATCTGCGCATCGACCCGCTGAAGGTGGACGTGGCCCGCGTGGCCGACGTGATGTCGATCAACTACGCCGAGCGCCGCCGCGCCTTGCCGGTGCTGGTGGGCAGCCACGAGATCACCGTGGCGACCAGCGAGCCGCTCGACCGCAGCTGGGTACCCGAGATCGAGGCGCACACCCGCAAGACCATCAAGCTGGTGGTGTCCAGCCCTGAAGAGCTGCAGCGCTTCACGACCGAGTTCTACTCGCTCTCGCGTTCGGTGCGGGCCGCGCAAAAGAGCGGTGAATCAACCGGCTTGGCGAGTTTCGAGCAGTTGGTGGAGCTGGGCAAGACCAAGGGGCCGCTCGACGCCAACGACCAGGGCGTGGTGCAGGTGGTCGATTGGCTGTGGCAATACGCCTTCGATCAGCGCGCATCCGACATCCACCTCGAACCGCGCCGCGACATGGGCGCCATCCGCTTTCGCATCGACGGCGTGATGCACACCGTCTACCAGCTGCCGCTGACCGTGATGGCCGCGATGACTTCGCGCGTCAAGCTGCTGGGCCGCATGGACGTGGTCGAGCGTCGTCGCCCGCAAGACGGCCGCATCAAGACGCGCAACCCCAAGGGCGTCGAGGTGGAAATGCGCTTGTCCACCATTCCGACCGCCTTCGGCGAAAAGATGGTGATGCGGATCTTCGACCCGGGCAATGCGGTCAAGTCGATGGACGCATTGGGCTTTGCGCCCCACGATGCGCAGCGCTGGGAGCAGCTCGTCACGCAGCCGCACGGCATCGTCCTGGTGACCGGCCCCACCGGCTCGGGCAAGACCACCACGCTCTACGCCACGCTCAAGCGCCTGGCGACCGACGAGGTGAACGTCTGCACGGTCGAAGACCCGATCGAAATGATCGAGCCGGCCTTCAACCAGACCCAAGTGCAGCCGGCCATCGACCTGAACTTCGCCGAAGGCCTGCGCGCCCTGATGCGGCAGGACCCGGACATCATCATGGTCGGTGAAATCCGCGACCTGGAAACCGCCGAGATGGCGATTCAGGCCTCGCTGACCGGGCACCTGGTGTTCTCGACGCTGCACACCAACGACTCGCTTTCGGCCATCACCCGGCTCACCGATATCGGCGTGCCCAACTACCTGATCGGCGCCACGGTGATCGGGGTGCTGGCCCAGCGCCTGGTGCGTACGCTGTGCCCGAGCTGCAAGGTGCCGGACGACGCACTCAAGATCGAGCAAGTGGCCGAGATCATCAAGCCGTGGCGCCTGACCGGCGGCTTCCAGCCCTACAAGCCAGTGGGCTGCCTCGAATGCCGCATGACCGGCTTCCGGGGGCGGGTGGGCCTGTATGAGCTGCTCAATGTGAACGAGGCCGTGCAGTCGTGCTTCCAGCCGTCGCTCGATGCGCCGCGCCTGCGTCGTCAGGCCGTGCAAGACGGGCTGCGCCCGCTGCGCCTGAGCGGAGTCATGAAAGTGGCCGAAGGCTTGACCACGGTGGACGAGGTGCTGCGCTCCACCCCGCGGTGGGAGACGTGAGCGCCGCGGCGGCGGCACCCTCGCGCCGTGCGGCCGGATTTGCCTTCGCGCTGGCCGGGGCCGTGGCCTTTTCGGGCAAGGCGATCGTGGCCAAGCTGCTGTACCGGCAGGGCATCGATGCGGTCACCGCCGTGGGCTTGCGCATGGCACTGGCCTGGCCGTTCTTCTTGCTGATGGCGTGGTGGTCGGGGCGTGGCAAGCCGGCCTTGACGACGCACGATTGGCTGCGCGTGGCGGTGCTCGGCGTGACGGGCTATTACCTCGCCAGCATGCTCGACTTTGCCGGGCTGCAATACATCAGCGCCAGCCTGGAGCGCCTGATCCTCTACGTCTACCCGACGGTCGTGCTGCTGATCGGCATGGTGCGCGGCCGCAAGACGGGCACGGGGCGCATCCATCGCATGCAATGGCTGGCGCTGGGCGTGAGCTATGCCGGGGTGTTGCTGGCGTTCGGCAGCGAGGCGTCGTCGTCACTGCAAGTTCGTGGGGCGCAGGTGCCGCTGGGCGGCGCGCTGGTGCTCGGCAGCGCCATTTCGTATGCGGTGTACCTGGTGCTTAGCGGCGAAACCGTGGCGCGCTTCGGCTCGCTGCGCCTCACCGGCCTGGCCAGCAGCCTGGCTTGCGGGTTGTGCGTGGCGCAGTACCTGCTGCTGCGTCCGGTTTCAGACTTGGCCCACCTGCCGCCAGCGGTGTGGCAGTGGTCGGTGGTCAACGCCACGCTGTGCACCTTGCTGCCGATGTGGATGGTGATGCGCGCCATGGAGCTCATCGGCTCCGGGCCCACGGCACAGATCAGCATGGTGGGGCCGATGTCGACCCTGGCGCTGGCCGTGGTGGTGCTCCACGAGCCGTTCACCGCCACCATGCTCGCGGGCACCTTGCTGGTGCTGGCGGGCGTGGCCTTGCTGGCCCGCTCGCGAACCGCGCTCAGCGCATCGCGTCCAGCGTCTTGAGGACGCAATCTAGCTGCTTCAAGAGCGGTGCCGGGGCGGCTTGATCGCCGCGCAAGATGGCCTGGATGAAGCCGGCCGTGGTGTCGGCGGCGTAGCCGTCGGGCAACTCGGGCAGGGTGGCGAGCACGCCTTCTTGCGGAGCGACCGACAGATCGTCGCGCTGCTGGCCGGCCAGGAACACATCGAGCTTCGGCTGGCGGCGCGGGTCGGCCACCGGCTCGCCTTCGGTGCCACGCAGCAACAGGCCATCGACCCCGGCGTGCTGCAAATACTCGGCGTTGCCCTTGCCGTATTCGGGGTGGGTGTAACTCACCACACGCAGGCTGCGGCCGCCCACGCAGGGCGACATCAGCTTCACCACGGTGTGCCCGGGCCCGCGCAGGCCGATCGTCCAGCGTACATCGAGCAGGGCGCTCATGGCGGGGCACAGCACGTCGATCGGCATGAAGGCCGGTCGCTGGGCGGACCAGGCTTGTTGCGCATCGGCCGCGCTGGCGGCGAGCGGCCAGTCGAGCGCCTCGAAAACCTGGGCCGTGGTGACGCGGCCGGGGTCGGTGCGCGGGCCGTGCACCAGCACCGGCACGCCTTCGCGGGCCAGCAGCGCGGCCAGCAATGCGGTGAAGTTGGGCAGCTTGCGGGCGCCGTTGTGCGAGGGCAGCACCACGGCCGGGCGAGCCTGCTTGGCGAGGTCGATGGGCAGACAACGTTCTTCGCTAGCCCGCACGAAGCCCAGCAGCTCGTCGTTGGTTTCGCCCTTGACGCGCATGGCCAGCAAGAAGGCCCCGATCTGCAAGTCGTTGGCCGATTTGTCGAGCACGGCGCCGAACAGCTCGTGCGCCTGATCGGCGCTGAGCGAACGGGCGCCATCCTTGCCGCGGCCGATGAGCTTGATGTAGCTGCTGATCGGTGTACGGGCGTCGTGGGGCGGGGCGTTGGCGGTGTCCATGGGCAAGGGGGCGGGATGAGACGATCAAGCCGCGATTGTCGTCGCCAAGAAAACCCGAGTCAGCGACCCGACAAAGCCCGTCGCAGTTTGTCCTTGTCGAGTTCGCGCTCCCATTTCGACACCACGACGCTGGCCACGCCATTGCCGATGAAGTTGGTCAATGCGCGGGCTTCGGACATGAACCGGTCGATGCCCAGGATCAGCGCCAGCCCCGCCACCGGAATGGACGGCACCACGGCCAGCGTGGCCGCCAGGGTGATGAAGCCCGCGCCGGTGACACCCGAGGCGCCCTTCGACGTGAGCATCGCCACGCCCAGGATGGTGAGCTCTTGCGTGGGGGTGAGGTCGATGTTCAGCGCCTGCGCCACGAACAGCGTCGCCATGGTCAGGTAGATGTTGGTGCCGTCCAGGTTGAACGAGTAGCCCGAGGGCACCACCAACCCCACCACCGACTTCGAGCAGCCCATGGCCTCGAGCTTGCCCATCAGCGGCACCAGGGCCGACTCCGACGACGAGGTGCCGAGCACGGTCAGCAGCTCGTCCTTGATGTAGGCGATGAAGCGCAGGATGTTGAAGCCCGTGAGCGCCGCGATGGTGCCCAGCACGACGAGCACGAACAGCGCGCACGTCAGGTAGAAGCTGCCCATCAGCGAGGCCAGCGGCTTGAGCGCGGCCAGGCCGTATTTGCCGATCGTGAAGGCCATCGCCCCGCCAGCCCCGATGGGCGCGAGCTTCATGATCGTGCCCATCATGGCGAAGAAGATGTGCGAGATGTCTTCGATGAACTGGTGCACCGGCTGGCCCATCTTGCCCATGTGCATCATCGCGTAGCCGAACAGCACGGCGAGCAGCAGCACCTGCAGCAGATCGCCCGAACCCGTGAAGGCATCGGTGAAGGTCTTGGGGATGATGTGCAGCACGAAGTCGACCGTGCTCTGCTCGGATGCCGCCTTGGCGTAGGTGGCCACGGCCTTGGTGTCCAGCGTCTTGGGGTCGACGTTGAACCCTTGCCCCGGCTTGAGGATGTGCACCACCAGCAGCCCCACGCCCAGCGCGAAGGTGGACACCACCTCGAAGTACAACAGCGCCTTGCCGCCCACGCGACCGACCTTTTTCATGTCGCCCGCGCCGGCAATGCCCAGCACCACGGTGCAGAAGATCACCGGGCTGATGAGCATCTTCACCAGTGCGATGAAGCCGTCGCCCAGGGGTTTGAGGCTGGCGCCCGTCTTGGGCGCGAAGAACCCGATCAGGCCGCCGATCAGGATGCCGATCAAGACCCAGAAATACAGGTGACTGGTGAGTCGCTTCATGGTGATTGCCTATCGTTGTCGTTGCGGTAGCCAAGTTCGGCGCCAGGCAGGCCGGCGCGTGACCGCAACTTTACGCTTGGCGGCTTTGCACGGTTGTCGCGCGATCAAGAGCCGCGCTTGCGCGACTCGGCGTCGAAGTAGTAGGTGACGCGCTTGCGAGGCGCCAGGTAGGCGTGCATCTCGTCGGTGAGCTGCTGCGGGCGCATGGTCTTGCTCACCACCACGTCGGGCTCTTTTTCAAGATCGACCAGCATGGCCTCGTCGCGGGGCACGTTGGGGTCGTAGACCAGCACGCTGGGTTTGAGCGGGCGGGTGCTGTTGACCGAGGTGACCATGCCGATGGTGCCGTTGGACAGCACCACGATCGTGCCGGGCGGGTAGATGCCCATGCAGCGCACGAAGGTCATGAGCGCGGCGTTGTCGTAGCGCACGCGCTGCTGGCCATACATGATCGACAGGGCCTCGTGAGGCGTGAAAGCCTTGGCGGGGTTGGCCGGGTTGCACAGGTCGTCGTAGTCGGACGCGATCGTCACGATCTTGGCCAGCAGCGAGATTTGAGGGCCCTTGAGCCGCTTGGGGTAGCCGCTGCCGTCAACCGCTTCATGGTGTTGCAGGATGACTTGCAGCGCCTCGGCCGACAAGCCGAGCTTTTTGCCGATCTCGACGCCGCTGGCCGAATGCTGCTGAAACACGCCTTGCTCGGCCTTGCTCAGCACCTCGCCCTTGCGCGTGACGCGCTCGGGCAAGTCGTGCGTGCCCACGTCATGAAAGATCGCGCCCAGGCCCAGCTGCTTGATGGCCGTGGCGGGCACCTTCAGCTCGCGCGCCAGCATCATCGACAGCAGCATCACATTGAGCGCGTGGTCGTAGACCTCTTCGCCGCCCACCTTGTCGGCCATCAGATGGATGGCGATATCGGCATCGACCAGCATCGAAGCGGCCATCGACTGCACGAGCGACTCGGCCTGCTGCTGGGCGGCGGCTGGCCGGGCGAACAGGTTCTTGGTGATCGACTTGACGGTGCGTGCGCTGTTGAGCAACGCGCCTTCGCAAGCCTTGATCTTGGCTCGCTGCGCGGTCAGCTGATCGAGTCGCTGGCGCTTGATGGCAAAGGCGGGGTCGTCCGGCGCGCGCGAGGAGGCGACCGTCGGCGGGGGCGATTCGGGGGCGGGCAAAGGAGAGCCGTCGCTCTTGCCGGGGGTGTAGCGGATCTGCTCCAGCCCCAGCGATTGCAGGGTGTGGATCTGATCCAGGCTCTTGATCTTGAAGCTCGAAAACGTGAACGGGTGATCCGTCCAGGGCAGATCCAGGTGCACGAACAGCCCGATGCACAGCTGGGCGGGCGTGACGTAGACGAATTGTTCAGACGCGGCGAGCTGATTCACAGAAGCACCCTAACGGATCTCTCTTCCATTTTCATATGGCTTGTATCGGCAAAGCCTCGCCCCGGTTGAGTCAACGCAGCTCGGTCTGTGCAGTATTTGGTTCGCCCGCTGCTCGCATGGATCGGGGGCGCCGGAGGCGGCCGCCCGGTCTAAGGCCTTTGCCGCGGTTGCCGATACAGGAGATGGATTCCTTCACCCGCGGCCGCCCACTCCACATGAGCAAAACCATATTTGTCGTTGACGACCCGCTGAGCATTCGCACGCTGGCGCGCATGGTGATCAAACCGTTTCCGCCATCGTCGCTGGTCGATGCCGTGGCGCGGCTGGGGTCGTTGAAGAGCTGAGCCATGCGTCGCATCCTTGCTTTCTTGATGCGCCCCGGCATGGCGCTGGCCGCACGGCTGTCGTCGCCGATGAAGGTCTTGTTGATCGCCTTGCTGATGCTGGTCGGCCCGGTGGTCGGGGCCATGCCTTATGTGTTCCAGCTGCATGCGAGCGCGGGTGTCTGGCTGGGCATGTGTGGCGCGGTTGGCGCGGTGAGTCTCTATCTGGTCTTGTCGATCAGTCTCAACACGCTGCATCGTGTTCAACAGACGTGCACGAGCCTGGAGTCGATGACGCAGGGCAAGCTCGATGTTGAAGTCCCGGTGCTCGGGCGTGACGAGCTCTCGCAACTGGCCGCGCACATCAATGCGATGACGGTCAGCCTGCGCGCCACGGTCGAGCGCATCGTGCAGTCGTCCACCCAGGTGGCGAGCGCGGGTGACGAGATGTCGATGGCGGCCCAGACGCTGGCGATTCGCACCGAAGACCAGAGCAACGTGATCCAGCAGACCACGCATGCCGTTCACGATGTGCTGGACGCCGTGCGCCAGACCGCCGACATGGCCACCAAGGTGGATGGCGTGAGCAACCGGCTGTGCGAGCAGGCCGACAGCAGCAAAGAGATCGTCGAAGGCGTGGTGAAGGCCATCGAGCGCATCAAGCACAGCACCCGTGAAATGACCGAGGCGCTGGGCATCATCGATGGCTTGACCTTCCAGACCAACATCCTCGCGCTCAATGCCGCGGTCGAGGCGGCGCGCGCCGGCGAGGCGGGGCGCGGCTTCGCGGTGGTGGCGGCCGAGGTGCGTGCCCTGGCCAAGCGCACGGCGGAGTCGGCCGCCGAGATCAAGAAGATCATCGAGCGATCGAACAGCGAGGTGGCCGTGGGCGTGCGCGAGGTGCAGTCGGTGAAGTCGGTGATCGACGTGGTCACCGAAGGATTTCGCGAGGTGTCGCAGCAGATGCGCGACGTGAGCGGCAACAACCTTGTGCAAAGCGCGGCGGTGGGGATGATCAGCCAGGGGCTGGATCAGCTTTCCGAGATCACCAAGGCCAACACCGAGCTGGTGGCCGAATCGGTCGGGTCGTCCGAGAACCTGCGTGGCAGCGCGCAGGAGCTCAAGGATCTGGTCGACAGCCTGACCGGCCGCGAGGTGGATGGCCGCCTCGGCGGCGCCGGGTTTGAAGACTTCGGCGCCGACGCCGAGCCCGGACGCGAGCCGGCTCATGCCACGTCGATCGACGGGGTCGAGTTCTTCTAGACGCCGGGCCGCTTCGTCAGGCCACGGCCTTGCTGCGCCGGATGATCTTTTTCAGCTCCGGGACGCACGAACCGCAGTTGGTGCCGCACTTGAGGCGGTCTTGCAGCTGCGTCAGGCGCATGTCTTCGGTGCCGCGACAGTCTGAGAGGATCTCGAGAATCTGCGGCTCGGCCACGTTGTAGCAGGTGCACACCTGTTTGCCGCGTGCCTTGAGCGCTGACGGCGCCTTGGCGCTGGGCGCCAACAGCATCCGGCCATAGACGTCGGCGGGCAGGTCGTCTTCGAGCAGGGTGCGTACCCAGCCTTCGGCGCGGGTGTCGCCGCCCAGCAAGAAGGCGTCGAGATGGCGCTGGCCGTTGCGCCGCACCAGCCGCATGGCGCGGCGTTGTCCGGCGCGTTTGTCCTGGTAGCGCAGCACCTCGACCCCTTGCAAGCCGAGGAGGCTCTCGATGCGGCCCACGATTTCGTCCGATGCCGGTTCGTGGGCGGCGGCGCGAAACAGCACGCCAACGCGAGCGGGGGCGCCAGACTCGTCGGGCGCATCGGGCTCGCGACCGAAGGGCACGCAGGTGGCAAACGCGAAGGCGCGCATCAGCGGCTTGAGGGCTTCGCGCGCGTGGTGCGCCTGATCGGCAGGCAGCCAGGCCATGGCGGTGAGGCGCCAAGGCAGCTCGGCCTTGAGCACCTTGATGGCAGTGTGCTTGAACTCGGGTTGTTTCGAGATGGGGCAGCGCTCGGGCGTGGTGAGCGCGTTGACGCCGGTGACGCGTGCGCCGGTTGCGGTGTGGCCCGACAGCGCTTCTTCGCCCCAGTGCATGGCCATGAAGGCCTGCATCGGCGCCATGCCATCGCTGGCCTGCGCGGGCAAGATGAGCGAGCCGCGCCGCGAGGTGGCGTGCACGAGATCGCCGCACTTCAAGCCCAGGCGTTGCATGTCTTGCCGATTGAGCTCGATCACCGGCTCGGGCACGTGGCCGAACAGGCGGCCCAGCGTGCCGGTGCGGCTCATGCCGTGCCATTGATCGCGCAAGCGGCCGGTGGTCAGCGCGAAGGGGTAGCGGGCATCGCTCGGCTCGGCCACGGGGTGGTAGGCCACGGCGGCAAAACGGGCGCGGCCGTCGGCGGTCGGGAAGACGCCATCACCGTATAAGCGTTGCTGGCCGGCGCGCTCGCCCTCGCGCAGCGGCCATTGCTGCGGGCCTTGGGCTTCGAGCATGGCGTAGCTCAGGCCGGTGATGTCGAGATCGCGCCCGCGGGTGGATTCGCGGTGCTCGTTCCAGATGCTCTCGGCGTCGTCGTAGGGGAAGAGCGTGCTCAGCCCCGGCGCATGGTCGCGCAGCCGCTCGGGCATGCGGGCTTCGAGGCGGCGGGCGAAGTCGACCACGATGGCCCAGTCGTGGCGTGCCTGGCCAGGCGCCTCGACGGCCGGGCGCACGCGGCTGATGCGGCGTTCGCTGTTGGTGACGCTGCCGTCCTTCTCGCCCCAGGTGGTGGCGGGCAGCAGCAGATCGGCGTATTCGCAGGTGGTGGTGGTGCCAAAGGCTTCTTGCACGATGACCAGCTCGGCGCGCTCCAGCGCCTTGCGCACCGTGGCCTGGTCGGGCATCGACTGGGCGGGGTTGGTGCAGGCGATCCAGAGCGCCTTGATCTCGCCGCGCGCGGCGGCTTCGAACATCTCGACCGCGGTGGCGCCGGGCTGGGCGGGCACGTCTTGCACGCCCCACAGCCGGGCCACTTCGGCACGGTGCTCGGGGTTGGCCAGGTCGCGGTGGGCCGACAGCAGGTTGGCCATGCCGCCCACTTCGCGTCCGCCCATGGCATTGGGCTGGCCGGTGAGCGAGAACGGCCCCGCGCCCGGCTTGCCGATCTGCGCGGTGGCGAGGTGCAGGTTGATGAGCGCAGCGTTCTTGTCGGTGCCGCTGCTGCTCTGGTTCAGGCCCTGGCAATACAGCGACAAGGTGGCCTTGGAATCACCAAACCATTTGGCCGCTTGCACGAGCTGCTCTTCGCTGATGCCGCAGATGCGCGCGGCCTCTTTGGGCGAGAAGTCGCGCACCACGTCGCGTAGCGCGGCAAAGCCGTTGGTGTGCTCGGCGATGAAGCTGTTGTCGGTGAAGCCCTCCCACATCAGCACGTGCAGCATGCCGTGGAACAAGGCGACGTCGGTGCCCGGCAGGATGGGCAGATAGAGATCGGCCACCTCGGCGGTTTCGGTCTTGCGCGGGTCGGCCACGATCACGCGCATGCCGGGTCGGGCGCGGCGCGCGTCTTCGAGTCGGCGGAACAGGATCGGGTGCGCGTAGGCCATGTTCGAGCCCACGATGAACACCGTATCCGCGTGGTTCAAGTCGTCGTAGCAAGCCGGCGGCGCGTCGGCACCCAGCGTGGTCTTGTAGCCGGCGACGGCGCTCGACATGCACAGCCGCGAGTTGGTGTCGATGTGGTTGGTGCCGATCAAGCCCTTGGCGAGCTTGTTGAAGACGTAGTAGTCCTCGGTCAACAGTTGACCCGAGATGTAGAAGCCCACCGCGTCCGGCCCGTGCTCGCGCACGATCTGCGCGATGCGGCGGCTGGCGTCGTCGAGCGCGTCATTCCAGCTGACGGGCTGGAGTGCGCCACCCCGTTGCGCGCGGCGCTGGGGCTGCAACAGCCGAGTCTGCTGGGCGATGGCGGCCGTGGCCGTCAGGTGCAGCGTGCTGCCCTTGGTGCAGAGCCGGCCGAAGTTGGCGGGGTGGTCGGGGTCGCCCGTGACGTTGACGATCCGCGCGCCGTCGGACTCGATGACGACGCCACAGCCGACGCCGCAATAGCAACAGGTCGAACGTGTGAGCTTCTTCATGGGCTGGCGTGGCGTCAGTGGCTGCAGACGCAGGCGCCTCCGCAGCCGGAGTCAACCGGGTCGATTGCCAGCGAGGTCAGTTCTTGGTTGTCGAGATAGACGGTGCCGTTGTCCACCTTCACGCTGAAGGCCGGCGTGGCGCCTTCGTCGGGGGCATGGGCGCGGCCCGTGTCGAGCGCGATGTTCCAGCCATGCAGCGGGCAGGTGACGGCCGTGCCGTGCACCAGCCCTTGCGACAACTGACCGGCCTTGTGCGGGCAGCGATCGAGCAGGGCAAAGACGCGGTCGTCAGCCGTGCGAAACAACGCCACCTGGGGGCCGGCGGCACGTTGCACGCGCCGGGCACCGAGCGTGGGGATGTCGGAGACTTGGCAGATGGCTTTCCATTCACTCATAGCAGGGCCTCAGGTTAAGTAGATGTGATCTAGCAAGATGCCGGCCAGGGTGATGGGGAGGTCGGCCGGCACTCAAAAATGAAATTACGCTGCCTTGCTTTTGGCGTACAGCCCGGTGATGCGTTCCATCTGGCTGAGGATGTTTTCGCTCGCGACGAAGACTTCTGCCGCATGCCGCGCTGATTGCACATCATTGGTGCGATGGGTCAGCGCGTTGTCCAGAATCACCCATTGCTGCGAGGCGATATCCAGCTCTGCACGAATGGCGACGGTTGATTCGCTGGCGCTGCGCAAGGTTTGCAAGGCAGCAGAAAACTCGCCACGCGCCTTCGAGATCTCGGCTTGTGCCATGCCGCCATCGACGCCCCAGGCCGACGCCAGGTAAAACTTGGCGGCGCGCTGCGAGAGCATGCGCTGGCGTCCAGCAAGATTGATGACCTTGCCCAAAGGCTTGCCAGCCAAGCGTTCGATTTGTGTCGTGGCCTGCTGCGCGCTCTGCAACACATTGTCTTCAAGCGACAAAAGTGCGGCAGCACGACCACGGTCGGGGGGCTGCTGGGTCAGCGCCGTTTTAAGGTCTTTCCAGTGCCCATCCAATTGCGACAGCGTTGCCGTGATCGAGCTGTCAAAAGCTGTGTTGGCAAGTTCGGAGAGCTGCTTGTCGAACATGCTGACAGACTGCGCGAGCGCGCGCTCGGCCTTCGATGGCTCGATCTCTTGTCCCCAGGCTAGCCAAGCCTTGAGCATGCGCTGCGAGAGCATGCGCTGACGACCGGCGATGTTGATCGCTTCGTTGAGGTCTGGCGGGCTGGCCAGGCTGCGGCCGGGAACAATCGGCCAGGCGAGCGCGATGCATGCGCTCGTTGAGAGATGCATAAAGTGACGGCGGTTCATGGTGCGGAGCGTAAAGAGCAGCGCGCACGGCAGCTTGTGTACGCAAGATCAGCCGGGTGGGCGCTGGCAACTGAAAACCCCGGAAGCGATCAGCCGACGGGCCTGCAGGCGCTTGACCTGCAGGCATCCGCGTCGCCCCGGGTTCTTGCTCCTGCAGATCAGGCGGTCAAAGGCGTGAACTGCCGGGTATCGACGCCGGCCTTGTCGAACTCGAACCAAGGGTCGGGCTCGCCTTCGAGCGAATATTGCAACTTCGCCCACAGCGCCTTGCGGCCATCGTGATCGTCAAGAATTTTCTTCTTGACGTAGTCCAGACCCACGCGGCTGACGTAGTGACAAGTCCGTTCGAGATACCAGCCTTCTTCGCGGTAGAGCTGCAGGAACGCGCCACTGTATTCAAGGACTTCGTCGGTGGACTTGACCTTGGTGAAGAAGTGCGCCACCTCGGTCTTGATGCCGCCGTTGCCCGCGACATAAATCTCCCAACCCGAGTCCACGCCGATCACGCCCACGTCCTTGATGCCGGCCTCGGCGCAGTTGCGCGGGCAGCCCGAGACCGCGAGCTTGACCTTGTGCGGTGCATACATGCGCCACAGCGCCCGCTCGAGGTCTTTGCCCATTTGCGTGCTGTCTTGCGTGCCAAAGCGGCACCATTCGCTGCCCACGCACGTCTTCACGGTGCGCAAGCTCTTGCCATAGGCGTGGCCGCACGGCATGCCGATGTCCTTCCAGACGCCGATGAGGTCTTCTTTTTTCACGCCCAGCAAGTCGATGCGCTGACCGCCCGTCACCTTGACCGTCGGGATCTTGTACTTGTCGACCACATCGGCAATGCGGCGCAGCTCGCTGGCGGTGGTTTCGCCGCCCCACATGCGAGGCACCACCGAGTAAGTGCCGTCCTTCTGGATGTTGGCGTGGCTGCGCTCGTTGATGAGGCGGCTTTGCGGATCGTCCTTGGCCTCCTTGGGCCAGGTGCTGGTGAGGTAGTAGTTGATGGCCGGACGGCAGCTCGAACAGCCGTTGGGCGTGCGCCAATCGAGCGCGCGATACACGCCGTCGATCGTCAGCAGCTTGCTGCCGTCGGGCAACGGGCGGCGGATCGCGTTGCGCACTTCTTCGTGGCTGTAATCGGTGCAGCCGCACATGGCCTTTTTCTTCGGCGCGGTCGAGTAATCGCCCACCGTCAGCATCAGGATCTGCTCGACCAACCCGGTGCACGAGCCGCACGACGCGCTGGCCTTGGTGTGCTTGCGCACGTCTTCGATCGTGAACAGGCCCTTTTCCTTGATCGCCTTGCAAATCGTGCCCTTGGTGACGCCGTTGCAGCCGCACACCTCGGCATCGTCGGGCATGCTCGCGGCCTTGTTCTGGCCTTGGTGGCCGGCGTCGCCCAGGTGGTTCTCGCCGAACATGAGCTTGTCGCGCAGATCGGTCACCGGGCGGCCTTCGCGCAGCAGCCCGAAATACCACGCGCCGTCCGACGTGTCGCCATACAGGCAGGCGCCGACGAGCTTGTCGCCCTTGAGCACGAGCTTTTTGTAGACGCCGCCAAACGGGTCGGACAACACGATCTCTTCGGTGTCCTTGCCGCCCATGAACTCGCCCGCCGAGAACAGGTCGATGCCCGTTACCTTGAGCTTGGTCGACACCTGCGAGCCCACGTAGCGCCCGATGCCGAACTCGGCCAGGTGGTTGGCGCACACCTTGCCCTGCTCGAACAGCGGCGCCACCAGGCCGTAGGCGATGCCGCGGTGCGCGGCACATTCGCCCACGGCGTAGACGCGCGCGTCGGTGGTCGTCTGCATCGTGTCGTTGACGACGATGCCGCGGTTGCAATGAATGCCGATCTTCTCGGCCAACTCGGTGTTGGGGCGAATGCCGGCGGCCATCACCACCAGCTCGGCGGGCACCTCGGTGCCGTCTTTGAACCTCACCGCCTTGACGCGGCCATCGCCGTCGCCCACGAGCTCTTGCGTCTGCGCGCCGATCAAGAATTTGAGGCCGCGCTCTTCGAGCGACTTTTGCAGCATCTTGCCGGCCACGTCGTCGAGCTGGCGCTCCATCAGCCACGGCGCGATGTGCACCACGCTCACGTCCATGCCGCGCAGCATCAGGCCGTTGGCCGCTTCAAGGCCCAGCAGGCCGCCGCCAATCACCACCGCATGCTTGTGGTGCTTGGCAGACTCGATCATCGTGTTGGTGTCGGCGATGTCGCGGTAGCCGATCACGCCTTGCAGATCCTTGCCCGGCACCGGCAGGATGAAGGGGTTCGAGCCCGTGGCCAGCAGCAAGCGGTCGTACTCGGCCTCGGTGCCGTCTTCGGCCTTCACGACGCGGCGACGGCGATCGACGCTCACCACCTTCTTGCCCAGGTGCAGCGTGATGTGGTTGTCGGCGTACCAGCTCAAGGGGTTGAGGATGATCTCGTCGATCGTCTGCTCGCCGGCGAGCACCGGCGAGAGCATGATCCGGTTGTAGTTGGGGTGCGGCTCGGCGCCGAACACCGTGATGTCGTACAGATCGGGGGCGAGCTTGATCAGCTCTTCGAGGGTGCGAACCCCGGCCATCCCGTTACCCACCATCACCAGCTTCATTTTCTTCATGCTTGGTCTCAGTCACGTTCGTCGATTGCGATGCCGACTACTACTGCAAGCCTGATGCCAGCTCGATGGACGCCATCGCATTCATCGGGATAGCCCTTGGTGCACCAATTGCGGGCGTGCTTCTTGCTGCCGTCTCACGGGCCGGAGTTTGGGGGTGGCGTGACATGCACCAAGATGGTTGAAAAGGTGATGACCGATGAGTTTTGATGTCGAAGCGGCTGCGGTGAGCCAGTGCGGCCAACGCGAGCACAATGAAGACGCCGCCGCCGTGGCGCTGCCCGAATCCGAGCAAGACCCGCATGGACTCATCGCAGCCGTGGCCGATGGCGTGTCGGCTGGCGGGCGAGGGCGCGAGGCCGCGCAAACCGCCGTGCGCCACCTGCTGGCCGACTATCGAGCCACCCCCGCCACGTGGGACACCACCGTCGCCCTCGATCGGCTGATCTCGGCGCACAACACCTGGCTGGCCGATCACAACCGGCGCCGCAACGCCTATCAAGAGCGCAGCCCGCACGACGGCGGCGGCACGGCCATGACCACGCTGACCGCCCTCGTGTTGCGCGGCCAAACCTATACCGTGGCGCACGTGGGCGATTGCCGCGCCTACCTGATCCGCGAAAACCGCTGCCACCCGCTCACCGAAGACCATCGCCTCGCGCACCTCGATTTCAGCAGCGGCCTCACGCGTGCCATCGGGCTCGACGATCACGTTCACGTCGATTACCAGCAAGGCGAGCTCACCGTGGGCGACACCTTCGTGATCGTCTGCGACGGCATCCATCAAAGCCTCACGACGCAACGCATCCGGCAGCTCGCCCAAACCGGCAGCGCGCAAGACGCCGCGCAAGCGCTCGCGCAAGCCGCGCTCGATGCCGGCAGCCGCGACAACCTCAGTGCCGTCGTGGTGCGCGTGCGCGGCCTGGCGGGCGCGCAACTCGAAGACACCCTGGTGCGCGGACGACGCTTGCCGATTCCGCCCCGGCTGCGCGAAGGCGACGACCTCGATGGCCTCGAAGTCGAAACCTGCGCCGCCAGCAACGGCGTGCACCGGATCTACAAGGTGATCGACAGGCGAGGGCGGGCCTACGCGCTCAAGACCCTGCACGAATCGCGCGCCAATGACGCCCAAGAGCGCGCCATGCTGGCTCACGAATCCTGGTTGGGGTTGCGCCTCACCGAGCGCGACCCACGCGGCTTTGCGCCCGCCGTCGAGCCGCGCGAACCCAGCGCGTTCTATCTGCTGCACGAATGGATCGACGGGCAGACGCTGCGATCTCACATGCACGGTCGCCACAACTTCACCGTGCCCGACATCGTCGACGGCGCCCTGCAGTGCTGCCGTGCGCTGGCGCGACTGCACCGGCTCAACGTCATCCACCGCGACATCAAACCCGACAACCTGCACCTGGGTCGCGATGGGCAATGGCGCATCCTCGATCTAGGCGTGGCGCTATCGGGGCTCGAATCTGCCGAAATGCGCGCCCTGCACGCCGGCACCCCCAGCTACATCAACCCCGAGCAGTGGGCCGACGAGCCGGCCGACGCGCAAAGCGATCTCTTCGCCCTGGGCGTGACGCTGTATGAGTGGCTGACCGGCAAGTTGCCTTACGGCGAGATCGAGCCGTATCAAGGGGGGCGCTATCGGCGCGACCCGGTGGCGCCGTCGCGTCTGCGGCCCGACGTGCCGATCTGGCTCGACCTCATCGTGCTCAAAGCCGTGGCGTGCGACAAGAAGCTGCGTTTCGAGACGGCCGACGAATTCGCGTTGGCGTTGGAGCGCGGCGCGTCTCGGCCATTGGCGGCACCGGGGGGCGCGCCACTCATGTCGCGAGACCCGGCCGCGCTCTTCAAGCTGGCGCTAGGCATCTCGGCCACGCTGAATCTGTTGCTGATCTACTGGCTGCTGTTCTTGCCCAAGTAGCCGCCGGCCCGGATCAGGTCGCTTGCAGCACGCGGGCACGTCCGCCCTTTTCGGCCCAGGTGCGCGTCCAGCGCAGCTGCATCACGCGCATCATCAGCAGGGCGCACACGGCAATCAAGGCCAGGGCCACGAAGCCCCAGAGATAGGTGCCGGCATGCTGCTTCGACATCCCCATGGCATTGGGCACCAGCCCGCCGCCCAGTGCGCCGATCTCGCCAATCATCGAGCCTGCCACCGCGGTGCTCAGCGGCCAGCGCAGCGGCACCAGCTGAAACAGCGCGCCATTGCCCGCGCCCAGCGCGGCAAAGCACACCAGCAGGAGCAGGGTGGTCATGACCAGCGAGTCGCCCGCCAAGCCGCACAGCACCAGCGAAATGGCCACCGTCACGATCACGACGGTGAGGGTGTTGACACCGCCCCAGCGGTCCGAGATCCAACCGCCGAAGATGCGCAGCATGGCCCCCATGAAAGCGGCCAACATGGTCAGTTGACCTGCCTGCACCTTGCTGACGTGAAATTGGTCGTAGTAGTAGCTGGGCAAGAAGGTGGTGAGGCCGATGAAACCGCCGAACGTCACTCCGTAGATCAGGCTGAACGCCCAGCCGTCGCGCTCGAACAGACAGGCGATGTGCTCGCGAAAGCTGGCGTGAGCGTCCAGGTCGGGCGGCTCCTTGGCAAAGAGGATCATCACCAGCATGGGCAACGAAATGGCCGCGGCCGCCATGCCGTAAACGGTCTGCCAGCCGAAGTGCAGAGCCAGCGGCGGCGCCACCAGCACCGATACCGCCGTGCCGATGTTCCCGGCACCCACCAGGCCCATCGCGAGCCCCTTGTTCTTCGGCGGGAACCACCCCGATCCGAGTGACAACGCCACGCCGAAGCTGGAGCCGGCGATGCCCAGCAGCACCCCCATCGCCAGAAGATCATTGAAGGAATGAACGAAGAAGAAGCCAAAGAGCATCGCCACGGCGATCAGGCTCATCTCGACCAGCGTGGCGCTCTTGCGCCCGATGTACTGGGCCAGCACGCCCAGCGGAAAGCGCATCAGCGCACCCGCGAAGATCGGGATCGACAGCATCAGCCCCCTCTGGCTCGGGCTGAGCTTGAAGTCCTCGGTGATGAAGGGCGCCATCGCGCCATTGAGCACCCAGATGCAGCACGAAAAGGCAAAGTACAAAAAAGATGCGAACAGCGTCGGCCCGTGCCCGGACTGCAAGAAGGTCTTGAACTTGGTCATGGATGTCCTGAATCAGTGTGCACCGCCTTGGGGTGCTCCGCAGAAAACATCCGATAAGCCAGAAGCGTGCCCGGTTCTTGCTGGCGCAAGATCATTCGGACGCCGCCAGATGAAAAAAAACGGGCCCCGAAGGACCCGTTTCGCGTGCGACGAAGTGGCGATCAGTAGCGGCGGCCGCCGCCACCGAAACCACTGGGACGCTCTTCGCGCGGGCGTGCAACGTTGACGACCACGGCGCGGCCGTCCATCGATTGGCCGCTCATGCCGCGGATGGCGGCTTGGGCTTCTTCGCCGGAACCCATTTCGACGAAGCCGAAGCCTTTCGAGCGGCCGGTGTCGCGATCCATCATGACCTTGGCCGAAGACACCTGGCCAAAGCGCGAGAACTGTTGTTGGAGGTCGTCGTCACGCACCGAGTAGGGCAGATTGCCGACGTAGAGCTTGTTGTCCATGGTGGACCCTTTCAGAGAATGCAGCGGTGTGTTGAAGGCCTGCCGCGGCAACCAGGCCGTGTGAATGCTCGTTGGGGCGATGGATCAGAACCGACGACGTGGCGCGGCAGGCGCGGCACCGCTGCGCGGTTCGAGATGGCGGAAGGTGATGCGTCCCTTGGTCAGGTCGTAGGGCGACAGCTCGAGGGACACCTTGTCTCCGGCGAGGATGCGGATGTGGTTCTTGCGCACCTTGCCGCCGGTGTAGGCGATCAGCTTGTGCCCATTTTCCAGGGTGACGCGAAAGCGGGAGTCGGGCAGCACTTCGTCCACCTGTCCACGCATTTCAATGAGATCTTCTTTGGCCATGTATAAAAACTCGAGATAAAGCAAATCGGCCTGATGTGCAGGCTGCCGACGCTGGTTGGCGAACACGCCCCAGGTTGTTGGCCGGCATGTGCGGCGCGGCTGCTTGGGACGTTGTTGAGCGACAGATCAAGGCCCCGATTTCAACGCTCGCGCGGCGCAGGCGAGAACCGGAGTCGATGACCCAGACGAAGCTTGCCTGGGAAGGCAGACGACCACGATGAGGATCGGCGCTGCCGAGGATGCAACGCATCGAGGCGTGCAAGGCGACAAAGTGCTGCGGAGGTAAGCGAAACAGCAGCAATCGGCCCGACTATAACAGCGATCGGGTCGACGCAACGGGCTGGTTGCAACGGGCGACTACACCACCGCAGCGTCCAGCGGCAGGAAAGTGTGGTCAACGCGGGGGCGCACCCAGTCGTCGAGCCAGGACGGGAAGTCGCTGGCCGGCATGGGTCTGGCGATCCAGTAGCCCTGGGCCTGGTCGCAGGACAGCGCCTTGAGCAGCGGCCAGGCTTGCTCGTCTTCCAGTCCTTCGGCAACGACTTTGAGGCCGAGGTTGTGGGCCAGGTCGATGGTGGAGCGCACGATCTTGGCGTCCTGCTCGTCTCGCTGCATGTTCATCACGAAGGTCTTGTCGATCTTCAACTCATCGACCGGCAGGCGCTTGAGGTAGGCCAGCGACGAGTAGCCCGTGCCGAAGTCGTCGATCGCCAGCATCAGGCCCATCTTGTGGAACCGGTCGAGTGTCTGGAGCGCCCGCTGGGGGTCGTCCATGATCGAGCTCTCGGTGATCTCGATGTACAGGCGATGTGGCGGCACGCCGTGCTTTTCAAGAATGGCAGACAGCTTGTCGGGCAATTCGTGGTCGATCAGATCGCGTGCCGACAGGTTGAGCGAGAGCTGCAGGCGCAGGCCCTGCTCGGCCCATTGGCGCCAGGTGCGGGCCGAGGCTTCGAGCAGCCACGCCGTGATGTTGCGGATGAAGCCCGTTTGCTCGGCAAACGGAATGAACTGCATGGGCGGCACGAGACCGCGCTGCGGGTGTTGCCAGCGCACCAGGGCTTCGGCGCCGGTGACCTCGCCGGTGGCGAGCGATACCTTGGGTTGCAGGTACAGCCGCAACTGATCTTGCTCGATGGCTTGGCGCAATTCGCCCAGCAGGGTCAGCGCTTCTTTGGCGCGGACGTCGAGATCGGGGTTGAACACCACCGTGCCGGTCTGGGTCTGCTTGGCCTTGTAGAGCGCCATTTCGGCGCGGCGCTTGAGCGTCATGGCGTCGGCGGCGTGCTCGGGGTAGAGGGCGATGCCGATGCCGGTGCCCACGTCCACCGTCTGGTCGCCCAGCAAGAGGGGTTTTTCGAGCGCGGTCTGGATGCGACGGGCCAACTCCTGAGCGGCGCTCAGGTCGCTGGCGTGTAGCAGCACGGCGAATTCGTCTCCACCCAGCCGGGCCACCGTGTCGTCGGGGTCGGTGACCAGATTGCGCAGCAGCGTGGCGACTTGCTTGAGAAGCTGGTCGCCGGTTTCGTGGCCGAGCACGTCGTTGACATGCTTGAAGCGATCGAGGTCGAGCATCAGCACGGCGCATTGGGCCGGCTCGCCGGTCGTGGCGTTTGATTCGGGCGCGACGGATTGGCGAGTTTGGTCGACATGGCTCGTCCACTTGCGCAAGTCGGCGTTGAACTGGGCGCGGTTGGGCAACTGCGTGAGTGCGTCGATGAAGCCCTGGCGGCGGATCTCGTCTTCGCGCTCGCGCACGGCTTGGCGCATGGTCTCGAAGGCGTCGGCGAGCTCGCCGATTTCGTCGCTGCCGTGCGAGGGCACGGGGGCGTCGTAGTCGCCGCCCGCGAGTTTTCGGGCCAGTTTGGTCAGCGTGGTGATGGGCGTGGTGATCCGCCGCGCGGTGAGCATGCTGCCGATGGCGAAGACCAATACGCTGAACACGGTCAGGATCAGGACGCCAAGCTGCAGCCGCTGGTATGACGCTCCTGCGTCGTCAACCGGGCGCAGCAGCACGGCCACGCTTTGCTCGGCGCCGCGTGATTCGATCGACACGACCCGGCCGATGTAGTCACCCGACGGCAGCTTGAACAGCGTGGGGGAGTCCGAGTGCGCGGAGGCGGCTGCCGGCGCGGCACTCCATTGCTGGCTCAAGGCGCGAATCTGGTCGGCCCGGAGCGCGGTCAAGGTCACGCGCCAGGAGCCGTTGCCGGAGCGAGTCAGGATCGCGACGTCCATCCCGGTGAGCTGGCGCATGTCGTTCAGCAGCCGCTCGTCGAGCTTGAGGCCCATGACTACCCAGCCGATGACGAACGGCGCCTTCACGGGCACCACCGCCACTTGATAGGGCTGCTCGGCCACTTGAACGATCCGGGTGGTGACGGGGCTGTCGAGATTCGGGTTGGGGGGTACCAGGGTGTGCAACAAAGGCAGCGCGTCGATGGCGGCGTCTTCGGTGCCGGCCTTGAGTCGCAGATGGGTATCGACGACCACCGCGAGACCCGCGCCGAGGCGCTCGCCGTGCTCGGCCAGAGTCGATGCCAGCGCGGCGCGATCGCCTCGGGCGGTCGCCGAGCGAAAGCCATAGTCGGCGGCGAGCAGGCGGGTCGATTCGACGAGGTGATCGGCGTTTTGCCGCAGCAGGCGCAAGAACACCTGCTCGCCGTGGTCGAGCGTTTCGTTCTGGTTGGCGCGAGCGCTGTCGTCGATGCTGTGGCGGATCAGCGCGAAGCTCATGGCTTGCACCGCCAGCAGCAGGCCCAGGAACACCACCACGATGCGCAGGGCGAGGCTGCGTCGGGTGTGGTTGGGGGTCAGGGCCAGCGAATCGCTCATGTCGGATCGGGAGTCGATCCTGGTATTTCGACCAGTCGGTCGATGTTCTGAAGCGTGTCGCCGCCGCGCGGGTGCGACTTACTTGGCGGCGCGCAAACCTAGCAGGCCCGTGCGCAATTCTTCGGGCGCCGCGGCGCTGACGTACATACGCATGTAGATTTCCCAGAACAGATGGCTCTTGAAATCGTCGCGCTCATTGAGCAATTTGCCGTTGATGGCGGCCTTGATGCCTTTTTCAGGCGTCCAGTCGATGGTGACGATGTCGCCCTTGCGCACGCGGTCGATGGTGCCGTAGATCATGCCGAGGTTGCCCACCTCGTTGATGGTCTGCTTGAACTCGGTGTCGGACGCCACCTGCTTGAAGTCGCTCACGAAGTAGCGGGTGATGGTGGCGGACGGCACATCGCGCAGCATCACCAGCACCAGGCGCATCGGGATGTCGCCCTTGTAGATGGCGTCCGGCTTGGTGGTGCGCTGAGGCAGGTACAGGCCGACGACGTCGGTCTTGAAGTAGGCGCGCTTGCGAACCGTGGCGCCGTTCAACACCAGCTTGGTTCCACCCACGGCGGTGCTGTCGTCGAGTTGAACGCCTTCGATTTCAACGCTGGCGCGAGCCGAGGCCGCCAGCAGTAAGCCAAGGGTGAAGGCCGAAGCCAATCGGACAATGAATTTCATGGATCAGTGGCAGCGAATGGTTGACGAACCGGTGCGGGCTTTCAGTGTGCCTGTCACCTTTCGTTTGTCACGCCTGCTGCTCGATCGCCGCGCGCGACGACCGTGAACGTTTACCAGCCTGCGCGTCGAGGCTGTCCCGGGGCGATGCGGGTTTGCATCGGGGTTGGTTGTTATATCGCTTGCGTGCGGGTTTGGAGCCACGACCGGGTGAGGGCGTCGCCGTCGCGCAAATGCGGGCCGATGCGACGCAGCGCTTCGGCGTGGTAGGCGTTGAGCCAGGCGCGCTCGTCGTCGCGCAGCAAGGCGAGGTCGATGCAGCGCGTGTCGATCGGGCAGAGCGTGAGGGTCTCGAAATCGAGGAAGGGGCCGTAGCCCTCGCGGTTGTCCTCGACCTCGACGTTCAGCACCAGGTTTTCAAGCCGGATGCCCCACAGCCCTTCGCGATAGAGCGCGGGTTCGATCGACGTGATCATGCCGGGCTGCATGGCCATGTCGGGTACCGGAATGGCCTTCGAGATGGACTGCGGTCCCTCGTGCACGTTCAGGAAGTAGCCCACGCCGTGACCGGTGCCGTGGCCGTAGTCGAGCTGCTCGGCCCACAGCGGCGCGCGGGCGATGGCGTCGAGCATGGGCGACAGCGTGCCGCGTGGGAAGCGCGTGCGCGACAACGCGATCAGGCACTTGAGCACCAGCGTGAAATCGCGTTGGTGTGCGGCGTTGATCTGCCCGATGGGCCAGACGCGGGTGATGTCGGTGGTGCCGCCCAGGTATTGCCCGCCGCTGTCGATCAGCAGCAGGCCGTTGGTCGCCACGCCGGTGGGCGTGCTGATGACGGCGTGCGATTCGGGCAGCGCGCGGTAGTGTGGTTGGGCGCCGTTGGCGTTGAAACCGGCGATGGTGGCGAAGCTGGTGGTGACGAAGCCGGGTTGCCGGGCGCGCTCGGCGGTGAGGCGCTCGTCCACCGTCAGCTCGGTGATCTGCTTGCGGCCCAGGGCGGACTCGAACCAGGCGTAGAACGCGGCCATCGCGGCACCGTCGCGTTCCATGGCCTCGCGCACGAAGCCGGCCTCGGCGGGCGTCTTGCGCGATTTGGACAGCACCGTGGGGTTGAGCGCCTCGATCACGCGCACGCCGTCGGCCACCGCCTCGCGCAGGCCGAGCGTCACGCGCTTGGGGTCGATCAGCATCACGCCGTCGGCGGGCAGGGCGCGCAGCGCCGCTTGCGCTTCAGCGTAGGGGCGCAGTTGCACGCAATCGGCCGCCAGCGCGTGGGCCAGGGCGGTGTCGATCTTGTTCTCGCCCACGAAGAGCGTGGCACGTTCGGCGTCCACCAGCAGGTGGGCCAGGAACACCGGGTTGTGTTCGACGTCCGCGCCGCGCAGGTTGAGCAGCCAGGCGAGGTCGTCGAGCGTCGAGATCAGGTGGTGCGTGGCGCCGCGTTCGCGCAGGGTGGTGCGCAGTTCGGCCAGCTTGGCGGCGCGGGGCGTGGCGGCGTGCGGGGGGAGGTGCTCGTAGACCGGGGCGGCAGGCAGGGCCGGGCGCTCGGGCCAGATGGTGTCGACCAGATCCAGGTCTGTCCGCAGTTGCCAGCCTTGCGCGGCCAGTGCCTCGCGCAGCGCCTGGGTCTGGCCCAGACCCAGCACGGCGCCGTCCACCGCCAGGGTGCCGCTGGCGCCCTGGGCCCGCAGCCAAGCGGCGTAGGCGGGCACGGCGGCGCCCGTCAGGCGTTCGAGTGCGATGCCGCTGCCGGCCAGCTCGCCCTCGGCTTGCGTCCAGTAGCGGCTGTCGGTGAACAGCGCTGAGTTGTCCAGGCCCACCAGCAGCGTGCCGGCCGAGCCGGTGAAGCCACTGAGCCAGGCGCGGCCTTGCCAGTGCTCGGGCAGGTATTCGGACAGATGGGGGTCGCTGCTAGGCACCAGGCAGGCGCTGATGCCGCTTTGCCGCATGGCCTCGCGCAGGTGTTGAAGGTGCTTGGGGCGTGCGGCTTGGTTCACGGGCGAGCTCTCGCGGGGAGGTGGCGAAGCGGCCGTGGCGAGCTGCGTGGCGGCCCCGGCCGGGATGGTGTCCGCCATTTTGCCGGCTGCCGCGCCGCCATGCCGCGAGGCGGGGGCGAGCCTAAAGCAGTTGCGTGCCGAGCCGGTCGCAAGTCTGGCGCACGAGCGGGCGGACGGTGTCGCGGCTGGGCTCGATGTCGCAGACCAGGCTGTAGCGGGCCTTGCCGCTGCGCTTGGCGGTGTACATCGCGGCGTCGGCGCGGCGACACAGCGATTCGGCGCTTTCGCCGGATTCGTACAGCGCCACGCCAATGCTGGGCGGCGCGGTGACGTTCGCGCCGGGGTCGCAGATCGCGCCGAGCTGGTGCGGCAGGCTGAGCTGTTCGAGCACGCGCTCGCACAGCCGGCGCACGTCCTGCACCTCGCCCGCGGCTTCGAGAATGACCGTGAATTCGTCGCCACCCAGGCGTGACACGGTGTCGGTGGTGCGTACGCAGCGCTGCAAGCGGCGGCCGACCTCGATCAGCAATTCGTCGCCGGCTTCGTGGCCGTGGGTGTCGTTGACGGCCTTGAAGCCATCCAGATCGATGTAGAGCAGGGCGAGTGTCTGGCTCGATCGACGGGCGCGCTCGACCGACTGGCTGAGGTGCTCGTTGAAGTGGCGGCGGTTCGGCAGCTTGGTGAGGCTGTCTTGCCGAGCCAGTTCGGTCAGCTGGCGCTGCTGGTGCTTGAGCACCGAGATGTCGCTGAACACGCGGGTGTGGTGCGTCAGGCGGCCGTCTTCGTCGCGCAGCGTGCCCACGCTGAGCCAGGTCTCGAAACGGGTGCCGTCGGCGCGGTGCTGCAGGCTGTCGCCCGTCCAGCGCCGGTTGCGGGCGCAGGCTTCTTCCACGCCGCGCAGCACGGCTTCTTTCAAAGAGGGCAGGCCGGCTTGTTCGGCCGGCAGGCCGGTGATGCGCGCCAGGTCGTGGCCGGTCATGCTCAAGAAGGCCGGGTTGGCCATCACGATGTGGTCTTGCGCGTCGGTCACGACCACGGCTTCGCTGGTTTCATCCACCACCTTGGACACCAGCCGCAGGTTCTCGGCCGTGCGGCGCCGCTCGGTGATGTCTTCGGCAATGATCAGGATGTGATCGACGCAGCCGTCCGCGCCGAACACCGGGGCCTTGATCAGGTCGATGTAGCGCTCGCCCAGCGCGGGGCTGTTGAACGGCAGGTCGCAATAGCGGCGCGGGCGCGGGTCGGCCAGCACCTCGCGGTCTTGCTCGTCGCTGCGCTGCACGATGTCGGGCGCGAAGCAGTCGCTGAATTTGCGCCCCAGGGCGCGGCCGGCGGGCAGCTTCATCGCCTTTTCGGCCGCGCGGTTCCAGCAGATGATTTCGCCGTCGCTGCTGGCACGCGTGCTCTTGGCGTAGATCGGCAGCGGCAGGCTGTCGATCAGGGTGCGGTAGAACTGCTCGCGCTCGGCCAGCGCCAGCTCGGCGCGGCGCCGGGCAGTGATGTCGCGGGTGATGAGCGTGAGGCCCGCTTCGAGGGGCACGGCCTGGTGGTGCAGCCAGCGAACCTGGTCGCCGTCCGGCATGGTGTGCTCGAACTCCACCAGCTGGCCGGTTTCGTGGGCCTGGCGCAGGCGCGCGAACAGGTTCAGCTCGCGCAGCGTGGGCAGCAGCGCGTTGAGCGTCGTGCCGACCAGCGCGTCGATCGCGCGTCCATGCAGCCGTGCGGCCGGGGTGTTGGCTTGCACCACGGTGAAGTCGACCAGCCGACCTTCCGCATCGTGGACGGGGTGGGTCATCAGCACGGTATCGAGGCAGCCGTCGAGCGTGGCGCGGTAACGCGCTTCGAGCTGCCGCGCCTTGGCGCGCGAGCGCTCGATGGTGCAGGCTTGCAAGGCGAACATCGCGGCGCACAGGCCTATGGCCACGGCCAGCACGGCAGCCCATTTCATCAGTTGGGACTTGGTGTGCGCGTAGCTGGCAAAAACCACTTCGGACGGCTGCCCGACCAGCACGACCAGCGGAAAGTCGTCCAGCCGGGTGGTGACCACGTGGCGCACCTCGTGATCGACGGGGCTGCTCACCGGTTGCATGTGGTGGCGCATCTCGGCCTCGTGCTGGATCAGCCAGTTGATGTCGATCTTCTCGCCGAAGCTGACTTGGCCGCCGAGCTGGCGCGAGCGGTAGACGCCGTCCAGGCCGAGCACGCCGACCACGGTGCCCTGATCTTCTCCGCGCGCGAAATTCAGCGTGAGCGCGGCGGGGTCGACCATGGCCACGACCAGACCGTCGAACTGCCCGCCGGGCGTGGTCAGGCGCCGCGTCACCGGAATAACCCAGCGGCCGCCGGTGCCGATGTCCAGCGGCTTGGCGATATTCACCTCGGGGCTGTCCGCCGCGCTCAGGCGGGCCCACTCGCCCCACACTTCGGGCGCGATGGGTACCGTGGCCGCGCCGATGTCCATGTCGCTGCGATCAAGCACCCGGCCTTCGGCGTCCAGCACCATCACGGCCAGGGTCAGGCCGTTGGACAGCAGGCCGTCTCGGCTCATGGCCGTCAGTGAGCCGCCCGGGCCCGCCGCGCGCATGTGCTTGACCAGCAAGGTGGTTCGGCTCACGTGGTTCAGCGCCTCGTTGGTATGCGCCGCAAGCTTGGCCGCGATGTGGTCGGCGGCGCTCATGGCGCGGTCGAATGTCACTTCCTTTTCGTTGCGCAGCGTGAGCGCCAGGCACAAGGCCAGCAGCGCCAGCAGGGTCGCGCCGGCGACGATCAGTCGCGCCGGCAAGGCCAGCCAGGCGCGGGGGATGTGCATCCCGTGCAATGGTGTTTTCATGGGGCGGATCCCTTTTGTTCAGGGTGCGGAGCGTTCTTCGGTTACTGCGATTGCCAGCCCGCCCGTCTGGCGTCAAGTGGGGCTATCGGAGCGAAATGCCAACTACTTGAGGAACTCCTCGCGAATCGTCTGCTGGTTTCCTCTCGGGTTCGGTCGCGCGGCGCCCTGCTGGGGTAAGCTGGCCTCCTTCTTTTCGATGGAAGGGTTTTGTTGACGGCGCAGGCCAGGCCGTCGGCTCCTTGTTGCCGCTGCACATGCCCCAGGCCTCTGCTTCCGATCACGACGTCTTGCCGGCCGGCACTCGCCTGGCCGAATTTGAAATCGAATGCGTGCTGGGCTGCGGCGGCTTCGGCGTGGTCTATCGGGCCATCGACCACGCCCTGCAGCGCCGCGTCGCCATCAAGGAATACCTGCCGTCTGCCCTGGTGGTTCGTGGCCCCGAAGGGCGGATCGAATTGCGCTCGCCGGCGCACGCCGACACCTTCGAGCTGGGCCGCCGATCGTTCATCAACGAGGCACGCCTGCTGGCGCGCTTCGACCACCCGTCGCTTGTCAAGGTCTACCGCTTCTGGGAGGCCAACGACACGGCCTACATGGCGATGCCCTACTACGAAGGCGTCACGCTGCGCGAGGCTCGGCGCGACATGACCAAGCCGCCCAGCGAGGCCTGGCTGCGCGGCCTGCTCGGGCCCTTGCTGGGGGCGCTCGACGTGCTGCACCGCGCCCAGGTCTACCACCGCGACATCGCGCCCGACAACATCCTGCTGCTGGGCGACGTCAGCGGCGAGGGCGAGTGCCAGCCGGTGCTGCTCGACTTCGGCGCCGCCCGCCATGTGATCGGCGACCACACCCAGACGCTCACCGCCATCGTCAAGCCGAGCTTTGCGCCCATCGAGCAATACGCCGAGTCGGCCCAGCTCAAGCAGGGCCCCTGGACGGATCTGTACGCCCTGGGCGCGGTGGTGCATTACTGCCTGACGGGGCGCCCGCCCATGCCGGCCACCACGCGGGTCGTGCATGACGACTTGCCCGCCTTGCGCACCATCGGTCCGGCCATCGAGCGCGATTTCGGGCGGCGTTATGGCGCGGGGCTGTTGGGGGCGATCGACCATGCGCTGGCGGTGCGGCCCGCCGATCGCCCCGCCAGCGTGCAGGCTTGGCGCGACGAGTTGCTGGCATCTGGCCAAGCTCTGGATGAGGACGGCGGAGGCGCCGATGCGATCGACCCGACGCGCATCGAGCGCACCGTATTCGTGAGCCCGGTTCCGGGCAACTCGCTGGCCGACAACGCCAAGCGCGACGCCGAGGCCTATGCCACCACCGCTCCAGCGGCGGGGCCAGCACGCTACAGCGACGCCTATGCCCGCACGATGCCCGACCCGTTCAAATCGCGGCGCGACGAGCGAAGCCTCGGGGGAGTGCAGCAACCCGATGCCGGCGCCCAGCCGGGCTCGGCCCGAGCATTCCAGCCTTCGCGCCTGGCTGCCGACGACGAGCCCGACACCAGCGCCTGGGGGCGGGTGCTGCGTCATCCGATCTGGCTCGGGCTCGTGGTGCTGCTGCTGTTCGCGGCACTGGTGGCCACGCTCAAGCGGCATCAGCCTGCGGCGCGCGAAGCGGCGCCGGCCACGGCGCAGGCTGCGTCGGGCAATCGGGCAGGCGACGCAGTCGCCCGCGACGAGCGTCAGGAAGCCCGCGCCATCGCGCGAGCCCACCGGGCCGAAGCGCTGGCCGGGTCTTCGGCGCCGCTCGCCAGCCCATCAATCCGGACCAGCGAACGCCAGACGCGCGCGGCCAGGCGCGAAGCCGAGGCCGCCGAAGCCGCGCGCGCCAGCAGCCCGGCAGAGCTCTGCGGCGGTCGCAACTTCTTGTCTCGCGTCTTCTGCATGAAGCGCGAATGCGCAAAGCCCGAACTCACGCAGCATCCGCAGTGCGCGCGCATGCGGCAGCAAGAAGAGGCCAATCGGCCGCACACGCCGTAGCGCGGGCCTGCGAACACGCGCGGCCCTCATTCCGCATCGCCGTTACCATCCTGCCTTGCTTCATCGAGGCCTGTGCTCATGTCCGTGCTGACCATTCCTTCTCGTCCCGCGCCTGCCCAGCCATTGCAGGCTGCGTTGCTCCAGTTCAACCCCATCGTGGGCGACATGGCCGGCAACGCGCGCAAGATCGTCGAGGCGGCGCGCCGGGCCCATGCCGACGGTGCGCGGCTGGTGGTCACGCCCGAGCTGGCCTTGTGCGGCTACCCGCCCGAAGACCTGCTGCTGCGTCCGGCCTTCATGCGCGCTTGCGACGACGCCCTGGCCGACATCGCGCGGCAACTCGCCGATCTGGCGGGCTTGCACCTGGTCGTGGGGCACCCGCAGATCTGGGGTGGTGGCGATGTTCGCACGCGCTCGTTTGCCGTGCACAAGCGCCTGAATGCCGCGAGCGTGCTGCACGCCGGTCAGGTGATCGGCACCTACGCCAAGCGCGAGCTGCCCAATTACCAGGTGTTCGACGAGCGCCGCTATTTCGTGTCGGGCCGCGACGTCGGGCTGGCGCCGCTGGTCGTCGAGGTGCAGGGCCGGCGCGTGGGGGTGTTGATCTGCGAAGACGCCTGGTTCGACGAGCCGGCGCAAGCCGCACTCGACCTGGGTGCCGACATGCTGGTAGTGATCAACGCCTCGCCGTACCACATGGGCAAGGTGGCCGAGCGCGAGGCACGCATGATCGAGCGGGCCCGCTCGGCCGGGGTGCCGCTGCTGTATGCCCACCAGGTCGGCGCGCAAGACGAAGTGGTGTTCGATGGCGCGTCGTTCGCCGTCAACGCGAAGGGGCTTGTGCGGGCGCGGGCGCCGGCGTTCGACGACGCCATCCTGCGCGTCACCGTTGACGGCGCAGACGTCAGTGGCGATGTGGCGCCCACCCTGTCTGGCGAGGCCGAGGTGTGGGGAGCGCTGGTAACGGGGGTGCGCGACTACGTCGGCAAGAACGGCTTCCCTGGCGCGATCATCGGCTTGTCGGGCGGTATCGACTCGGCCCTGGTGCTGGCGATTGCCGTCGATGCCCTGGGGGCCGACAAGGTTCGCGCCGTGATGATGCCGTCGCCCTACACGGCAGACATCTCCTGGATCGACGCCCGCGACATGGCCGCGCGCCTGGGCGTGCGCTACGACGAGATCAGCATCAGCCCCACCTTCGACAGCTTCAAGTCGGCGCTCTCGCCCTTGTTTGCCGGTCTGGCCGAAGACACCACCGAAGAGAACATCCAGGCCCGCATTCGCGGCACCTTGCTGATGGCCTTGTCCAACAAGACCGGCGCCATCGTGCTGACCACCGGCAACAAGAGCGAAATGGCCACGGGCTACTGCACGCTCTACGGCGACATGGCCGGAGGTTTCGCCGTGATCAAGGACGTGGCCAAGACGCTGGTCTACAAGCTGGCGGTCTGGCGCAATGGGCAAGGTGCGGTGCCGATGATCCCCGAGCGCATCATCACCCGGCCGCCCTCGGCCGAGTTGCGCCCCAACCAGGTCGACCAGGACAGTCTGCCGCCCTACGAGGTGCTGGACGCCATCATCGAGCGCTACATGGAGCAAGACCAGAGCATCGACGAGATCGTCACCGCCGGCTTCAAGCCTGCCGACGTGGAGCGCGTCACGCGCTTGATCAAGCTCAACGAATACAAGCGCCGGCAGGCGCCGATTGGCGTGCGGATCACGCATCGCGCCTTTGGCCGCGATTGGCGATACCCCATCACCTCGAAGTTTCGTGCTTAAATTTCATCAATTTCGCCAGATCGACATATTCGCCGTGCCGGCCTGATCGCGAGCCAGATCGTCGCTTACCTTTCCGGAGTTCTCGTCATGAAACAAATCACCGCTGTCATCAAACC
>NZ_JAYSBZ010000025.1:0-43537 GCF_041915145.1 Aquabacterium sp. | reverse complement strand
CAAAGACAGCCTCGAAGCCGCCATCGCCACCCACGCCGCGCAGCAGGCCGGCTCGGTCGAGCAGATGCTGGAGGGCGTGCACGCCACGCTGCGTCAGCTGGCGTCGGCCTTGGAGCGCAACAAGGTCGTCGAGCTCAACCCGCCCGCGGGCACCAAGTTCGACCCGCATCAGCATCAGGCCATCAGCATGGTGCCCGCCGATCAGGAGGCCAACACGGTGGTGACCGTGCTGCAAAAAGGCTACTCGATCGCCGAACGCGTGCTGCGCCCGGCCCTGGTGACCGTCGCCGCGCCGAAATGAGCGCTTGAAATCGGCCGACGCATCCACACATCCATAACAAGCAAATTTCAGATTCCAGACTTAGGAGCAATCACATGGGCAAGATCATTGGCATCGACCTGGGCACCACCAACTCGTGCGTGGCCATCATGGAAGGCAACACCACCAAGGTGATCGAGAACAGCGAAGGTGCGCGCACCACGCCGTCGATCATTGCCTACCAGGAAGACGGCGAGATCCTCGTCGGCGCCTCGGCCAAGCGTCAGGCCGTCACGAACCCGAAGAACACGCTGTACGCGGTGAAGCGCCTGATCGGCCGCAAGTTCACCGAAAAAGAAGTGCAGAAGGACATCGACCTGATGCCCTACACCATCGCCGCCGCCGACAACGGCGACGCGTGGGTTGAAGTTCGCGGCAAGAAGATGGCCCCCCCGCAGGTGTCGGCCGAAGTGCTGCGCAAGATGAAGAAGACCGCCGAGGACTACCTGGGCGAAGCGGTCACCGAGGCCGTCATCACCGTGCCGGCGTACTTCAACGACGCGCAGCGCCAGGCCACCAAGGACGCCGGCCGCATCGCCGGCCTCGACGTCAAGCGCATCATCAACGAACCCACCGCCGCCGCCCTGGCCTTCGGCCTGGACAAGCACGGCGCCGGTGACCGCAAGATCGCCGTGTACGACTTGGGTGGCGGCACGTTCGACGTGTCCATCATCGAAATCGCCGACCTCGACGGCGAGAAGCAGTTTGAAGTGCTGTCGACCAACGGCGACACCTTCCTGGGCGGCGAAGACTTCGACCAGCGCATCATCGACTTCATCATCTCCGAGTTCAAGAAAGACCAAGGCGTCGATCTGAGCAAGGACGTGCTGGCGCTGCAACGCCTGAAGGAAGCCGCTGAAAAGGCCAAGATCGAGCTGTCGAACAGCACGCAGACCGACATCAACCTGCCCTACATCACGGCCGACGCATCGGGTCCGAAGCACCTCAACATCAAGTTGACGCGCGCCAAGCTCGAAGCCCTGGTCGAAGAGCTGATTGAACGCACCATTGCACCCTGCCGCACCGCCATCAAGGATGCCGGCGTGGACGTGTCCAAGATCGACGACGTGATTCTGGTTGGCGGCATGACCCGCATGCCCAAGGTGCAGGAGAAGGTCAAGGAGTTCTTCGGCAAGGAGCCGCGCAAGGACGTCAACCCCGACGAAGCGGTGGCCGTGGGCGCCGCCGTGCAGGGCCAGGTGCTCTCGGGCGACCGCACCGACGTGCTGCTGCTCGACGTGACCCCGCTGTCGCTGGGCATCGAGACCATGGGTGGCGTGATGACCAAGATGATCGCCAAGAACACGACCATCCCGACCAAGTTCGCCCAGACCTTCTCGACCGCCGACGACAACCAGCCGGCCGTGACCATCAAGGTCTTCCAGGGCGAGCGCGAGCTGGCCTCGGGCAACAAGCTGCTGGGCGAGTTCAACCTCGAAGGCATCCCGCCCGCACCGCGCGGCACGCCGCAGATCGAAGTGTCGTTCGACATCGACGCCAACGGCATCCTGCACGTCGGCGCGAAAGACAAGGGCACCGGCAAGGAAAACAAGATCACCATCAAGGCCAACTCGGGCTTGTCTGAAGACGAGATCCAGAAGATGGTGAAGGACGCAGAGCTCAACGCCGCCGAAGACAAGAAGAAGGTCGAACTGGTGCAGGCCAAGAACCAGGCCGACGCGCTGGTGCACAGCGTGCAGAAGTCGCTGACCGAGTACGCCGACAAGCTCGAAGCGGGCGAGAAGGACAAGATCGAAGCCGCGATCAAGGAAGTCGAAGAAGCCATCAAGGGCGACGACAAGGCCGCGATCGACGCCAAGAGCGAAGCGCTGATGAGCGCCAGCCAGAAGCTGGGCGAGAAGGTCTACGCCGACGCCCAGGCCCAGCAGGCCGCAGCCGGTGGCGCGGCCGGTGGCCCGGAAGCCGCAGCAGCCCAGAGCAAGCCGGCCGACGACAACGTGGTCGATGCCGACTTCAAGGAAGTCAAGAAAGACTGACCCTCATCTGGCGCACGAACACGGGCACAGGGCGCGCAGAGACCATCTCTGCGCCCCTGTGCCTGTCTGGTTTCAGGCGCTGACCTGATAGCCCCCACCCACGCGAACCAACGAGCACCAAGATGGCCAAGCGCGACTTTTATGAAGTCCTCGGCGTTGCCAAGAACGCCTCGGACGAAGACATCAAGAAGGCTTATCGCAAGCTCGCGATGAAGTACCACCCTGACCGCAACCAGGGTGACCAGGCCAAGGAATCCGAAGAGAAATTCAAGGAGGCCAAGGAGGCCTACGAGATGCTCTCGGACCCGCAAAAGCGGGCGGCCTACGATCAATACGGCCACGCCGGCGTCGACCCCAACATGGGCGCCGGGCGCGGCGGCCCGGGCGCCGAGGGCTTTGGCGGCTTTGCCGAAGCCTTTGGCGACATTTTTGGCGACATCTTCGGCGGCCAGGGTGGCGGCGGGGGGCGTCGCGGTGGGCAGCAGGTCTACCGTGGCGCCGATCTGTCTTACGCCATGGAGATCACGCTCGAAGAAGCGGCCAACGGCAAGGAAACCCAGATCCGCATCCCGAGCTGGGAAAACTGCGAAACCTGCAGCGGCTCCGGCGCCAAGCCCGGCACCAGCGCCAAGACCTGCCCGACCTGCCACGGCTCGGGCCAGGTGCACCTGCGCCAAGGCTTCTTCAGCATCCAGCAAACCTGCCCGCATTGCCACGGCAACGGCAAGATCATCCCGGAGCCCTGCACCACCTGCAGCGGCCAAGGCAAGATCAAAAAGAACAAGACGCTGGAGGTCAAGATCCCGGCCGGCATCAACGAGGGCATGCGAATCCGCTCGGCCGGCAACGGCGAGCCCGGCACCAACGGGGGGCCGGCGGGCGATCTGTACATCGAGATCCGCATCAAGCAGCACGAGATCTTCGAGCGCGATGGCGACGATCTGCACTGCACCGCGCCGGTCAGCCTGACCACGGCCGCGCTGGGCGGCAGCATCACCGTGCCCACGCTGGGCGGCAAGGCCGAGATCGAATTGCCCGAAGGCACGCAGCACGGCAAAACGTTCCGGCTGCGCGGCAAAGGCATCAAGGGCGTGCGCTCCAGCTACCCCGGCGATCTGTACTGCCACATCACCGTCGAGACCCCCGTCAAGCTCACCGAACACCAGCGCAAGCTGCTCAAGGAGCTCGACGAGTCGTTCAAGAAAGGCGGCGACAAGCACTCGCCGAACGCCAAGAGCTGGACGGACCGCGTGAAGGACCTCTTCAAGTAAAGGCTAAAGGCGTGACGCGCAAATGCGTGGCGTATGTCACGCCCGCCGTCTGCAATGGCACCTCCGGGTGCCATTTTTCTTGCCCTGTTCAAGTTACGCGGCCAGCAAGCCGAAATGCTCACGTATCACGGTCAATCGCAGGGCCGCCAACGCTGCGAAGTCTTTCACGGACAGCGAACCTGAGGATTCCGATGCGCGGACTAGCCGCCGACATGCACAACTGCCAGGCGTTGATCATCGACGCCAACCCCACGTCGCGCAGCATCCTGAGCGGGATGCTGCAAGACTTGGGCGTCACCACCGTGGTGCAGGCCGGCAAGCTGGCCGATGCGCGCAAGGTGCTCGAGAACCGCGTGTTCGACGTCGTGCTGTGCGACTACCACTTCGACGACTCGGCCGTCTCGGGCCAGGATCTGCTCGAAGACCTGCGCCGCGCGCAGATCCTGCCGTTCTCGACCGTGTTCGTGATGGTGACGGCCGAGGCCTCGTACGCCAAGGTGGCCGAGGCGGCCGAATCCGCGCTCGACAGCTATCTGCTCAAGCCGCACAACTCGCACAGCCTCGCCGAGCGTCTGCATCTGGCGCGCCATCGCAAGAAGGTGCTCAAGCACATCTTCCAGGCCATCGAGGAAGACGACTTCGAGCACGCCGCCAAGCTGTGCGTGTCACGCTTCAACAAGCGCGAGGAATATTGGCTCTACGCCGCCCGCATCGGCGCCGAACTGCTGCTGCGCCTGGGCCGTCACGATGACGCTCGCCAGCTCTTTGAAGCAATTCGTCAGGCCAAGGCCCTGCCCTGGGCCAAGCTCGGCATTGCTCGCGCGCACATGGAGGCCGGGCAGCACGGCCCTGCCAAGCGCACGCTGGAAAGCCTTATCTCCGACAACCCGACCTACGCCGACGCCTTCGACATCATGGGGCGCGCCCAACTGGAGCAGGGCGACTTTGAGGCGGCGTTCGAGACCTACCAGCGCGCGGTGGACATCACGCCCTCGTCGATCGGTCGGCTGCAAAAGCTCGGCATGATGGCCTTCTACCTGGGCAAGACCGACATCGCCACCCGCATGCTGGAGCGCGCCACCACGCTGGGCGTGAGCAGCAAGATGTACGACTACCAGACGCTGGTGATGCTGGCGCAGATGCGCTTTGAGAAGAAGGACAGCAAGGGCGTGCAACGCTGCCTCGACACGCTGTCGCACGCTTTCGACAAGCAGCAAAACAGCGGCCGCCTGCGCCGCCTGCTGCAGACCGTGCAGGTGCTGCAACAGATGCAGCATCGGCAGGTCGCCGAGGTGGTCCGACTGGTCAAGAGCCTGTCGGACGACATGAGTGAGCCAGATTTCGACTTTGAAGCTGCCTGCAACATGCTCGGCCTGCTGGCGCGGCTCAAAGCCACCGAACTCGAGTTGCCGGATGCGGACGGGTGGATACAGAAACTCGCCGCCCGGTTTTGCGTATCCAAGGCGTCCAGCGAACTGCTGGCCTGCACCGCGCGACTGCACCCGCCCTACGAAGAAGCCGTTCGCGTCGGACACGCCAGCATCGGCACCTTGGCAGAACAGGCCATGACGCACGCGCTCGCCGGCTCGCCCGGATCCGCCGCCAAATCGCTGTTCATGCAAGGCGCCAAGACCTACAACGCCAAGTTGCTGGACTTGGCCGATATGGTGCTCAACCGCTACCGCGAGCAGATCCCGGATGCCAATTCGCTTGCCGAGATGATTCAAGAGCTGCGCGGCCGCTACTGCCGCCACGGTGCCCATGTGCAACTGGGCAAGAACGCCGCCCGCCAATCTGGTGGTCTGCGCCTGAAGAGCTGACACACCTCGTCAGTCGGTTGTCAGCTATCCTGCGAGCCCGCTCGACTTGAGCATTCCCGGCGCACTGCGCCCCGTGATCCGCAGCCTGACCACCATGTCCGCCTCGTCCGATTCCTTGAAATCCATCCTGTTCGCGCTGGGCGCGAATTTCGCGATTGCCTTGTCCAAAACCGCGGGCGCCATCTTCACCGGCTCGTCGTCGATGTTGGCCGAAGCGATTCACTCGTACGCCGACTGCGGCAACCAGGCCATGCTGATCTGGGGGCTGAAAGAAGCCAAGCAGCCGCCCACCGCCGACCACCCGCTGGGCTACGGCAAGGCCATCTATTTCTGGAGCTTCATCGTCGCGCTGATGCTGTTCAGCATGGGCGGCCTGTTTTCGATCTACGAAGGCGTGCACAAGCTGCACGACACCGAGCCGGTGCAACACGCCTGGGTAGCCGTGGCCATCCTCGCGTTTGGCGTGGTGGCCGAGGGCGTCTCGCTCTGGGGTGCCGTGCGCGAACTAAACAAGGGGCGCGGCAGCAAGAGCATGTGGCGCTGGTTCAAAGAGTCTCGCCAAAGCGAGCTGATCGTGGTGGTGGGCGAAGACATTGCCGCGCTGGCTGGCCTGACTCTGGCGCTGTGCTTCGTGCTGTTGAGCATGGCCACCGGCAACCCCGTGTGGGACGCCATCGGCTCCATCGCCATCGGCGCCATGCTGGTGCTGGTGGCCGTGCTCGTGGGCGCCGAGGTCAAGGCCTTGCTCGTTGGGCAGTCGGCAGAACCCGAGACGCTGCGGCGTATTCGCAGCTTCTTGCGTGCCCGCCCCGAAGTGGCCGAGGTCTACAACGTGCTGAGTCAGCAACTGGGCGGCGACATCATGCTGGCCATCAAGGCGCGCATGACGCCGCAAGGCAGCGAGGTCGGCCTGATCGAAGCCATCAACCGCGTCGAAGCAGACTTGCGCAAAGAGTTCGCTCAGGTTCGCTGGATCTTCTTCGAGCCGGACCTGAAGGACTGAGCGATCAAAGACTGACGGCTCAGTCGTCTCGCACGCAGTCCACGTAGAAGCGCGCCTCGCCGTTCGGCAATTCTTCTTCGACAAGGCCGTGCACATCGGTCTCGAAGCCCGGGAACTGCGCATTGAACGCTTGAGCAAAACGCAGGTAATCGACGATCTTCTTGTTGAAGCGCTCACCCGGAATCAGCAGCGGGATGCCCGGCGGATACGGTGTCAGCAGCGAGGTGGTGATGCGTCCTTCGAGCTGGTCGATGCCCACGCGCTCGGTCTTGCGGTGGGCGATGTAGGCATAAGCCTCGCTGGGCTTCATGGCCGGATGCAGGTCTGACAGGTACATCTCGGTGGTCAGGCGCGCGATATCGCTGCGGGCGTACATCTCGTGGATCGACTGGCACAAGTCACGCAGCCCCATGCGCTCGTAGCGCGGGTGCTTGGCGCAGAACTCGGGCAGGATGCGCCACATCGGCTGGTTCTTGTCGTAGTCGTCCTTGAACTGCTGCAGCGCGGTCAGCATCGTGTTCCAGCGGCCCTTGGTGATGCCGATGGTGAACATGATGAAGAACGAGTACAGGCCGGTCTTCTCGACCACCACGCCGTGCTCGGACAAATACTTGGTGACGATGCTCGCCGGGATGCCCGTCTTGGCGAACTTGCCCGACACGTCGAGCCCCGGAGTGATGATGGTCGACTTGATCGGGTCGAGCATGTTGAAGCCCGGCGCCAGGTTGCCAAAGCCGTGCCACTTCTCGTTGGCCTTGAGCACCCAGTCCTCGCGGTCGCCCACGCCCGAGTGAGCCAGCTTCTCGGGGCCCCAGACCTTGAACCACCAGTCGCGGCCGAATTCCTTGTCGACCTTGCGCATCGCGCGGCGGAAGTCGAGCGCTTCTTGAATGCTCTCCTCGACCAGCGCCGTGCCGCCCGGGGGCTCCATCATGGCTGCGGCCACGTCGCAGCTCGCGATGATCGCGTACTGCGGGCTGGTGGACGTGTGCATGAGGTAGGCCTCGTTGAACAGCGAGCGATCGAGCTTGCGCTGTTCGGAGTCGGCCACCAGGATCTGCGACGCCTGGCTCAGCCCGGCCAGCAGCTTGTGCGTGGACTGCGTCGAAAACACCAGCGCCTCTTTGGTCTTGGGCCGATCGCGCCCGATGGCGTGCATGCCCTTGTAGAAGTCGTGGAAGGTCGCGTGCGGCAGCCAGGCTTCGTCGAAGTGCAGCGTGTCGATCGTGCCGTCGAGCATGTTCTTGATCTGATCGACGTTGTAGAGCACGCCGTCGTAGGTGCTCTGCGTGATGGTGAGCACGCGCGGCTTGACCTTTTTCGGGTCCACGCCCTTGAGCAGCGGGTTGGCGGCGATCTTGCGGCGGATGGTTTCGGGCTCGAACTCGCTTTGCGCGATCGGGCCGATGATGCCGTAGTGGTTGCGCGAGGGCGTCAGGAACACCGGCACGGCGCCCGTCATGATGATCGCGTGCAGGATGGACTTGTGACAGTTGCGGTCCACCACCACCACGTCGCCCGGCGCCACCGTGTGATGCCAGACGATCTTGTTCGACGTGGACGTGCCGTTGGTGACGAAGTAGCAATGGTCGGCGTTGAAGATGCGCGCCGCGTTGCGCTCGGACGCCGCCACCGGGCCGGTGTGGTCGAGCAGTTGGCCGAGTTCATCGACCGCGTTGCAAACGTCGGCGCGCAGCATGTTTTCGCCGAAGAACTGGTGGAACATCCGCCCCACCGGGCTCTTCAAGAAGGCCACGCCCCCCGAGTGGCCCGGGCAGTGCCACGAGTAGGAGCCGTCGTGCGCGTAATCGACCAGCGCCCGGAAGAACGGCGGCGCCAGCGAATCGACGTAGCTCTTGGCCTCGCGGATGATGTGACGCGCCACGAACTCGGGCGTGTCCTCGAACATGTGGATGAAGCCGTGCAGCTCGCGCAGCACGTCGTTCGGGATGTGCTGCGCCGTGCGCGTCTCGCCGTACAGATAGATCGGGATCTCGGCGTTCTTGAAGCGGATCTCGCTGACGAACTGCCGCAGGTTTTTCAGCGCGGCATCGACTTCTTCTTTCGAACCGCTGCCGAACTCTTCGTCGTCTATCGACAAGATGAACGCGCTGGCGCGGCTTTGCTGCTGGGCGAATTGCGACAGGTCGACGTAGCTCGTGACGCCCACCACCTCGAAGCCTTCTTTTTCGATGGCATCGGCCAGCGCGCGAATACCCAGACCCGAGGTGTTCTCGGAGCGAAAGTCCTCGTCGATGATGACGATGGGGAAGTGAAAACGCTGCATGGCGGAGCCTCCGCGACCGGGGCAAATGGCCGGTCAAAACGACAAAGCGCGAAGTGTAGGGCCGTCGGATGACCGTGTGCGAGGCGTCACACCGTTTTTTCGGGCAAGCGCGTAAACTGGCTCGGCCCGCTGGTCGAGCCATCAAGGCGCCCGGCGCACGGCCTGAGCTTCAACCGGAATTCTCCATGACCGACTCGACCATGTGGTGGATCGCCGCCGGCGTCCTGACCGGCCTAGAGCTGGCTTCGGGCACCTTTTACCTGCTGATGCTGGCCCTGGGGCTGGCTGCCGCCGCGTTGTCGGCCAGCCTGGGAGCCAGCCACGCCACTCAACTCGTGATGGCCGCCGTGGTGGGTGGCGGTGCCGTCGTGCTGTGGCACGTCGTTCGCACCTCGCGCCCCACCCCCGCATCGCGCGCCAACCCCGACGTCAATCTCGATATCGGCAACACGGTTCACGTGTCGCACTGGCATGCGGACGGCACCGCGCGCGTCCAGCACCGCGGCGCGCCCTGGGATGCCCGCTACGAAGGCGGCACGCCGCCCACCGGCCCGGGCGACTACGTGATCCGCGCCATCGACGGCGCCACCCTCGTCCTGGGGCGCTGAAGCCGCCCGCCTCGATTCAAACCCGAAAGCCCCGCATGGAAATCGCACTCGTCCTCTTCGTTCTGGCCATCGTCTTCGTCACGCAAGCCATCAAGGTCGTGCCGCAGCAGCACGCCTGGGTGGTCGAGCGTCTCGGCAAATACAACACCACGCTGGTGCCAGGGCTGAACTTCATCATGCCCTTTGTGGATCGGGTGGCCTACAAGCACGTGCTCAAGGAGATCCCCCTCGACGTGCCCAGCCAGATCTGCATCACCAAGGACAACACCCAGCTGCAGGTGGACGGCATCATCTACTTCCAGATCACCGATCCGATGCGTGCCAGCTATGGCTCGAGCAATTACGTGTTCGCCATCACCCAGCTGGCGCAGACTTTGCTGCGCTCGGTGATCGGCAAGATGGAGCTCGACAAGACCTTTGAAGAGCGCGACCAGATCAACGCTTCGGTGGTGAATGCACTCGACGAAGCCGCCACCAACTGGGGCGTAAAGGTACTGCGCTACGAAATCAAGGACCTCACGCCGCCCGCCGAGATCTTGCGCGCCATGCAGGCCCAGATCACCGCCGAGCGCGAGAAGCGCGCGCTGATCGCGGCCTCCGAGGGGCGCAAGCAAGAGCAGATCAACCTGGCCAGCGGCGAACGCGAGGCCTTCATCGCCCGCTCGGAAGGCCAGCGTCAGGCCGAAATCAACCAGGCCCAGGGCCAGGCCGCGGCGATCGTGGCGGTGGCCGACGCCACGGCCGATGCCATCCGCAAGGTGGCGCAGGCCATCCAGCAGCCGGGCGGCGAGCAGGCCGTGCAGCTCAAGGTGGCCGAAAAGGCCGTCGAGGCTTACGCCCAATTGGCCCAGAAGAACAACACCATGATCGTGCCGGGCAACATGAGCGAAGTCTCGGCGCTCATCGGCACCGCCATGACGCTGATTAAGCAAAGGAGCTGACCATGGCTTTGCAACGTGCTGTTTCTGGCGAGGTGATCGACGCCGCGCCCTTGGGATCGCAATTGGGCGAGGCGCGCACCACGGCGCTGATCAAAACCAGCGATCTCGAAGTAATTCGCCTGGTTCTGCCGCGCGAGCGCTCGCTGCCCTCGCACAAGGTGCCCGGCACCATCACGATCCACTGCATCGAAGGCTGCGTCGAGGTGACCCATTCGAGCGTCACGATGCTGCGGCCGCAGCAAATGCTGCTGCTCGATGGTGGTCAACCGCACGCGCTGCGCGCGCTCGAAGACTCGTCGCTGCTGGTGACGATCGTGCTGCGCCCCGCGCGCTGAGGCCTCCCAGGCTGACGATGCAAGCTCAGTCGTCGGCCGGCGCGTCCAACCCCGGGAACAGCACTTCGGTGTAGCCAAAGCGCGAGAAGTCGCGCACCCGCATCGGGTAAAGCTTGCCGATCAGGTGATCGCACTCGTGCTGCACCACCCGGGCATGAAAGCCCTCGGCCTCGCGCTCGATGGGCTGGCCCAGCGGGTCGAAGCCTGTGTAGCGGATGCGCGTGAAGCGCGGCACCACGCCGCGCAGCCCCGGCACGCTAAGGCACCCTTCCCAGCCCTCTTCCTCGTCGGCAGACAGCGGCGTGACCACCGGGTTGAGCAGCACCGTGCGCGGCACGGGCGGCGCGTCGGGGTAGCGCTCGCTCTGGTCGAAACCAAAGATCACCAGCGCCAGGTCCACGCCGATCTGCGGTGCGGCCAAGCCCACGCCACCGGCGGCGGCCATGGTGTCGAACAGGTCGGCGATCAGCGCATGCAGCTCGGGCGTGTCGAAGGCCAGCACCTGCTGAGCCACGCGCAGCAAGCGCGGATCGCCCATTTTCAAGATCTCGCGCACGGCCATGGCTCACTCCTGGGCTGGCGGCGAACCCGACGCCAGCAAGGCTTGCAGGCCGGCTTCGTCCAGCACCGTCACGCCCAGCTCTTGGGCCTTGGTCAGCTTGCTGCCGGCTTCGGTGCCCGCCACCACGTAATCGGTCTTCTTGGACACCGACCCCGCCACCTTGCCGCCGGCCGCTTCGATAAGCTCCTTGGTCGCATCGCGCGACAGCGTCGGCAGCGTGCCGGTCAGCACCAGCGTCTTGCCGGCCAGCGGCTTGGGCGCGTCGGCAGCGGGCTCGCCTTCGGGCCACGTCAGGCCAGCCGCGCGCAGTTGCTCGACCACCTCGCGGTTGTGCGGCTGGTCGAAGAACGTACGAATGCTCTGCGCCACTACCGGGCCGACATCGTTCACCTCGAGCAGTTGCTCGACGGTCGCGTCGAGGATGCGATCGAGCGTGCCGAAGTGCCGTGCCAGGTCCTTGGCCGTCGCCTCGCCCACGTGGCGGATGCCCAGGCCGTAGAGAAAGCGCGGCAGCGTGGTCTGCTTGGACTTGTCGAGCGCGTCCACCACGTTCTGTGCGCTTTTCTCGGCCATGCGATCGAGCGCGGCGAGCTTGAACACGCCCAGCTTGTAGAGCTCGGGCAGCGTGCGGATCAGGCCGCCGTCCACCAGTTGATCGACCAGCTTCTCGCCCAGGCCTTCAACGTCGAGCGCGCGGCGCTGCGCAAAGTGCAGGATGGCCTGCTTGCGTTGCGCCGGGCAGAACAGGCCGCCGCTGCAGCGGTGGTTCATCTCGCCGGGCTCGCGCACCACCGCGCTGCCGCAGATCGGGCAGGCCGTGGGCATGCGGAAGTTGAGCACGTAGCTCGCCCGCTCGGTCGCCACGATGCCCACCACCTCGGGGATCACATCGCCCGCGCGGCGCACGATCACGGTGTCGCCCACCCGCACCTTCTTGCGGCGCAGCTCGAACAGGTTGTGTAGCGTGGCATTGGTCACCGTGACGCCGCCCACGAACACCGGCTTGAGCCGCGCCACCGGTGTGAGCTTGCCGGTGCGCCCCACCTGCACGTCAATGGCTTCGACCTGCGTGAGCTGCTCCTGCGCCGGGTATTTGTGCGCCACCGCCCAGCGCGGCTCGCGGGTCACGAAACCCAGGCGCTGCTGCAAAGCCAGGCTGTTGACCTTGTAGACCACGCCGTCGATGTCGAACGGCAGCTGGTCACGCTTGGCGCCGATCTCGCGGTGGAAGGCCACCAGGCCCGCGGCGCCTTGCACCACGCGCCGGTCGGCGCACACCGGCAGGCCCAACGCCTGCAAGGCGTCGAGCACGCCGCTGTGAGTAGCGGGCTGGCCCCAGCCCTGCACCTCGCCGAGGCCATAAGCAAAGAAGGACAGCGGGCGCTGCGCCGCGATGCCGGGGTCGAGCTGACGCACCGCTCCGGCCGCCGCGTTGCGCGGGTTGACGAAGGTCTTGTCGCCACGCTCGCGTTGGCGCTCGTTCAGCGCCTCGAAGTCGTCGCGTCGCATGTAGACCTCGCCGCGTACTTCGAGCACCGCAGGCAGCACACCACCCGAGTCGTTCAGCTTCAGCGGTATCTGGCCGATCGTGCGGATGTTCTGCGTGACGTCTTCACCCAGCTCGCCATCACCGCGCGTGGCAGCCTGCACCAGCACGCCGGCCTCGTAGCGCAGGTTGATCGCCAGGCCATCGAACTTGAGTTCGCAGGCGTACTCGACAGGCGCGGCGGCCTCGTCCAGCTCCAGCTCGCGACGCACGCGGGCGTCGAAGGCCTCGGCGCCGGTCGCTTCGGTATCGGTTTCGGTGCGGATCGACAGCATCGGCACCACGTGGCGCACGGTGGCAAAGCCGTCGAGCACCTTGCCCAGCACGCGCTGGGTGGGCGAGTCGGGCGTCAGCAGCTCGGGGTGCGCCGCCTCGATGGCCTGCAGCTCGCGAAACAGCCGGTCGTACTCGGCGTCCGGGATCTCCGGTTCGTCGAGCACGTAGTAGCGATGGGCGTGGTGGTGCAGCTGGGCTCGCAGCTCGGCCGCGCGGTCACGGGCCGACTGGGCAGAGTCAAGCGTGGGCACCGCGTCGGGCCCACCAAACATGTCGTGTTGCGACATGGCGCCTCCCGACTACGAGAACAGGCGCCGCGCGGCCTGCGAGCCGGCCGCCAAGTCGCGCGAGGCCAGGGCCTCGTACAGGCGGGCCAGCTCTTTGCCGATCGAGTCGAAAGCCTGCGGCGGCAGCGGGTTGCCGGCGTCGTCGGCGATGTGGGCGTCCAGCGCCTGAGCCAGCGCCTCGCCCGCCGCGCGCCACGCCAGAAAGGGCTCATGCTCGGGCGCCGTCTGTGGCACGTCGAACGCCAACGACAACTCGCGCACGGCCGACTGGTTGCCTTCTTCGGCATACGCGGCTTGCGCGTCGAAGGTCAGCGTGAGGATGGGGGGCGCGCCCTCTTCGTGGGCCGGCAGCACCAGCCGCCCCGGGATCACGCCAGGCACGAAGCCGTGGCGAGCCGCATGTTGCTGCAAGTAGCCGGGCGACCAGGCGCTGGTGCGCGCCACCAGGCGCATCGCCAGTTGGGCATCGTGCTCGCTGGCAAAGATGTCGAGCTCGCGGCCGCGTGCAACCACCTCAAGCATGTCGGGCGAGTCGAGCGACGCGCCAATGGCATCGGCAAAGGCCTGCAGCTTTTGCACAAACTCGGAATACTCGATCTCGTTGATCGCACCGGTGCGGTTGGCCAGTTGCACGCCGCCCTGGAATTCGCCATAGCGATGCCCGGCTTGCGGGGGCTCCCAGGCGCCGGTTTCGGTGTCGAGCCCTTCGATGAAGAACGGCTTGCCGCCGGCGCGCCGCGTGGTGGGCAGGTGCGCCAGGGCTTGCTCGCCGCTGACCGGTGACTCGAGCGCCAAGGTGGTCAGCGCATCGATCAACGGGTCGAGCCGCGGCACGTAGCGGCGCACCACCGGCGCCGCGAGGGGCTCGGGCGCGGCCGTCGCGGCAGCCGCGTCCTCGGCAGCCAGGGGGTTGGGCACGGTCGGGATCTCGTCCGTCGAGTCGAACACCGGGTCGAGCTGCTGCTTGGCCTGGGGAGCGTCGGCATCAGCCGGGGTGGTGACCGAGCGCACGCCGGTCTTGCGCGCTGTCCAGGTGTTGTAGGCCACCAGGCCCGCCAGCCCCAAGCCGCCGAGTACCGCGAGCGACAGTTGGAGGGATCCGCTACTCATCGCTTGATTCCTTTGATGTGCAACTCAGGCCGCTTCGGCCATGTTCAGGGCGGCTTCCATGTCCACCGCCACGATACGTGACACGCCCTGCTCTTGCATGGTCACGCCAATGAGTTGCTCGGCCATTTCCATGGCGATCTTGTTGTGCGAAATGAAGAGGAACTGCGTCGCCCCCGACATGCTCTTGACCAGCCGCGCGTAACGCTCGGTGTTGGCATCGTCGAGCGGCGCGTCCACTTCGTCGAGCAGGCAGAACGGCGCGGGGTTGAGCTGGAAGATGGCAAACACCAGCGCGATGGCGGTGAGCGCCTTCTCGCCACCCGACAGCAGGTGGATGGTGCTGTTCTTCTTGCCCGGCGGCTGCGCCATGACCTGCACGCCCGAGTCGAGAATTTCGTCGCCCGTCATCACGAGCTTGGCCTGCCCGCCGCCGAACAGGCTGGGGAACATGCGGCCGAAGTGCTCGTTGACGGTGTTGAAGGTGCCGCCCAGCAGGTCGCGCGTTTCGAGGTCGATCTTGTGGATCGCGTCTTCGAGCGTGCTGATGGCGTCGTTCAGGTCGGCCGACTGCGAATCGAGGAAACCCTTGCGCTCGCTAGCGGCGGTGAGCTCGTCGAGCGCCGCCAGGTTGACGGCACCCAGGGCGTTGATCTCGCGCTGGATGCGGTCGATCTCGGTCTGCAGGCCGTAGAGCTTGACGCTGCCTTCTTCGACGCTGCGGGCCAGGGCTTCAAGATCGACCTCGGCTGCGGTGAGCTGCTCGAGGTATTGCGCGCCGCCCAGCTGGGCCGCCTGCTCTTCGAGTTGCAGCTTGGTGATCTGCTCGCGCAGCGGCTCGAGGCTGCGCTCGAAGCTCAGGCGTTGCTCGTCGGCGCGGCGCAATTGGGCCGACAAGTCGTCGTAGCGAGCCCGCGTGGCGGCCAAGGCGCTTTCGCGCTCCAGCCGGATCGCCAACGCCTCTTCCAGCCCGGCCTGGGCGGCCACGTCGCTGAGCTGCGCCTGTTCTTGCCGCAGCTGCTCGGCCGAGGCTTCGTTGGCCTGCACCTGCTGCGCGGCCGTCTCGATCGAGCGTTGCAACTCGCCACGCCGTGCGGCCAGCGCGCGGGCGCTGAACTGCGCCTCTTGCGCCTGGCGCTCCAACGCCCGGCCTTGCTCGCGGGCCGTGGCCAGCTTGCGCTCGGCCTCCATCGTGCCCTCTTCGAGCTGGGCGTGGCGCTCTTGTGCGTCGCCCAGCGAGATGTCGAGCTCTTCGAAGCGGGCCTCGCCGGTGGCGCGGCGCTCGTTGAGGTCGTCAAGCTGCGCGTCGATCTCGGCCATTTCGCCGGCGATCTGGCTGCGGCGCGTGTTGGTCTGCTCAGCCTGCTGCGTCAGGCGCAAGGTCTCAACCTGCAATTGATGCGCGCGGCCCTGCTGCTCGCTGGTTTCGCGCCGCACCACAGCCAGACGCTGCGACGCATCGGTGTAGGCTGCCTCGGCGCGCACCAGGGCGCTGCGCGAGTCTTCGGAAATCAAAGCCTGGGCACGCAGCTGCTTTTCGAGGTTCTCGATCTCTTGCGCGCGGGCCAGCATGCCGGCCTGTTCGCTGTCGGGGGCATAGAAGCTCACCGCGAACTGGCTCACGGCGTGGCCCGCGCGGGTCATGATGACCTCGCCATGCGTGAGCTTGCTGCGGCTGGCCAGGGCCTCGTCCAGGGACTCGGCGGTGTAGACGCCTTCCAGCCAGTCCGTCAGCAAGGCCTTGAGACCGGCGTCGGTCAGGCGCAGCAGATCCGACAAGCGCGGCAGCGTCTGATGCGTGTTGACCACCGCCCCCGACGGCACCGTGTAGAACGCCAGCTTGGCCGGCGGCGCATCGTGCTCGAAGGCCTTGACCGTTTCGACGCGACCCACCTCGAGTGCGTTGAGCCGCTCGCGCAGCGCCGATTCGAGCGCGTTTTCCCAGCCAGGCTCGATGTGGATGCGCGTCCACAGCCCGCTCAGACTGTCCAGACCGTGCTTGGCCAGCCAGGGCTTGAGCTTGCCTTCGGTCTGCACTTTTTCTTGCAAGGCGCGCAGGGCTTCGAGCCGCGCGGCCAGGTCGGCTTGCTTGGCGGCCTGGGCGTTGACGTCGTCTTGCTTGGTGCGGCGGTCTTCGTCGAGCGCGGGCACCGATTCGGTCAAGTCGGCCAATTGGGCTTCGGCAATCGCCAACGTCTCTTGCGCCGCTTCGAGCTGCTGCTTCAGGTCGGCCAGGCGGGCTTCGTCGGGCGTGGCCAAGCCTTGCTTCTCGGTCGCCAGACGTTCACGGCGCAGGTTGAGCTGGCGCATCTGGTCGTCGATGTTGCGCGACTCGGCGGCCAGCAATTGGATCTGCTGCTGCACTTGAGTCACCGACGCGCGTTGCTCGTTGGCCCGGTTGCCCGCCGCCCGCACGGCGTCTTCGAAATTGGGCAGGTTGGCGGCGAGTTCTTCGGCCTGGGCCGCCAGGATCTCGGCCTGCTCCTCGGCTGCGGCGATCTGTTCGGCAATCGTTTCGAGCTCGGCAGACGCTTCGGCCTGGCGCTCACCCCACTGCTCGTTTTGCCCCTTGAGCTCGGCCAGCCGCTGCTCGACGCGCTGGCGGCCTTCGACCACGTAGCGGATGCGCTCTTCGAGTCGGCTCACTTCAAGCGCCGCGTCAGACAACACCCCTTGCGCCACGTGCAGCTCGTCGCTGGCGGCGTAGTGGTCTTGCCGCACGTGTTCGAGCTCGGCCTCGACGTGGCGCAACTCGGCCAGACGGCCTTCGAGCGCGTTGGTGGCCTCGCTCACGGCCTGCTTGACGCGGGCTTCTTCGGCTGCCGCGTCGCGGTGCTTCAAGAACCACAGCTGATGCAGCTTCAACGAGCCGGCTTCTTGCAGACCACGGTATTGCGCCGCCACCTCGGCCTGCTTTTCGAGCTTCTCGAGGTTGTTGTTGAGCTCGCGCAGGATGTCTTCGACGCGGGTCAGGTTTTCGCGCGTGTCTTTGAGCCGGTTCTCGGTCTCGCGACGGCGTTCTTTGTATTTGGATACGCCCGCAGCCTCTTCGAGAAACAGGCGCAGCTCTTCGGGCTTCGATTCGATGATGCGGCTGATGGTGCCCTGGCCGATGATGGCGTAGGCGCGCGGCCCCAGGCCGGTACCCAGGAAGACGTCTTGCACGTCGCGGCGGCGCACCGGCTGGTTGTTGATGAAATAGCTGCTGGTGCCGTCGCGGGTGAGCACGCGCTTGACGGCGATCTCGGCGAACTGGTTCCACTGTCCGCCGGCGCGCGAGTCTTCATTGCTGAACACCAGCTCGACGCTGGAGCGGCTGGCCGGCTTGCGGTTGCCCGAGCCGTTGAAGATCACGTCCTGCATCGACTCGCCACGCAGCTCGCTGGCCTTGCTCTCGCCCAGCACCCAGCGCACGGCGTCCATGATGTTGGACTTGCCGCATCCGTTGGGGCCCACCACGCCGACGAGCTGCCCGGGCAGCTGGAAGTTGGTGGGTTCGGCGAACGATTTGAAACCGGACAGCTTGATCGAATTCAGGCGCATGCTTCAAGAAAGGCCGAGGTGACCGCGCGTGGCCGACAGCCCGGCCATCACGGCACCGAGCGCCAACCAACTCGCCTAAGTCGTTGATTTATATGAAAATTCCCGCTCAAAGGCGGGAATAAACAGGCTTCAGATGATAGCATTGCGGTCTCCCCCAACCGCTCATACCCAGCCCGCCACGCGAGGCTGGTTTTGTCATGGCACGAAACACCCCTCCCAAGCAGCGCCCCATGCCGCCGAACCCGCCGTCGGCCCCCAGCAAAGAGCTGCATGTCTTCCCGAACCCGAGCCCGAAGCGCGATTACGTGATCCAGTTCCAGGTGCCCGAGTTCACCTGCCACTGCCCGCTGACCGGTCAACCCGACTTCGCCCACTTCACCATCGACTGCATCGCCGACGAGCTCTGCCTCGAGCTCAAGAGCCTGAAGATGTATATGTGGAGCTACCGCAACGAGGGCGCCTTCCACGAAAAGGTGACCAACGACATCCTCGATGACATCGTCAAGGCCATCAAGCCGCGCTTCCTGCGCATCACGGCCAAGTGGTACGTGCGCGGCGGCATCTACACCAACGTGGTGGTCGAGCACCGCAAGAAGGGCTGGAAGCCGCAGCCTGCAGTGACCCTGCCGGCGCACGACATGGAGCGCGGCCTGCTCGGTTGAGCCGCCCTCGTCGATCTGGCACGGCGTGCCGCAAGGTATCGACACATCCGAAATGCTGATCGGCAGCCGGCGGCATACCCAGAGATAATTCACCCTCATGAATCCGCTTTTATCCCGGCTGCAGCCCTACCCTTTCGAGCGGCTGCGAGAGCTCACCAAAGACGTCAGCCCGTCGGTAGACCATCAGCCCATCAGCCTGGGTATCGGCGAACCCAAACACCCCACGCCGCCGTTCATCCGCGACGCGCTCACCGCCTCGCTCGACGGCCTGGCCAGCTACCCTGCCACGGCCGGTGAGCCCGCCCTGCGCGAAGCCTGCGCCGCCTGGGTGCAGCGCCGCTACCAGGTCAAGCTCAACCCGGCCACGCAGATCCTGCCCGTCAACGGCTCGCGCGAGGCCTTGTTCTCGCTGGCGCAAACCGTGATCGACCCCACCCAGCACGCCGAGCGCGGCGGCCCGGTGGTCGTCTGCCCGAACCCGTTCTATCAAATCTACGAGGGGGCCGCGCTGCTGGGCGGCGCCTCGGTGGCCTTTGCCAACTCCGACCCCGCCCGCAACTTCGCGGCCGACTGGTCCGCCATTGACGACGCCACCTGGGCGCGCACCCAGTTGCTCTACGTCTGCTCGCCCGGCAACCCGACCGGCGCGGTGATGCCGCTGAGCGAGTGGGAGCGCCTGTTCGCCCTGAGCGACCGCCACGGCTTCGTGATCGCCTCGGACGAGTGCTACTCGGAAATCTACTTCCGCGACGAAGCGCCGCTCGGCGGGCTCGAGGCCGCGCTCAAGCTGGGGCGCACCGACTTCAAGAACCTCGTCATGCTCACCAGCCTGTCGAAGCGCTCGAACGTGCCCGGCATGCGCTCGGGCTTCGTGGCGGGTGACGCGGCCATCCTCAAGGCCTTCCTGCTCTACCGCACCTACCACGGCAGCGCCATGAGCCCGGCCGTGCAGCGCGCCAGCGTGGCCGCCTGGAGCGACGAAACCCACGTGGTGGACAACCGCGAGCTGTACCGTCGCAAATTCGAGACCGTCACGCCCACCCTGAGCAAGGTCATGGACGTCGCCCTGCCCGATGCCGCGTTCTACCTGTGGGCCAAGGTGCCGGCCCACGTGTGCGGCGGCTCCGACACCACCTTCGCTCGCGATCTGCTGGCTCAATACAATGTGGCGGTTCTGCCCGGCAGCTATCTGGCCCGCGAGGCCCACGGCGTCAACCCCGGCGCCGGCCGCGTACGCATGGCGCTGGTAGCGGGCGCCGACGAATGCGTCGAGGCCGCCCGGCGCATCGTTTCTTTCATCCAGAGTTATTCAGCATGACCCAAGATCTGCGATCCATCATCGACGCCGCGTGGGACAACCGCGCCAGCCTCAACCCCAGCTCGGTGCCCACCGAAGTGCGCGGCGCCGTCGGCCACGTGCTGAACGACCTGGACGCGGGCAAGCTGCGCGTGGCCGAGAAGATCGACGGCCAGTGGGTGACCCACCAATGGATCAAGAAGGCCGTGCTGCTGAGCTTTCGCCTCAACGACAACGTTGAAATGCGCTCGGGCGAGCTGGCCTTCTTCGACAAGGTCCCGACCAAGTTCAGCGGCCTGACCGAAGAGCAGTTCCGCGACCTGGGCGTGCGCGTGGTGCCGCCGGCCGTGGCCCGCCGCGGCAGCCACCTGGCCAAGAACGTGATCCTGATGCCGTCTTACGTAAACATCGGCGCCTACGTCGGTGAGGGCACGATGGTCGATACCTGGGCCACCGTCGGTTCGTGCGCCCAGATCGGCAAGAACGTCCACCTGTCGGGCGGCGTGGGCATCGGCGGCGTGCTCGAACCGCTGCAGGCCAACCCGACCATCATCGAAGACAACTGCTTCATCGGCGCGCGCTCCGAAATCGTCGAAGGCGTGATCGTCGAAGAAAACTCGGTCATCTCGATGGGCGTGTATATCGGTCAAAGTACCAAAATTTACGACCGCGCCACGGGCGAAGTGAGTTACGGTCGAGTACCCGCCGGTTCGGTGGTCGTGAGCGGCTCGCTGCCCAGCCCCGATGGCAAGTACAGCCTGTATTGCGCCGTGATCGTCAAGCGAGTCGACGCGCAAACCCGCGCCAAGACCAGCATCAACGATCTGCTGCGCGCCTGATCGGGGCGCAGCGCCCGGTACCAACCCAATACAAGGAGGCATTGATGAGCGGTGGCAACATGGAGCGCGTGCTCCGGCTGATGGTCGAAAAGCGCGCGTCCGACGTGTTCCTCTCGGCCAACACGCCCATCCTCATCAAGATCCACGGGCAGATGCTGCAGCTGACCGACCAGTCGCTGACGCCGCAGCAGCCGCGCCAGCTGCTGAGCGAGATGCTCACGCCGTCGCAGATGGAAGAACTCGACGACACCGGCGAGCTCAACATGGGCATCACGCTGCCCGGCTTCGCGATCTTCCGCCTGAGCGCGTTCAAGCAGCGCGGTTCGGTGGCGGCGGTGTTCCGCTACATCCCGTCCGACATCCCCGAGCTCAGCACGCTCAACCTGCCCGAGGTGCTGCAGACGCTGATCCTCGAAAAGCGCGGCCTGATCCTGCTGGCCGGCGCCACCGGCACCGGCAAGAGCACGACGCTGGCGTCGATGCTCGAATACCGCAACCAGCGCATGACGGGGCACATCCTGACGATCGAAGATCCGATGGAGTTCTTGTTCAGCAACAAGAAGTCGGTGGTCAACCAGCGCGAGGTCGGGCGAGACACCCACTCGCTGCAGATCGGCCTGAAGAACGCGCTGCGCCAGGCGCCTGACTGCATCCTGATCGGCGAAATCCGCGACCGCGAAACCATGACCTCGGCCATCTCGTATGCGCTGTCAGGCCACTTGGTGCTGTCGACCCTGCACGCCAACAACAGCTATCACGCGCTGGGCCGGATCCTGTCGTTCTACACGCCCGAAGCTCGCCCGGCCTTGCTGAGCGACTTGGCGGCGGGCCTCAAGGCCGTGGTCTCGCAACGGCTGCTGCGCTCCACCGCCGGTGGTCGCGTGCCGGCTGTCGAGGTGATGCTCAACACCAAGCACGTGTCCGAGTTGATCGAGCGCGGTGATTTCACCTCGATCAAGGAGGCGATGGACAAGTCGCTCGCTGAAGGCTCCCAGACCTTCGAGCAAGAGCTGGCACGCCTCATCACCGAGGGCCACATCACCCGCGACGAGGGCCTGGCCTACGCCGATTCGCCGACCAACCTGATGTGGCGCTTGCAAAACGCCACCACGACGCAATCGAAGATCGTGCCGCAGAAGGAAGACGTGAGCGAAGGCCCGTCGTTCACCGAGATCCAGCTCGACGTGCGCCCCGACGACCGCGGGTTCTCCACCACGCGTTATTGACCCTGAGGCGCCTCGTCGGCGCCGTGCTGCAAGATGAATTCGACCCTGCGCCTGACCGAGGCCCTGATCGCCCGTCCCTCGGTCACCCCCGACGACGCGGGTTGCCTGCCGCTGATTGCCGAACGCCTCACCCCGCTCGGATTTGTCTGCGAGACGCTGACCTTCGGCCCTGCGAACGCCCCCGTCACCAATCTGTGGGCACGCCGCACGGGCACGGCTGGCGCGGCCGGCACCACCCTGGTCTTCGCCGGTCACACCGACGTGGTGCCCACCGGACCGCTGGAGCGCTGGTCGTCCGACCCCTTCGTGCCCAGCCATCGCGACGGTCTGCTCTATGGCCGTGGCGCGGCCGACATGAAGACTTCGCTGGCGGCCATGGTGGTGGCGGTCGAAGAATTCGTCGCCGCCCACCCGCAGCATGCCGGCTCCATCGCCTTCTTGCTGACCAGCGACGAAGAAGGCCCCTCGGTGGACGGCACCGTGAAGGTGTGCGAGTGGCTGCAGCAGCGCGGCGAGCGGCTCGATTGCTGCATCGTCGGCGAGCCGACCTCGGTGCACCAACTGGGCGACATGATCAAGAACGGTCGGCGCGGCTCGCTGTCGGGCAAGCTCACCGTCAAGGGCGTGCAGGGCCACATCGCCTACCCGCATCTGGCCGACAACCCGATCCACAAGCTTGCGCCGGCCCTGGCCGAGCTCACCGCGATCACCTGGGACGCCGGCAACGAGCACTTTCCGCCAACCAGCTGGCAGGTGTCGAACGTCCACGCCGGCACCGGCGCCACGAATGTGATCCCGGGTGAGCTGGTGCTCGACTTCAACTTCCGCTTCTCGACCGAGTCGACTCCCGAGCAGCTGCAGCAGCGGGTTCATGCGGTGCTCGATGCACACGGCCTCAGCTACGACCTCGCCTGGACGCTGGGCGGGCGCCCCTTCCTGACGCGCCCCGGCACCCTGATCGAAGCCATCAGCGGCGCGATCCAGCAGGTGACGGGCGTGTGCACCGAGCTGTCGACGTCCGGTGGCACGTCGGATGGACGCTTCATTGCGCAGATCTGCCCGGAAGTGGTGGAGTTCGGCCCGGTGAACGCCAGCATCCACAAGATCGACGAGCATGTGGACGTGAGCAGCATCGAGCCGCTCAAAGACATTTACCGCCTCACCCTGGAGCGCCTGGTCTCGTGAACTCGATGTTGCCCTTGCTTGAATGCGTCGAACAGCAGGCCGCGCGCCTGGATGCCGCCGGCGTGGCATTCGGCCACGGCACCACCAACGCCTTCGACGAAGCCGCCTGGCTCGTGCTGTGGGCGCTGAAGTTACCCCTCGACGCGCTGGACGACGAAGCGCGCCGCCCGGTCACTCCGGACGAACAAGCGTCCATCGACACCCTTGTCGAGCAACGCATCAGCACCCGCAAGCCGGCGGCCTACCTCACGCATGAAGCGTGGCTGCAAGGCGTGCCGTTCTATGTGGATGAGCGCGTCATCGTGCCGCGCTCGTTCATCGCCGAGTTGCTGGCTGACGGCAGCATCGATGGCTGGTTGAGCGAGCAAACCCACCGGGTGCTCGACCTGTGCACCGGCAATGGCAGCCTGGCCGTGCTCGCCGCGATGGCCTACCCCGACGTGGTGGTGGACGCCGCCGACATCAGCGAAGACGCGCTGGCCGTGGCGCGCATCAATGTCGAGCGCCATGCGCTGACCGACCGCATCACCCTGCATCAGAGCAACCTGCTCGATGCCCTGCACGAACGCTACGACCTGATCCTGTGCAATCCGCCCTACGTCAACAGCACGTCGATGGCGGCCCTGCCAGACGAATACCGCGCCGAACCTGAGCTGGCCCTGGCCGGCGGCAGCGACGGCATGAATCTGGTTCGCCAACTGCTGCGCGACGCCCCCTCGCGCATGAGCGACGACGCTGTACTGGTGCTCGAGATCGGCAACGAGCGCGAGCACTTCGAGCGCGCCTTTTCGCATCTTGAAGCCTATTGGCTGGACACCAGCGCCGGCCACGACCAGGTGCTGCTGCTGACCCGCCAGGCCTTGCTGTCGCTTTGATTCGAGCCCGACTCTTTTCATGCGCCGTAAATGATCCAGCTGAAAAACCTCACCCTGCGCCGCGGCGCCAAGGTGATCCTCGATAACGTCACCCTCACTCTGCAACCCGGCGAGAAGATCGCCCTGGTGGGGCACAACGGCGCGGGCAAGTCGTCGCTGTTCGCCCTGCTCACGGGCCAGTTGCACGCCGATGGCGGCGACGCCGAGGTGCCCGCCCAGTGGCGCGTGGCCGAGGTGGCCCAGTCGATGCCCGAAACGGCCCAGCCCGCGACCGACTTCGTGATCGAAGGCGACACCCGCCTCACCCAGGCCCAGGCCGCCCTGGCGCGTGCCGAGCAAAGCGGCGACGGCCACGCCATCGCCGACGCCCACACCGCCCTGGCCGAGGCCAACGCGTTCGACGCCCGCTCGCGCGCCCAGGCCTTGCTGATGGGCCTGGGCTTCAAGGTCGAGCAGCTCGACGCGCCGGTCAACAGCTTCTCGGGCGGCTGGCGCATGCGCTTGCAGCTGGCCCGCGCGCTGATGTGTCCGGCCGACCTGCTGCTGCTCGACGAACCCACCAACCACTTGGACCTGGACGCCCTCGTCTGGCTCGAAGGCTGGCTCAAGCGCTTCGAGGGCACGCTGCTGGTGATCAGCCACGACCGCGAGTTTCTCGACGCCACCACCCGCGTCACGCTGCACCTCGACAAGCAGACGCTCACGCGCTATGGCGGCAACTACAGCGCGTTCGAGTTCATGCGCGCCGAGCGCCAGAGCCAGCAGCAGTCGGCCTTCGAGCGCCAGCAAGAAAAGATCGCCCAGCTCACGCGCTTCATCGACCGCTTCAAAGCCAAGGCCACCAAGGCCAAGCAGGCGCAAAGCCGGGTCAAGGCGCTCGAACGCATGGAAAAGCTCGCCCCCGTACTGGCCGCGCGGGAGTTCTCCTTCGAATTCCAGCCGCCGCCCAGTCTGCCCAACCCGATGCTGGCCTTGCGCGACATCACCTGCGGCTACCGCGGCGAGGCCGGCGACATCGCCATCGTCCACAAGGTCAATGCCTCAGTGCTGCCCGGTCAGCGCATCGGCATCCTGGGCGCCAACGGGCAAGGCAAGTCCACCCTGGTCAAGACCCTGGCGGGCGTGCAGCCGGCGCTCGCCGGCCAGATCACCGAGGGCAAGGGCCTGGCGATCGGCTACTTCGCGCAGCAGGAGCTCGACGTGCTGCGCCCCGACGAGGGCCCGCTGGCCCACATGATCCGGCTCGCCAAGCAGGTCAGCCCGCAGGCGCGCGAGCAAGAGCTGCGCGACTTCATCGGCCGCTTCAATTTCAGCGGCGACATGGCCACGCAGCCGGTCGGCACGATGTCCGGCGGCGAAAAGGCCCGCCTCGTGCTGGCGCTGCTGGTGTGGCAGCGCCCCAACCTGCTGCTGCTCGACGAACCGACCAACCACCTCGACCTGACCACCCGTGAAGCGCTCAGCGTGGCGCTCAATGAATTCGAGGGCACGGTGATGCTGGTCAGCCACGACCGCGCCCTGCTGCGCGAGGTGTGCGACGAGTTCTGGCTGGTGGCTGGCGGCGCGCTGCGCCCGTTCGACGGCGACCTGGACGACTACCAGCGCTGGCTGCAAGAGCAGGCCCGCGAGCAGGCCCGCGAGCAGGCCCGCGCCGCCGCCGAGGCCCGGCAAGCCACCCCGGCCGCGACCACGAACGGCGGCGGCACCACCCCGGACGGCGGCAACCGCAAGGACGAGCGCAAGGCCCAGGCCCAGGCCCGTCAGCGCCTGGCCGAGCAGACCAAGCCTCTGAAATCCGAAATGGGCAAGATCGAAACCCGGCTCGCGGCAGCGCAGTCCGAGTCCGAAGCCCTGACCGCCACGCTGTCGTCCGGCAGCCTGACGGGCGCTGAGCGTGCCGAGCAAGGGCGCAAACTCAAACAGTTGGGCGATGAAATCGAAACCCTCGAAACCCGCTGGCTTGAAATCACCGACCAAATCGAGCAAATCGCAGCCGCCCAAAATGCCGGCTGATGCCGCGAGATATTCACCGAAGCAAAACCCCCACTTGGCGGCCAATCGTTACCAAATGAATACCCTGATAAATGCTGCAAAATACGCGCCGTATTACGCAGTTATTACGGGTTCACCGGCTTGACGCATCCAAACGGCTTCCATACTCTCGCGCCCATGCATTTTCATTTGACGCGTGGCACCCCCTCCCTGCCGGCCAGGCCGTCGCGTCTGGTTGGGCGGGCTGCGGCTGCGGCGGCGCTGGTCTGGACAACCTCCGCCTGGGCGCAGTCGGCCACCCAGCCCGCGCCGGGTGCGGTGGTAGCGGCCACACCGGCCACCGCCGCCTCGGCCAGCAGCGAAGCAACCGGTGATCCGGTTGCGCGCTTCCTGCTCGACAAGGGCCTGATCGAGCCGGTCGCCAGCGGCGCCAAGGACATGGCCCGCCAAATGCGCGACAAAGCCGGCGACATGGCATCCGATCTGGTGCTGTCCGCAATGAACTTCCTGGGCGTTCCCTACCGCCGAGGTGGGCAGTCGGCCGAAAGCGGTTTCGACTGCAGCGGCTTCACCCGCTACATCTTTGAAAACAGCGTCGGTTTGGTGCTGCCCCGCCGCGCCGAAGAGCAAGCTCGCGCGCCTGGTCTGCTCGTCATCCCGCGCGACGAACTCAAGCCGGGTGATCTGGTGTTTTTCAACACCTTGCGCCACACGTTCTCGCACGTTGGCATCTACGTGGGCGACGACAAGTTCATCCACTCGCCCCGCGCAGGCGGCGAAGTACGCATCGAGGACATGCGCCTGGCCTACTGGACGCAGCGCTTCAATGGCGCACGCCGCGTGACCCAGCCCGCCAAGTCCGGCGTGGCTACCGCTTCGACAGAAGCGCCTTCCGTCCGCTAACTGGGTCGGCATAGTCCTTCTGGCCGACCCCAATTCCTAATCCTCGACAAGTTTCAGGGCACTGTCGCCGGGCACAATCGAGCCTATGAGTGAGCGCAATGTCCCCTTCGTCATTCCGCTGGTCGACGAGCGGCAGCGCGACCAGCAACGTCGCCTCCCCGTGATGGCCCCGGCGGCGCTCACGACGGCCAGCCCGGTGCTCGACACCCTGCACCGCCCCCTGCACGACCTGCGCATCTCGGTCACCGACCGCTGCAACTTCCGTTGCGGCTACTGCATGCCCCGCGCGGTCTATCGCGACCACCGCTTCCTGCCGCACGCCGAAGTGCTGAGCTTTGAAGAAATCACTCGCACCGCCCGCGTGTTTCTGAGCCTGGGCGTGCGAAAACTGCGGCTCACCGGCGGCGAACCGCTGATGCGCAAGGATCTCGAACGCCTGGTGGCGATGCTCGCCGAGTTGCGCACGCTCGACGGACAGCCCCCCGAACTCACGCTGACGACCAATGGCTCACTGTTGGCTCGAAAGGCGCAATCACTCAAGGATGCAGGTCTGCAACGCGTCACCGTGAGCCTGGACGCGCTCGACGACGCCATCTTCCGCCGCATGAATGACGCCGACTTCCCGGTGGCGGACGTGCTAGCCGGCATCGAGGCGGCGCAGAACGCGGGCTTGGCGCCGCTCAAGGTCAACATGGTGGTGCAGCGCAGCGTGAACGAGCAGCAGATCCTGCCGATGGCGCGCCACTTCCGCGGCACCGACATCGAATTGCGTTTCATCGAATTCATGGATGTCGGTTCGACCAACGGCTGGCGCCTCGACGACGTGCTGCCGTCCGACGAAATCGCGCGCCGCATCCACGCCGAGCACCCGCTGCTGCCCGTGGCGCACCCGCGCATCGGCGAAACCGCCCAACGCTATTGCTACGCCGACGGCTCGGGCTCGATCGGCGTGGTGTCGAGCGTGACCCGCGCGTTCTGTGGCGACTGCAACCGCGCCCGCCTGTCCACTGACGGGCAACTCTATCTGTGCCTTTTCGCCGACCAAGGCTACGACCTGCGCACCCTGCTGCGCGACGGCGCAGACGATGGCCTGCTGGCACGAGCCGTCACCGGCACCTGGTCCCAGCGCAGCGACCGCTACTCGCAGTTGCGTGGGCAGGCCACGCGCACCACCACCCGCAAGATCGAAATGAGCTTCATCGGCGGCTGAGCCCTCCGCGAAGCCCCAGCAACCCAATCCATGATCAAGCGCGCCGACATCACCGGCCTGGTGCTGGCCGGTGGCCAGGGCTCTCGCATGGGCGGACAAGACAAAGGCCTGATGCCGTATCGAGGCCAGCCTCTCGTTGCCCACGTGCTGCATCGCCTGTCTCCACAGGTGGCTCGGATGCTGGTGAGCGCCAACCGCCACCTCGACACCTATGAAGCGCTGGGCTCGGTCTACACCGCTACTGTCTGCCCCGACACTCTGCCCGACTACCCCGGCCCCCTCGCGGGTATGCTGGCTGGGTTGCGGCGTTGCGCCACGCCCTACCTTGCAGTGGTGCCGTGCGACACCCCGCATCTGCCGCTCGATCTGGTGGCCCGCTTGGCGCAAGCGGCCGCTCAAGACCAGGCACGCGCGGCTCTCGCCGTGGCCAACGGACGTCGTCAACCGGCGATGTGCCTGCTGCACGCCAGCCTGGCTGATGACCTGACTGACTATCTAGGCGCCGGCAACCGAAAGCTGGACGGATGCCTGGCGCGGTGGCAAGCTTGCGAAGTTTTGTTTGACGACGCCGACGCCTTCCGCAACTTCAACACGCCTGAACAACTCAACGCATGAACGCGCCAGAACCACGGACGTCGGTCCTGCGCCGACTCGGCCCCGCCGACTTGGCCGCCTACAAAGCCTTGCGGGACGACGGCTTGGCCCGCCACCCCGATGCCTTTGCCTCGGACGTCGAAACCGAGCACGCGCTCTCGCCCGAGAGCTACATCGTGCGCCTGGGCCTGTCCGACCCCCTGGGCGGCACCTTCTTGCTCGGCGCCTTCGAGGGCGATCTGCTGGTGGGTGCCGTCAGCCTGGAGCGAGAGTCGCTGCACAAGCTGCGCCACATCGCCAACCTCTCCAGCATGCTGGTGCGCCCCAGCCACGGCGGGCGAGGCATTGGTCGCGCCCTGCTGCAAAGTTGCATCGACCAGGCCAGCGCCGCCACCGGGCTGGAAATGCTCGCGCTCACGGTCTCGGTGAGCAGCACCTACGCCGTCAAGCTCTACCAGCATGCCGGCTTTCAGCGCTACGGCCTGCTGCCACGCGCCATCCGCATCGATGGGCCCAGGGGAGCCGAGTACTTCGACAAGGCCTACATGGTCTACTACCTTTGAGTGCCGCCTTGCGACGCGGCGCGCGTTTGCCGGTGATTCGCCGGTGACTCACCTGTGCCCGATCTGCGGGCAACCCAACCAGTGCGCCCGCGCGGCCCAGCCCGACCACTCGGCGGAGCCTGATGGCGCCTGCTGGTGTCAGGCGGTTCAGTTCGCTCCCGACGCCTTGAGCCGAGTGCCGACTGCCCAGCGGGGCTTGTCGTGCATCTGCGCACGCTGTGCGACCAAGAGCTCGCCGCCGTCGAGCATGCCGCTCCCCACTCGCGACAAGGGCGCTTGACCCCACCCCGGCATTTGCCGCTACATTACCGCCACTGCTCCGGGGTGCGCATTGCGCTGAGATGGCTTCACCGCCAAACCCGCTGAACTTGATCCGGCTAGTACCGGCGAAAGAAGAGCCAGCCGCCACGGCTTGTGTGGCGAGGTGACCGAATCGACTTGAGCGCGCGCCCATTGGCGCGGGCTCATGCCGCACCACCTCGCAACCTGCCCTCCCCGGCGCCCTTCGGAGCATCCCTTGTGTTGCCCGAAGGAGCCCCGATGAACAAGCCTTCCGACCTGCCGATCGACGCGCTGCCCGCCAGCGCCGAACTCACTCGCGCGCCACTACCTGGTTCGCGCAAGACCTACCTCGCCGGCCGCCTGCACCCCGCCCTGCGCGTGCCGCAACGCGAAGTGGCGCTGAGCAATGGCGATGTGGTCTGGCTCTACGACACCTCGGGCCCTTACACCGACCCGCAAGCGTCGATCGACGTCACCCGCGGCCTGCCCGCCTTGCGTCACGACTGGATCGACGTGCGCGATGACACCGAGGCCTACGCCGGCCGCGTGGTGGCCGAGGCCGACGATGGCGCGGGCCATGCGCGGCGCCTGGCCGAATTGCGCGCCCAGGCCGCCGGTCTGCAACGCACGCCCCGCCGCGCCCGCGTCGGCCACAACGTGACGCAGATGCACTACGCCCGGCGCGGCATCGTCACGCCCGAAATGGAATTCGTGGCGCTGCGCGAAAACCTGCGCCTGCAAGCCGCCCGCGAGGCCGCGCGCGAGCCGCTCAACGCCGAGCGCGAAGGCCGTCTGCGCGGCAACCCGCTGGGCGCGGCCATCCCGGCCGAGATCTCGCCCGAGTTCGTGCGCGCCGAGGTGGCTCGCGGCCGCGCGGTGATCCCGGCCAACATCAACCACCCCGAGCTCGAACCGATGGCCATCGGGCGCAACTTTCTCGTCAAGGTCAACGCCAACATCGGCAACTCGGCGGTCACGTCGAGCATCGAGGAAGAAGTCGAGAAGATGGTGTGGGCCACACGCTGGGGGGCCGACACGGTGATGGACCTCTCAACCGGCCAGCACATCCACACCACGCGCGACTGGATCGTGCGCAACAGCCCCGTGCCCATCGGCACGGTGCCGATCTACCAGGCGCTCGAAAAGGTGGGCGGCATCGCCGAAGACCTGACCTGGGCGATCTTTCGCGACACGCTGATCGAGCAGGCCGAGCAAGGGGTGGACTACTTCACCATCCACGCCGGGCTGCGCCTGCCGTTCATCCACCTCACGGCCGGCCGGCGCACGGGCATCGTGTCGCGCGGCGGCTCGATCCTGGCCAAGTGGTGCATCGCGCATCACCAAGAGAACTTCTTGTACACGCACTTCGCAGAGATCTGCGACATCATGAAGGCATACGACGTGAGCTTCTCGCTGGGCGACGGCCTGCGCCCCGGCTCGCTGGCCGACGCCAACGACGAGGCCCAGTTCGCCGAGCTGCGCACACTGGGCGAGCTGACGCAAGTGGCCTGGAAGCACGACGTGCAGACCATGATCGAAGGCCCGGGCCACGTGCCGATGCACCTGATCCAGGCCAACATGACCGAGCAGCTCAAGCACTGCGGCGAGGCACCGTTCTACACGCTGGGGCCGCTGACCATCGACGTGGCACCGGGCTACGACCACATTGCCTCGGCGATCGGCGCCGCGATGATCGGCTGGATGGGCACGGCCATGCTGTGCTACGTGACGCCCAAGGAGCACCTCGGCCTGCCCAACCGCGACGACGTCAAGCAGGGCCTGATGGCCTACAAGATCGCCGCGCACGCCGCCGACATCGCCAAGGGCCACCCCGGAGCCCGCCTGCGCGACGACGCCATCTCGAAGGCGCGGTTTGAGTTCCGTTGGGCCGACCAGTTCAACCTCGGACTCGACCCCGAGACGGCGCGCAGCTTTCACGACGAGACGCTGCCCAAGGACGCAGCCAAGGTCGCCCACTTCTGCTCGATGTGCGGCCCCAAGTTCTGCTCGATGAAGATCACGCAGGAGGTGCGCGACTTCGTGACGCAAGGGCTGTCGACCAAGTCGAGCGAATTCAAACAAGCGGGCGGGGCGCTCTACGTGCCGATCAACGCCCGGACAAATCAGGAGTGAACAACATGGCTCATATCGGAATCGCCGGCGCCGGCCTGCTCGGCCGCCTGCTGGCCTGGACTCTCGCCCACGCCGGGCACGACGTGGAAGTCTTCGACCCCGCCCCCGGCCCCGCCCCGCTGCACAGCGGCGACGGCGCCGCCGCCTGGACGGCCGCGGGCATGCTCAGCCCGCTCGCCGAGCAGGAGCACGCGTCGGCCAAGGTGACCGCGCTGGGCTGGCGCTCGCTGCCACTGTGGCAAGGCATCGTGCAACGTCTGGGCGGCGAGCCGTTCTTCGCTCAGCGCGGCAGCCTGTTGCTGGCTCACGGCGGCGACCTCGGCAGCGCGCGGCGTGTGCTGGCTCGACTGACGCAAGACCACGATCAGGCTCATCCGCAACGCGCGCCGATGCAACCGCAAGAGCTGAGCCGCGCGCAGTTGTTGAACCTCGAACCCGCGTTGCACAACGTGACGCAGGCCTGGCTGCTGCCGGGCGAAGGACAGATTCACCCCGTGCAGACCATGATCGCCTTGCATCGCGACGCCCCGCGCGTGATCTGGCACTGGCAGAGCTGGGCGCGCGAAATGGCACCGTACACGTTCGACGTGCACGAAGCCGCCCCCAAGCCCGACAACCCGCGGCACACGCGCAGCATCCGCCGTCGCTTCGACCTGGTATTCGACGTGCGCGGCGTCGGCGGCCGCCCCGAGTGCGACGTGCGCGGCGTGCGCGGCGAGCTGCTGTGGCTGCACGCCCCCGGCCTGCGTCTGACCCGACCGCTGCGTCTGCTGCACCCGCGTCACCGCGTCTACATCGTGCCCCGCCCCGGCGATCTGGTGGTGATCGGCGCCAGCGAAATCGAAAGCGAAGACACCCAGGCCGTGACGCTGCGCAGCGCCGTCGAGCTGATGGCCGCCGCGCACAGCGTGCTGCCCGAGCTGGCCGACAGCCGCCTCGTGCACCTGGAGGCCAACCTGCGTCCCGCCCTGCCCGACCACCAGCCGCGTCTGCACCACGAGCCCGGTCTCGTGTGCATCAACGGGTTGTTCCGCCACGGCTGGCTGATGGCCCCCGCGCTGGTGGAGCAAGCCTTGCACGAATGCGGGCTCGGCGCACGCCCGTCGCTGCAGGAGGCGGCATGACCGCCATGCTGCAACCGGCCATCCATGCCACGGTCAACATCACGTTCAACGGCCAGGCGATTCCGCTGAGCAGCCGCACCACGCTGGCGGCCTTGCTGGCCGCGTTGGGGCAACACTGCACCGGCATGGCCACCGCCGTGAACGGCGACTTCGTGGCCCGTGAAGAACGCGACGCCTGCGTGCTCGAAGCCGGCGACAGCGTCACCGTGTTCCGTCCCATCGTCGGAGGCTGACCGCATGCGCGACACCACCACCACCGAGCCTGCTGGCTGGCGCGTCGGCGCCCACGCGCTGGGCAGCCGGCTGCTGCTGGGCACGGCCGGCTACCCGTCGCCCGCCGTCTTGCGCGAAGCCATTGCAGCCTCGGGCGCCGAGGTCGTCACCGTGGGCCTCAAACGCACGCTGGCCGCGGCGGGCGACAACGGCTTTGTCGACATCATCTTGCGCAGCGGTGCCCGGTTGCTGCCCAACACGGCCGGCTGCCGCACCGCCCGCGAGGCCATCACCCTCGCGCGCATGGCCCGCGAGCTCTACGACACCCCCTGGATCAAGCTCGAAGTGGTGGGCGACGAACACACCCTGCAGCCCGACCCTTTCGAGCTGGTGCCCGCCGCCGAGCAACTGGTGCGCGACGGCTTCGAGGTCTTCCCCTACTGCACCGACGACCTCGTGACCTGCCAGCGTCTGCTCGACGTGGGCTGCCGCGTGCTGATGCCCTGGGGCGCCCCCATCGGATCGGGCCAAGGCCTGGTCAACCCCGGCGCCTTGCGCACGCTGCGCAGCCGCCTGCCGGGCGTGCCGCTCGTCATCGACGCCGGTATCGGCTCGCCTGCCGACGCGGTGCAGGCCATGGAGTTGGGCTTCGACGCCGTGCTGCTCAACTCGGCCGTGGCCCACGCCCGCGACCCGGTGTGCATGGCGCGAGCCTTCAAGCTCGCCATCGAAGGCGGCCGCGCGGGCTTCGAGGCCGGCATCATGGCCCGGCAGGACATGGCCGTGCCCAGCACGCCGGTAACTGGGCGACCCTTTCTGCTATGACCGCCCTGCCCCCCACGCCACGCCCGCCGGTCATCTGGAGCATCGCCGGCCACGACAGCTGCGGCGGGGCCGGTCTGAGCGCCGACCAGCGCGCGGCGGACGCGCTCGGCGTGCATCTGTGCCCGGTGGTGGCCGCGCTCACCGCCCAGCATTCGCAAGGCGTGCAAGCGGTGTACCCCACGCCACCGGCGCAACTGCAAAGCCAACTGCGCGCCTTGGCCGAAGACCTGCCCCCGCGCGCCATCAAGACCGGCCTGCTGGGCAGCGTCGCCGCCATCGAGCTGGTCGCGCAGTGGGTCGACCGCTGGCGCGAGCGCGCCCCCGCCGGCGTCGCCCCCCACCAGCATCTGGCCCTGATCGTCGACCCCGTGCTGGGCGCCTCGTCGGGCGGAGCCGCGTTCAGCAACGACAGCATCGTCGCGGCCTACCGCACCCTGCTGATCCCGCGCGCCACGGTGCTCACGCCCAACCACGCTGAAGCGTGCCGCCTGCTCGGCCACCCCAGCTGGCAAGAGCAGGCGTTCGGCGATGCGCCGGAACTGGCTCGCGAACTGCAGGCACTCGGGGCCCGCAGCGTGGTCATCACCGGGGGCGACGCACCTGCCACCACCGCCGCACCGCATTGCCTCGACTGGATCAGCACGCCGCAAGCCAGCGGCTGGCTCACCGCTCCGCGCGTGCCCACGCCCCACACCCACGGCACGGGCTGCACTTTTGCCAGCGGCATCGCGGCAGCCCGGGCGCTGGGGCACGTTGAAGCCGATGCCATCGTGCTGGCCAAGATGCTGACGCACCATGCACTCACGCGCAGCCACGCGGCAGGCGCCGGCCCGGGCCCGGTGCTGGCTCGCCCGGGCTTCGCGGCCGGCCCGCGCGCCGGTGGCGCCCCCTTGCCCTGGCTCGGTCTGGCCGACGACCTGCCCTGGCGCCTGACGGCACCGGCCGCGTCGAGCAATGATGCCCCGCTGTTTCTCCCCTTCGCGTCGCCCCCCGATGGCCTGTACGGCATCGCCCCCGACAGCGCCCAACTGCATGCCGCCCTGCGAGCCGGCCTGCGCTGCGTGCAGCTGCGCCACAAGCCCAGCGCGGGGCTCGACCCGCATCTGCTGCGCAGCCTGCAAGACGCGCGAGAGGCCGGCGCGCAACTGTTCGTCAACGATCACTGGCGCCCCCTGCTGGCCCTCTTGAACCAAGACCCCGTAGACGCTTCGACTGCCGCGCCACTGGGCCTGCACCTCGGCCAAGAGGACCTGCTGGCGCTGGGCGCCACCGACCGCGCTGCCTTGCTGGCCGCACGCGACCGCCTGATGCTGGGCCTGAGCTCGCACAGCCTCTGGGAGCTGGCCCTGGCGGCCGGCTGCGGCGCCAGCCTCATCGCCTGCGGCCCGGTGCAACCCACCACCACCAAAGACATGCCCTGGCGCGCTCAAGGCGAACGCAATCTGCGCTGGTGGGTGGCCAACAGCCCCGCGCCGGTGGCGGCCATCGGCGGCTTGCTGACGCCCGACGATCTCGCCCGCTTTGCCGCCTGCGGGCCCGCCGCGCTGTGCGTGGTGCGCGCGTTGCAACACCCCGAAGCGGCGCTGACGCGGCATCTGGCCGACTTGCGGCGCGCCGTCGAGCACGGGCGCCGGACCATCCGCCCGGCACCCGCGTTGTCGATGCCGACCGATCTGCCCGATCCGGTCCTGGCTTGAGCCGGCAACAGCCCTTCGCCCACCTCGGGTGCAGTGTTGCCCTAATTGCTGGGGCGCAATCCAGCTCCCTACACTGGCAGGCTCCCTCAGAGTCCGCGCCAGCCACGCCCCCGCCCGCATGCAAGCCCCACTTCGGCAAACACTGCCCTGGCGCCTCTACGCCAGCCTGCTGACTCTACCGCTCACGGTCGTTATCGTCGTGGCGGTGCTGGCCATCGTCGCCGTGAACGTGCTGGGCGCCATGCGCGCCTATGTGGGCGGCGAAAGCATGTGGTCCAAGTCTCGCAGCGAAGCCGTGCAGCACCTGCTGCGCTACGCCGAATCGCACGACGAGACCGATCTGCAGCGCTTTCAAGACACGCTGAGCGTCATCCACTTCGATCGCAAGGCACGCGAAACCATGACGCGGCCTGACTTCGACGGCGACGAGGCGCGGCGTTACCTGATCGCCGCCGGCAATGCGCCCGACGACACCGGCAACATGGTGGCGCTGTTTCGCTACTTCGGTCACCTATGGCTGTTCAACGAGGCCCGCGAAACCTGGGCGCGCGGTGACGCGCTGATCGATCAGTTGCAGGCCCGCGCCGAGGTGCTGCATCTGGCCGTGCGACAAGACGCCCCCGATGCCGACATCCGCGCTGCCGTCGCCAGCATGATGGACGTCAACGCCCAGCTTCAGCAAACCGAGCGGCATTTCAGCGCCACGCTGGGCCGCACTTCCCGGCAAACCGAAACCCTGCTGATCGCCAGCCTGATCGCCGTTGCCCTGACGCTGAGCCTGGTCAGCCTGCTGCAGATCCGGCGCGTGCTGATCAAGCAGACCGAACAGCAAGCCGAGCTCGACGCCATCAGCCGCCGCTGGGAGCTCGCCTCGCAGTCTGCCGGCCTGGGGCTGTACGAGCTCGACCATGCCACCGACACCATCACGCTGGATGGCAAGAGCGCGTCGCTTCATGGTCTGGGCAACGAACCCGTGGTGGTCGCACGCACCACGATACGCAACCTGATCCTTGAAGAGGACGCGCCGTCAACCCGCAGTCAGGTCGACACCGTGCTCTCGACCGGCGAGATCTACAAGATCACCTACCGGGTTCGCTGGGCCGACGACAGCGTGCACGCCCTGCAGGCGGTCGGGCGCCTGATCAAGACGGCTCCGGGCGCGCCAGGCCGTCTCATCGGCGTGCTGCGCGACATCACCGACGAGCAGGCGCAAGCCGAGCTCGCCACCAGGCGCGAATCCGCCGAGCGCGTGGCGCAAGCGCAGCGGCACTTCCTGTCACGCCTGAGCCACGAGTTGCGCACCCCGTTGAACGCGATCCTGGGCTTCACGCAGCTGATGCTCATGCACACCGACTCGCTATCGGCGTCGCAAAGCCGGCAGCTCGACATGATCCTGGGAGCCGGCAAGCAGCTGCTGGCCCTGGTTGAAGACGTGCTCGACCTGAGCAAGGTCGAATCGGGCGACGTACGCATCGACCAGCAACAGGTGGACGTCTGCGCCACGCTGCGCAACTGCGCTGCGCTGGTGGACGGGCAGCGCGCCCGTCTCCGGGTGACCATCGACGACCGTCTGCCCGCCGCCCCGGTTCTCGCCTACGCCGACCCGCAGCGCCTGCACCAGATCTTCACCAACCTGCTGACCAACGCCTGCAAATACAACCGCCCCGATGGTCAAGTGATTCTCGAAGCCCGAACGCATGACAACCAGGTTGAAATCGAGATCACCGATACCGGGGTGGGCCTGACGGCAAGCGACATTGCCGAGCTTTTTCAGCCATTCAAGCGCGTGGCTTCCGCCGGCAACATCGAAGGCACCGGCCTGGGCCTGTACATCGTCAAGCTGCTGGTCGAACGCATGCACGGGCAAGTAGCCGTGTGCAGCGACGAGGGCCAGGGCTCCCGCTTCACCATCACGCTCCCGACCGCTCCGCAGGGCGTCGCCGACCTGCCTGCAGCCTGACGAAGCCGCCCCCCCGCCGGGGTCAGCAATACGGCGCCGCGCCCTTGTTGGCCAAGGCGTCGGCCCGCTCGTTGCCCGGGTCGCCGGCATGACCCTTCACCCAGCGCCACTCGACGCGGTGCGCCGCGGCGGCCGCATCGAGCTTCTGCCACAGCTCGACGTTCTTCACGGGCTTGCCGTCCGCGGTCTTCCAGCCCCGACGCTTCCAGTTGGCCATCCACTCGGTGATGCCCTTGCGCACGTATTCGCTGTCGGTGTAGAGCACCACGTCGCAACGCCGCTTCAGGGCCGTCAACGATTCGATCACCGCCGTCAGCTCCATGCGGTTGTTGGTGGTCAGCGCCTCGCCGCCGCAGAGTTCTTTCTCGTGCCCGCCGCTGCTCATCCAGGCGCCCCATCCGCCGGGCCCCGGGTTGCCCTTGCAGGCTCCATCGGTGTAGATCACCACGCGCGACGCAGCCGCCGCATCCGTCTTGGCCGAAACAGTCATCCAATCCAATCCTTGTTCTTGTTGGTGGCCACCACCGAAGCCGGGTGGCGCGCCGGCTTGGCACGGCGGATCTTGCCCACCAGATGCATGCCTTTCACGCGCTTCACAGCCACGATGAAATACACCGCACCCAGCACCGGCCACCAGCGATCGCCGGCGTTGTCCATCCAAGCCAGGCGCTCCAGCATGCGTTCCGATTGCAGCGCCGGACGGTAGCACCCGAAGCCGCCCGTCTCGACTTCGAGCCCCAGCAGACGCAGCCAGTCTCGCAGGCGCCAGTAGGCAATGAACTCGCCCTGCGGCAGCACCGTGGATCGCTTGACACCCCAGCGACCGAGCCGATGCCCCAACCCCCACAAGCTGGCCGGGTTGAACCCCACGATCACGACCCGGCCCTCGGGTACCAGCACCCGCTCGACCTCGCGCAAGGTTTCGTGCGGGTCGCGCGCCAATTCGAGCGCATGCGGCAGCACCACCAGATCCAGGCTGTTGCTCGGAAAGGGCAACGACTCGAAATCGCACAGCAAGCCGAGCGACGTCTCCGTCAACCCCTGAGCCGGGTCGCACGTTGACGGACGATGTTGATTTGCGGGCAAGGTTCGCAGACCAGCGTAGGCGCTGTCCAGCGCGACCCAGCGATGCGGCATCCGATTGGCACGCAAGGCATCCAGTTCGGGCAGCCCCAACTGCAAGGCATGGAACCCGAAAATGTCGGACACCGCACGATCCAGTTGCAGTTGTTCCCACTCGTGTAAATAGCGGCCCGGCGGAGTCCCCAGCCAGGGGTGCAACTCTATAATCGGATCAGTTTGCGTCATGGAACTCTTAGCGCTGCCCGCCTTCGTCGACAACTACATCTGGATGCTGCACAACGGTGCCGAGGCCATTGTGGTGGATCCGGGTGAAGCGGCCCCGGTCGAGCGCGCCCTCGATGCAAGCTCGCTGAAACTGGTGGGCATTCTAGTGACCCATCACCACGGCGATCACGTCGGCGGCATTCAAGCCTTGCTGCCGCGGCTGCAAGGCCCCGTGGTCGGCACCGCTCATGAAGCCATCCCCGGCCGCACCCGGGCCGTTCGCGAAGGAGACCGTTTGCAGCTGCTCGACCTCGAATGGCAAGTGCTCGACGTGCCCGGCCACACCGCCGGTCATGTCGCCTACCTCTGCGATTCGGTGCCCACCGCAACTGCCAGCGCCTACGACGACGCACCGTCCGCCGACCCGCTGCTCTTCTGCGGCGACGCGCTGTTCTCGGCCGGCTGTGGCCGCCTCTTCGACGGCACACACGAGCAATTGACCGCATCGCTGCAGCGCCTGGGCGGCCTGCCAGACGCCACTCGCGTGTGCTGCACGCACGAGTACACCGAATCGAACCTGCGCTTTGCGCAGGCCGTCGAGCCCTCCAATCGCGACATCGGCCAGGCCGTTGTCGAATGCAACGACCTCCGTCACCAGCATCGCCCCACGCTCCCCAGCACGCTGGGTCGCGAGTGGCGCATCAACCCTTTTCTGCGTGGCCTGCGCCCCGACGCCTCAGCCGAACTGTTCGCTGCGGCACGTGAGCACGGCGCCACCAGCCCCAACCCTGTTGCGGTGATCACCGCCATCAGACAGTGGAAGAACGTATACCGATGACCCTATCTCAACGCCCCATCGCCCCGCCCACATTGCCGACCCGACTGACGACTTGCGCGCTGTTGGTGATGTCGGCCCTCGGCTTGGCCGCCTGCGGCTCGATGCAAGCGCCTCAACAAAGTAGCGCCCTGCAACCCGGTCAGTTGATTGACGCCGCCCCGTCTGCGGCTGGCCGCACTGCGTCCAGCACGCACGAACCGATGCGCGGCAGCATGAGCCTCGCGACGTCGCAGCCGGTAGACCTTGCTGCGCCGGTCGCCCCCGAGGAGTCGGGCAAGGACGCCGTTGGCACGCCGACCGACGCCATGCAACCCGAGCAACCCGTGACGCTGGGCGACAGCGCTGCGCAAGCCGACCTGTGGGCTCGCGTGCGCCAGGGGTTCGGCATCCCCGACCTCGACAACAACCTCGTGCGCCAGCACGAGCAGTGGTACGCCCAGCGCCCCGACTACGTGCAGCGCATGACCGAGCGCTCCGGCCGCTACCTGTATCACGTGATGAGCGAAATCGAACAGCGCCACATGCCCGCCGAGCTGGCCCTGCTGCCGTTCATTGAAAGCGCCTTCAACCCGCAGGCCTTGTCGGTCGCCAAGGCATCGGGCATGTGGCAGTTCGTGCCGTCCACCGGCAAGGACTACGCGCTCAAGCAAAACATCTTCCGCGACGATCGCCGCGACGTGCTCGCATCCACCCGCGCGGCCATGGACTACCTGCAGCGCCTGTACGGCATGTTCGGCGATTGGCAACTGGCCCTGGCCGCCTACAACTGGGGCGAAGGCAATGTGCAGCGCGCCATCGCCCGCAACCAGCGCGCCGGCCTGCCCACCGACTACAGCAGCCTCAACATGCCGGCTGAAACGCGCAACTACGTGCCCAAGCTGCAAGCGGTCAAAAACATCGTCAGCCACCCCGAGGCGTTCGGCCTGAACCTGCCGCCGCTGGCGAATCACCCCTACTTCGTCAGCGTGCCCATCAAGCGCGACATCGACGCCGCGCTGGCCTGCAAGCTGGCCGGGCTGTCGCTGGACGAATTCCACGCCCTCAACCCGTCGCTCAACAAGCCGGTCATCCTGGCCAATGGCACGCCGCAAGTGCTGCTGCCCTACGACAACGCCGAGCAGTTCGTCGCCAACCTGGCCCAGCACCACGGCCCGCTCGCCACCTGGACGGCCTGGGTCGTGCCCAAGACGATGCGCCCCGCCGAAGCGGCCAAGCAGGTCGGCATGAGCGAAGCCCAGCTCCGCGACATCAACCGGGTGCCGCCCAAGATGCTGGTGAAGGCGGGTTCCACCCTGCTGGTGCCGCGTTCTCAGCAGCGCACTCAGGACATCTCTGAAGAGATTGCCGACAACGCCACGATGAGCCTGGCCCCCGATGTGCCGCCTCTGCGCAAGATGGTGGTGCGCGCCGGCAAACGCGACAACGTGGCCAGCGTGGCGCGACGCTTCGGAGTGAGCGCCGCGCAGGTTGCGCAATGGAACAAGCTCTCGCCGCAAACCCACCTGGGACGCGGCCAGCAAGTGGTGATCTATGTGTCCAATAAACGGGCAACCGCGCGCACCACCGCGGCCCGTTCCACGCCGCAGTCGGCGCCCCGCACTCGTGGCACGGTCGTCGCAAAAGCGCCGACTCCGCGAGCCAAGACTTCGCAGCGCACGCGCAGCGCATCGCGAACCGTGGCGGTGGCTGCAGCCAACACCCGTGTCCGCTGACGACGAAAAAGCGGCTCACCGACAAAAGTGTGCCGCACCCATCCTCACTTGCTCAACAAAATGGCAACGCTGATCGCCAGGCCAGCCGCCCACACCAGCGAACGCAAGGTCGCCAGATTCGCCAGATAGAAGGCGATATAGACCACCCGCACACCGATGAAAGCCATGGCCAGCTGGTCAACGTGTACCTGATCGGCGTGGGCCTGCTGGGCCAGCACCACCGATGCGATAAACAGCGGCAGGGCCTCGAAGCTGTTGGCCTGCGCCGCGTTGGCGCGCTGGCGATAACCATCGAGACCCGCCAGATACCCGCGCGGATCGTTGTTGTCGTAACCGCCCTTCTTGGGCGATCGGCCGAATCCGCCGGCCTTGGCGATCCCTGCGCACGCAATCGGCAGCAGGCAGGCAATCAACACGCACCAGTTGGCAATCGTCATCTGAAGTCTCCGTAAGTTGTGGGCCATCTCGACCACGCAGCATCGCATGGTCGCGCAATGGTACTAAAAGGTACCAATGTTTGCTGAACCTCAGGAGGCAGAAGCAGAAGATCGACCGAGCGCGCGACTCGTCGAATTCAGCGGCGGTCCATCAACGCGTGGGCGATGGTGCCCAGGTCGACGTATTCAAGCTCGCTGCCCACCGGGACACCGCGAGCGAGCCGGGTGACGCGCACGCCGCGCGGCCGCAACGCGTCGCCAATCACATGCGCCGTGGCCTCGCCTTCGGCGGTGAAGTTGGTGGCGACGATGACTTCTTCGACCACGCCGTCGGTGGCGCGCTCGATCAGGCGCGGCAGACCGATATCGCGCAGCCCTACGCCATCGAGCGGGCTGAGTTTGCCCATCAACACGAAATACAAGCCGCGAAAACTGCCCGTACGCTCCAGCGCCGCCTGATCGGCCGGAGTTTCGACCACGCAGAGCAACCGGGCGTCGCGCTGCGGGTCGAGGCACACCGAGCAGACAGGCGCTTCGGTGTAGGTGTTGCAGCGCTCGCAATGCCGCACATGGCTGGCGGCCTCGCCGAGCGCACGCGACAGCAGCATGGCGCCATCGCGGTCATGCTGCATCAGGTGATAGGCCATGCGCTGCGCCGACTTGACCCCGACGCCCGGCAGGCGACGCAAGGCATCGATCAACGCGTCGAGAGACGAAGCAGCAGAAGCCAAGGTGTCAACGCAGCGGCACTTTCACCGATCAGAACGGGAACTTCATCCCCGGGGGCATGGGCATGCCGGCCGTGAGCTTGCTCATCTTGGCAGTGGAGGTTTCTTCGGCACGGCGCACCGCATCGTTGAACGCGGCAGCGACCAAGTCTTCGAGCATGTCCTTGTCATCGGCCAGCAGGCTGGGGTCGATGGTGATGCGCTTGACGTCGTGCTTGCAGGTCATCACGACCTTCACCAAACCCGCGCCCGATTGCCCTTCGACCTCGACCAGCGCCAATTCGTCTTGCGCCTTCTTGAGGTTGTCTTGCATTTGCTGGGCTTGCTTCATCAAGCCCGCGAGTTGACCTTTGAGCATGGTTGTCCTCTTCTCAATTCAAGTGAAATCGTGAAATCAAATGGGCTTGATCGAGCCCGGCACAATGCGTGCCGTTTTGAATTGCTGCATCAGCGACACCACCAGCGGGTCGCCTTCGATCAAGGTTTCTGCCGCGCGCTGGCGGCGCTCTTTGTCGGCGGCATCGCGCTTGGCGGGGCTGTCCTTGGCCACGCCCGGCTCGACATCGAGTTGCACGGGGTGCCCCAACGCCGCCGCCATGGCCGCTTCGAGCCGCTCGCAGTGCGAGCCGTTGCGCAGCGTTTCGCGCTCGACTCGAATCAACCAGCGCTCGGCCCCACCATCGGCCGGAGTCACCGACATGCATTGCGACTGACAGGCCAACTCGCGCACCAGAGCCGTGATGGCGCCAGCAGCCGACATCTGGCCGACCAGCTCCGCCCACCGCAGCCCCAGCGGGTCGTCGAACCGAGGCACCTCGGCGCGCCGCGCCGCCGGCTCGGGGCTCGGCATCTCGCGGCCGCCCGTCGCGCTCGACTCGAACTCGTCGGGCTCGCCATCCGGCGCGTCCACCCAGGGAGGGATCTCGCCGACGTCATCGGGCGGCGCTTCGCGCACCACGCTCTCGGCTGCCAGACGCGGAGGCGTCGACACAACCGGTGCGGCAGGACGCTGGGGCGCATGAACCTGAATTTGTGCAGCCTGCGGTCGCTGCA
>NZ_JAYSBZ010000024.1:0-43553 GCF_041915145.1 Aquabacterium sp. | reverse complement strand
GTTGATGCCGACCATGCCGTACTCCAGCGCCTCGGCCACGCGCCACACACGGCCGATGTCGCGCGAGTAGAAGTAGGACGCGAGGCCGAACTCGGTGTCGTTGGCCATGGCGATGGCCTGGGCTTCGGTGTCGAAGATGAAGATCGGCGCCACCGGCCCAAAGATCTCTTCGCGCGCCACGCGCATGGCCGGCGTCACGCCGCTCACGATGGTCGGCTCGAAGAAGGTGCGGCCCAGCGCATGGCGCTTGCCACCGGTCACCACGCGCGCGCCCTGGCTCACGGCGTCGGCCAGCAGCTCTTCGACCTTGCGCACGGCATCGTCGTCGATCAGAGGGCCTTGGTTGACACCCTCGGCGGCGCCGTCGCCCACCTTGAGTTGCGCCACGGCCGCAGCGAGCTTGGCGGCAAAGGCATCGGCCACGCTGGCTTGCACGAGCAGACGGTTGGCGCACACGCAGGTCTGGCCCGCGTTGCGGTATTTCGAGGCCATGGCGCCGGCCACCGCGGCATCGAGGTCAGCATCGTCGAACACGATGAAGGGTGCGTTGCCGCCGAGTTCGAGCGAGAGCTTCTTCACGGTGGGCGCGCATTGCTGCATCAGCAGGCGGCCGACTTCGGTCGAGCCGGTGAACGACAGCTTGCGCACGATGGGGCTGCTGGTCAGCACGCCGCCGATGGCGCGGGCGTCGCCCGTCACCACATTGATCACGCCGGGCGGGATGCCCGCACGCTGCGCCAGCTCGGCCATCGCCAGGGCCGAGAGCGGCGTCTGCTCGGCGGGCTTGATGACCATGGTGCAACCGGCCGCCAACGCGGGCGCGGCCTTGCGCGTGATCATCGCGTTCGGGAAGTTCCAGGGCGTGATGGCCGCGCACACGCCGACGGGCTCCTTGACGACGAGCAGGCGGCGGTCGGCCCCCACGGTCGGGATCACCTCGCCGTAGACGCGTTTGCCCTCTTCGGCAAACCAGTCGATGAAGGACGCACCGTAGGCGATCTCGCCGCGCGCCTCAGCCAGCGGCTTGCCTTGCTCGGCGGTGAGGATGGCGGCGAGGTCGTTCTGATGCTGCAGCATCAGCTCAAACCACTTGCGCAGCAGCTTGCCGCGCTCGGCGGCGGTCTTGGCGCGCCAGCCGGGCAGCGCGGCCTGGGCGGCGTCGATGGCGCGTTGGGTTTCGGCGGCACCCATGCGCGGCACCTGGGCGAGCACCGCGCCGGTAGCCGGGTTGCCCACCGCGAAGCGCTCGCCGCTGTCGGACGCCAGCCAGTTGCCGTTGATGAACGCGTCGGGGCGCAGCAGCGCCGGGTCTTGGAGTGAAAGCATGCAGGCCTCGATCCTGTGAGCGGATGCGTGAGAGCCTCATGGTAGAAGGAATCTGGCCCCGTCGGAAGGGCCGCTTCAGGCCAGCCGCGAGAGCCACTTTCGAGCAGGCAGGCCACCCAAAAAAGACGGCCACACAAGGTGGCCGCGCAAGCAGCTCGGCAGGGAGACCGAGCCTAGGGGACGAGAACCTGGGAACGCGAACGAGCGCCTTACTTGGCCACGTTGACGAAATCGACGCGACGGTTTTGCGACCAGCACGATTCGTCGTGGCAGGTGGCCCGCGGCTTTTCTTTGCCGAAGCTGATGGTTTCGATGCGGTCGGACGAAGCGCCCAGCAGCACCAGCGCCTTGCGCACGGCCTCGGCGCGCTTCTGGCCCAGCGCCAGGTTGTATTCGGCGCCACCACGCTCGTCGGCATGGCCTTGCAGCGTCAGGTGGTCGGTGGGCAGGCCGTGCATCAGGCTGGCCTCGCTCTGGATCAGCGCGGCGTAGTCCTGCTTGACGACGAAGGAGTCGAAGTCGAAGAACACGCTCTTGCTGTTGAGGTCAGCCAGCTGCTGACGCTGTTGCGCGGCCAGGCGCTCGCGCTCGAGCTGCGCCGGGTCAACCGGGCGTGCTTGAGCCGCCGGCGACGCGGCGGGCGCGCTCGACTGGGTAGAGGCAGCCGGCTGCGACTCAGCGGCTTGCTTGGGGGCGCTGCTGCAGGCAGCCAGCAAGGCAGCCAGGGAGGCCGCGGCAATGAAAGACAGACGCATGGCAGTGATCCTTGGATCCTTCAAACGATGAAGCCTCGATTCTGGGCGCCTTGCCTTAGACGAGGCTTAAGGCGCAAAGATCACTTGCACGCGCAGCCCGCCCAGGCGGGTCGATTCGTCGAGCTGCAGCCGCGCGCCGTGCCGCTCGGCAATCGCCTTGACGATGGCCAGCCCCAGCCCGCTGCCCTCGGCACCTGAACCGCTCACGCGGTAGAAGCGGTCGAGCACGCGGGCGCGGTCGCGCGGCGCGATGCCCGGGCCGCTGTCTTCGATCACCAGCACCGCGCCCACCATGTCGGCCTGCACGCTCAGGTCGACCGTGCCACCGGGCGGCGAGTACTTGATGGCGTTGTCGAGCAGGTTGCGGATCAGGGTGCGCAGGGCTTCGGCGTCGCCGCGCACCGTGGTGGCATCGGAGCGGTGCACGCCGAGGTCGATGCCCCGCGCCTGCGCGGCCGGCATGGCATCGGCCAGGGCCACCAGGCTGACCTGATCGAGCGCCACGGGCTGCGGCTCGCCGCTCGCGCTGGCATGCGTTTGCTGGCGCGCCAGCACCAGCAATTGATCGACGAGATGGCCGGCGCGGTCGATGCCGGCGGCCAGGCGCTTGATGGCCAGCTCGCGGGCCGGCTCGTCGGCCGCGCGCTGCAAGCCTTGCAGCTGGATCTTCAGCGCGGCCAGCGGCGAGCGCAGCTCATGCGCCGCGTCGGCCACGAAGTGCTGCTGCGCCTCGAAGGCCTGGCGCAAGCGCTCGAACAGCAGGTTGAGTTCCTGGATCAGCGGGCGCACCTCGGCCGGCAGACCCTGCTCGTTCACCGGGTGCAGGTCATCGGCCCGGCGCCGCGCCACCTGGGTACGCACGCTGGCCACCGGCGCCAGCGAGCGGCTCACCACCCACCACACCACCAGCATCAGCAGCGGCGCCATCAGCAGCGCCGGCAACGCGGTGCGCAAGGCCAGCGAGCGCGCCATGTCGCGCCGCGCGGCCATGTCTTGCGCCACCAGGATCACCTGCTGCGGCGTGGCGATGACGAACAGCCGATAGGTGCGGTTGTCGAGCGACCGCAGATTCGAGAAGCCGGGCGGCCCCGGCTGGCGCAAGAGTCGGTGCGCGGCCGATTGAAAAATCGGCACCCCGTTGGCCGACCACATCTGCACGAAGAAGTCTTCGTTTTCGCGGTCGGCGCTGAGCGCGCTGTTGGGCTCGTCGTTGATGAGCGGGGTGCCCGAGCGCAGCGAGAAGGCCATCTTCTGCATGTGGCGGTCGAAGAGGGCGTCGGCCTCGCTCAATGCCGTGCGGTAGGCGGTGACCACCTGCACCACCGCGGCCACCACGATGGCGCCAAGGATGAAGCCCAGCAGCCGCGTCCGCAGCGAATGAGTCGTGGCGCCGCTCATGCCTTGGGCACCATGTAGCCCACGCCGCGCACGGTCTGGATCAGCCCGCTGCCGAGCTTCTTGCGCAGGCCGTGCACGTAGACCTCGACGGCGTTGCTCGACACCTCGTCGCCCCAGCCGAAGATCTTTTCTTCGAGCTGCGCGCGCGACAGCACCATGCCCGGGCGGGCGATGAGCGGCTCGAGCACCGCCCATTCGCGCGACGACAGCACCACCGGCTCGCCGGCCACCGACACCTCGCGCGTGGCCGGCTGGATCACCACGCCCAGGTGCTCATACGCCGGCTCGGCGCGCCCGGCGGCGCGGCGCAGCAGGGCCCGCACGCGCGCCAGCAGCTCGCCCAGGTCGTAGGGCTTGAGCACGTAGTCGTCGGCGCCCTCGTCGAGCCCCCGGATGCGCTGATCCACCGAGTCGCGCGCGGTGGCGATCAGCACCGGCGTGCGCTGCTTGCGCCCCCGCAGTGCCCGCAACACCTCGATGCCGTCGAGCCCCGGCAGACCCAGGTCGAGCAGGACGAGGTCGTAGCTCTGCGCGCCCAGCGCCGCGTCGGCCAGGTAGCCGTCTTTCACCCAGTCCACGGCGTAGCCTTCGGCGCGCAGGATATCGAGCACCGATTCACCGATCATCTGATCGTCTTCGACAAGCAACAAGCGCATGGGGGTGTGCAGCAGCGTCGGCCGCCGACACCGCGCCGGTGGCCCTGAGGGCGAAGTCTGCCCGGACCTGCTTAGGTCTGGCTTAAGCGGGCACCACGATTAAGGCGGGCACCACGATTAAGCGGGCACGCCGACGCTCAAGCCGCGCGGCGTTCGCGTTCGTCGCGCGCGGTGGGTTCGGCGGCGGCCTGCGGCAAGGGCGGCGCCATCACGGTGGGCGCGGTCATGATGCGCTTGAGCAGCGGCATCGTGCGCCGCACGCCCACCATCGCGGTGGCGGTGAGCACGCCGCTCATCATGGCGCCGACCACGCCGCACGAGAGCACGTCCTGCCCGGTCAGCCACAAGCCTTCGATGCGGGTGCGCGGCGTGAGCCAGTCTTGCTGGAAGCGGCTCGGGTCGTGGTCGAGCCCGTACAGCTCGCCGCGCTGGTAGCCACCGAACCAGTTGGTGGACAGCGGCGTCGAGACCTCGACGTAATCGACCTTGCCGCGCAGTTGCGGCAGATGCTCGTACAGCACGTCCATCAGGCGCTCGCCCCAGCGCGCCTTGGCCGCCTCGTAGTCGGCACCGCGCTGGCCCCAGGTGGTGTCGGCCCAGCGCTTGAACCAGTCGTACTGCGTGGGCGCCACGATTTCGATGGTGGCCCGGCCGGGGTAGCGGCGCGCGAAGTCCGGGTCCTTGGCCGAGGGGAAGGAGATGTAGACCAGCGGCAGCGGCTGCTCGGGGTCGGCCAAGAAGCGCCGGATGCTCGCGTCGTAATCGCGGTCGGCGTAGATCCAGAAGTTGGTCTTGGGCAGGCCCAGCTCTTCGGCGGTGTGCCGCAGCCCCACGTAGGCCCCGAGATAGGCCGCGCTGGGCTTGACCTGTTGCAGCAGCCGGTCGTAGCCCGCGCGCTTCACCGCGTCGGCGGGCACAAGATGCTCGAAGGTGTTGAACACGCCCGCGCCCGAGATCACGCAGCCGCAATCGATGCGCGTGCCGTCGGCCATCAGCACGCCCTTGGCCCGGCCCTGCTCGACGATGATCCGCTCGACGCGCGCGTAGGTGAACACCTCGCCGCCCGCCGCGCGGATCTTGGGCAGGATGGCCTCGGCGATGCGCCAGCTGCCGCCCACCGGGTAATAGCCGCCGTGCAGGTAGTGCGTGACGACCAGCGCGTGGATGATGAACGACGACTCGGCCGGCGGCATGCCGTAGTCGCCCCATTGCCCGCACAGCGCGGCGGCGAGATCGGGGTTGCTCGTGAGCTCGGCGAGCACGGCGGCGGTGGTCATGCCGAAGGTGCGCGGCAGCAGGCGCTTGAGCAGCGGCTGGGCTAACGCGCGCTGCCAGGGCTTGAGCACGCGGCCCGCCATCAGCCAGGGCATGGCCTTCTTGGCCTGCGCGAGCAAGGCGAGGTAGCGGTCGATGGCCGCCGCCTCGTCGGGGAAGCGCTGCACGAGTCCGTCGCGAAACGCCTGCTTGCCGGCCACGGCGTCGAACACCTGGTCGCCGACGAAAAAGCGGTCAATCACCGCCCCCATCGACGCCCACTGCACGCGCCCGCCCGTCACCCAGTCCATCAACTTGCGCGGCACGGTGGGCGCGCCCATATCGCCCACGTAGTGCAGGCCCACGTCCCACTCGTAGCCGGCGCGCTCGTAGCTGTGCGTGTAGCCGCCGGCGGTGTAGTGCTGCTCGAGCACGGCCACCTTCCAGCCCTGCTCGGCGAGCATCGCGGCCGTCGTCAAACCGCCCAGGCCCGAGCCGATGACCAGCGCGTCATACGGGCCATTGAGCCGCCAGTCGCGGTAGCGCGTGCCGATGCGCGGGCAGTCGGCCTGGTTGTGCCGATGCGTGCCGGCTTTCGATGCGGTTTGTGTCATGTGTGCCTCAACTCAGTCTGATCCAGGTGGTCTTCAGCTCGGTGTATTTGTCGAACGCGTGCAGCGAGCGGTCGCGCCCGTTGCCCGACTGCTTGTAGCCGCCGAAGGGGGCGACGATGTCGTCCTCGTCGTAGGAGTTGACGTGGATCACGCCGGCACGCAGGGCGCGCGCCGTGAGGTGGGCCTTGGCGAGGTCTTTCGTCCAGACCGACGCAGCCAGGCCGTAGGGCGTGTCGTTCGCGATGCGGATGGCCTCGTCGGCCGAATCAAACGGGATGATCGACAGCACCGGGCCGAAGATTTCTTCGCGGGCGATCTTCATGCGGTTGTGCACGCCGGCAAACACGGTGGGCGCGACGTAGTAGCCGCCCGTCTCGGCACGCACCTGCTCGCCGCCCGCCACGCAGGCAGCACCCTCGGCCTTGCCGGCGTCGATGTAGCCCAGCACGGTGCGCAGCTGGATGTCGTCCACCAGCGCGCCCATCACGGTGCCGTCGAGCAGCGGGTCGGCCGGGGCATAACGCGGTGCGATGGCGGCGCATTGCTCGATCACGCGGTCGGCGATCGAACGCTCGACCAGCAGGCGCGAGGGCGCGTTGCAGCTCTCGCCCTGGTTCCAGAAGATCGAACCGGTGACGGCCTTCACGGCGGCGTCGATGTCGGCGTCGGCAAACAGCACGAAGGGCGACTTGCCGCCCAGCTCCGTCCAGGCGCGCTTGAGGTTGGACTGCCCCGCCATCTGCGTGATCAGCTTGCCGGTGCGCGTGGAGCCGGTGAAGCCGATGGTGTCGACGCCCATGTGCAGCGCCAGCGCCGCGCCCGCCTCGTGGCCGAAGCCCGGCACCACGTTGAACACCCCCGCCGGCACGCCGGCTTCGAGCGCCAGCTCGGCCAGGCGCAGCGCGGTGAGCGGCGATTTTTCAGACGGCTTGAGGACGACGCTGTTGCCCACGGCCAAGGCAGGCGCGATCTTCCAGGCCGCCATCAGCATCGGGTAGTTCCAGGGCACGATGGCGCCCACCACGCCGATGGGCTCGCGCGTGACCAGCGCCAGCGTGTGCGACGGCGTGGGCGCCACTTCGTCATACAGCTTGTCCACCGCCTCGGCCGTCCAGCTGATGGTCTTGAAGGTGGCGGTGATGTCCACCTCGAGCGCGGCGCGAGCGGGCTTGCCCATGTCGAGGCTTTCGAGCACTGACAGCTCTTGCGCGTGCTGCTTGATGAGGGCCGCGAAGCGCAGCAAGGTCGCCTTGCGCTGCGCCGGCGCCTGGCCCGCCCAGCGCTGGTCGTCGAAGGCCGCGCGCGCCACAGCCACGGCGCGGTCGATGTCGGCCGCATCGCCGCGCGCCACCTCGGCGATCTTGCGGCCGTCGATCGGCGAGATGCAATCGAACACCGCCCCCGTGGCCGCCGCCACGCGCTCGCCGCCGATGAAGGCGCGGCCATCGAGCCGCAGCCCGGCGGCGAGTTGCTTCCAGTCGATGGCGTTCGTTGGGCTCATGCGGGCTCCTTGGCTTGCTGCCAGCTTTACTGCCAGCTCACAACGGTCTGCACCGAGAAGGTCAGGTTGTCCTTCTTGTAGCCGCCCGAGCTCCAGTCGTAGAACGAGTTGAGGTTGGAGCGGTCGTAGCGCAGCTCGGTCTTGAGCAGGCCGTTCATGTGATATTGATAGTTCAGCCCGAAGGTGAAGGCCGTGCGCTTGCTGCCGCGATTCGGGTCGCCCAAGGCCCACAGCCCGGTGCTGGCGTCGTACACCGCGCCGGGGCCGAAGCCGTTGCGGTAGTCGCCGCACAACGCGGCCGGGTCGCCGTTGATGTCGGTCGCCGGGTTGCCGTTCTTGTCGAGCTCGCCCGTGGCGCTGCCGGTTGGGCACAGCTGGTTCACGTTGCCCGTGTTGGTGGCCGGCGTACCGCCGCCGCCACGGTGGTTGTCGAGGTAGTCGGCGCGGAAGATGCCTTCGAGCTGCGGCGTGAACTTGTAGGCCGCGAGGCCCGAGAGGCCGACGGTGCCCGTGGTGCCCCCGCTGAAGCCGGCGTGCTGCCACTGCGAGCCTTCGATCTGGCCTTGCAGGGTCACGTCACCGCGAATGAAATAGGCGTCGGCTTCGAGGTAGTTGTAGCCGTGCTGGTAGACCTTGCCGTGCAGACCCGAGGCGCCCCAGCCCTGGAACTCGCCCTTGGCGTAGTCCACGCGCCAGTGCGCGCCCTGGCCGTCGTAGCCATGCGGCGTGTGGCTGTTGCTGATGTTGCCCGCCGAGGTCTTGACCCACCACTTGCCTTGCAGGTATTCGAGGCCCGCGCCGGTCATGTAGCCGGGGCCGCCGAAGTCGAGCAGCAGGTTGGACGTGATGTTCTTCTTGAGCGGCGCCTGCACGTATTCGTAGCCGTTCCAGGTGATGGTCTGGCCGGCGGTGGCCTTCCAGGTCAGGCTGCCCAGCGGCACCCAGAGCTCGGCCTCCTCGAAGAGCTGCCCGAACGACAAGGTGTTGGCCACCGAGCGACGCGGGCGCAGCGAGAACATGCTCTTCAAGCCGCCCTCGAATTCCTTCTCGACCTTCAGCGTCACGCCACCGAAGTAGCTGTTGTAGTACGAGAAGGTGTCTTGCGTGAAGTCGTTGACCGCGGCGCTCGGGTCGCTGGAGTAGTTGTTGTTCAAGAAGGTGAAGCTGCCGCCATTGGCCCGCTCGCTGTAGACCCAGGTGGGGTCGATGTAGCCGGTGACCTTCAGGCCCTTGAAGCCGTTCATCTCGAGCGTGTCTTCGAGCCCTTCGGTCTTGACGCGGATGCGGTTGAACTCGACCGGGTCGACCGCATCCGGAGCGGGCGTGGCAGCTGGCGCCGGAGCGGCTTCGATCTTCTGCTCCAGCTCCTTGAGCTTGGCCTTGAGCAGCTCGATCTCCTTGCGCAGATCGGCATTGCTGTCGGCCGCCATGGAGGCCATGGGCAGGGCCAGCAGCACGGCCATGACGCTTGCTTTGACTTTCGCTTCCAGTTTCTGCATGGTTCCTCCAAAAGGGGTCAGGGCTTCAGAACAGGTTGAACATCCAGCCGGCGGTCAACCGGCATTCGCTTCAGAAAACGCTTCGGCGATCTCGCGGGCGTGGCGCCGCTCCTTGCGGGCCATGTACAGACTCGACCAGATCACGCCCACGCTGACGATCAGGATGGTGATGGTGGCCACCACGTTGACCTCGGCGTTCAGCCCCAGCTTGGCGCGCGAGAAGATCACGATGGGCAGCGGCGACGAGCCAGGGCCCGACAGGAAGGACGACAGCACCACGTCGTCGAGCGACAGCGTGAAGGTGAGCAGCCAGGCCGACAGCATGGCCTGCGCGATGAGCGGCAGCGTGACGTGCCAGAACACGCCCAGCGGCTTGCAGCCGAGGTCCATCGCCGCCTCTTCGAGCGACATGTTCATCTCCTTGAGGCGCGACTGCACCACCACCGCGCCATACGCCATGCCCAGCATCACGTGGCCGAAGAAGATGGTGAGCATGCCGCGCTCGGGGAAGCCCAGCCAGCGCTGCACCGACACCAGCATCAACAGCAGCGACAGGCCGATGATCACCTCGGGCATCACCAGCGGCGCGTTGATCATGCCGGCGAACAGCGTGCGCCCCGCGAAGCGGTGGTAGCGCACCAGCACGAAGGCCGCGAACGTGCCCAGCAGCACCGACACGCTGGCGCTGCAGAACGCGATGCGCAGCGACAACCACACGCCGTCCAGAATTTCGCGGTCGTGCAGCACCTCGGCATACCACTTGAGCGACACGCCGCTCCACAGCGTGACCATGTTCGACTCGTTGAACGAGTAGACGATGAGCCAGACGATGGGCAGGTACAGGAAGGCGTAGACCACGCCCAGCACCGTGCGGGTGAAGGCGTTGCTGACCGGCGGCATGCCATGGCTCATGCGCGACCTCCTTCGCCTTGCTCGGACTGATATTTGTTGAACAGCGCGATGGGCACGATGATGAGCAGGATCATCACCACCGCCACCGCCGCCGCCATGGGCCAGTCGTTGTTGCTGAAGAATTCGTCCCACAGCACGCGGCCGATCATCAGCGTCTCGGGCCCGCCCAGCAGCTCGGGGATCACGTATTCGCCGACGCACGGAATGAACACCAGCATCGAGCCGGCGATCACGCCCGACTTGGACAGCGGCACCGTCACGCGCCAGAAGGCCTGCCAGGGCGTGGCCCCCAGATCGGCGGCCGCCTCGAGCAGCCGACCGTCGTGCTTCACGAGGTTGGCATACAGCGGCAGGATCATGAACGGCAGGTAGGCGTAAACCATGCCGATGGTCAGCGAGATCCAGGTGTTCAGGATCAGCAGCGGCTGCTGAATGACGTGCAGCGACAGCAGCACCGAGTTGAGGATGCCGTTCGACGCGAGGATGCCCTTCCAGGCGTAGATGCGGATCAGGAACGACGTCCAGAACGGCAGCATCACCAGCATCAGCAGGCCCGGCCGCCGCGCTGCTGGAGCTCGCGCCATCGAGTAGGCGAACGGGTAGCCGATCAGCAGGCACAGCACCGTGGTGACGGCGGCGTAGCCGATCGAGCGCAGGTAGGTCAGGAAGTAGAGGTTGTCGCTCCAGATGAAGACATAGTTCGACAACTTGACGCGCATCTGCAGCACGCCGTCGACGTACTTGATCATCTGCGCGAACAGCTCGGTGCCCTCGCCCGACTCGGTGACCGACAGCTTGAGCAGAATCAGGAAGGGCACCAGAAAGAACACGTCGAGCCACAGATGCGGCACGGCGATCACCAGCCAGCGGGCGCGGGCCTGAAACGCTTTGGACAGAGAAGCCGGGCTCATCGGATGCCTCCCGCGTCAGCCGTGCAACACCACGGTAGCGTCGTTGGCCCACCTGGCGTAGACGTGATCGCCCCACGTCGGCACGTTCTCGGGGTGACGCTCGGTGTTGGCCATCGTCGCCTTGAGCCGCATGCCGGTGGGCAGCTTCAGGTAGTAGGCGGTGTAGCTGCCCATGTAGGCCAGGTCTTCCACCTCGCCGCGTACCCAGTTGAACTCGCCCGTCGGCTGGGTGCGACTCAGCTCTATCTTCTCGGGGCGCAGCACCACGGCGCAGTCCATGCCCAGCGTGCCGGTGATGCCATGGCCCACGTAGTGCTTGCACTCGGGGCACTCGATCACCACATGGTTCGGTTCGTCCTCGATCAGCTTGCCGTTGAACAGGTTGACGTTGCCGATGAAGTCGGCAACGAACTGGCAGTTCGGCGTTTCGTAGATCTCGGGCGGCGTGCCCATTTGCAGGATGCTGCCCTCGCTCATGATGGCGATGCGGCTGGCCATGGTCATGGCCTCTTCCTGGTCATGGGTCACCATCACGCAGGTCACGCCCACCTGCTCGATGATGTTGACCAGCTCGATCTGGGTGCGCTCGCGCAGCTTCTTGTCGAGCGCCGCCAGCGGCTCGTCGAGCAGCAACAGCTGCGGGTTGCGCGCCAGGCTGCGCGCCAGGGCCACGCGTTGCTGCTGCCCGCCCGAGAGCTGATGCGGCTTGCGCTTGGCGTACTTGCCGAGCTGCACGAGATCGAGCAGCTTGGCCACGCGCTCGTCGATCTCGGCCTTGCCCGCACCGGCGCGGCGCAAGCCGAAGGCCACGTTGTCCCACACGTTCATGTGCGGGAACAGCGCATACGACTGGAACATCATGTTGATCGGCCGCTCGTAGGGCGCCAGGCCCGCGAGGTCGCTGCCGCCCAGCACGATCCGCCCCGACGTGGGCACCTCGAACCCGGCGAGCATGCGCAGCAAGGTGGACTTGCCGCAGCCCGAGCTGCCGAGCAAGGCGAAGATCTCGCCCTTGTTGATGGTGAGCGAGACGTCGTTGACCGCCGCGATGTCGTCGAACTTCTTGACGAGGTTGCGGATTTCAAGAAACGGCGCGCCCTTGGCCGCGACGGGTCCGGGAGAACTCATGTGCCACCCATGAGGATGCGGTTGAATCGAGCCGACGCCGAGGTCGGCCCACCGAGATCGTTGCGACGCGCCGGCCTCAGAGGCCGGTCTTGAAGGCCGTGTAGATGCGCGTGACCATGCGGCGGATGTCGTTGTTCACCGTCTGCGGCGGCAGCATCTTGGCCTTCGCCTCGTCAGACAGAAACACCGTGGGGTTCTCGGCCACTTCCTTCTTCACGAACTTGGTGGCCGCCGCGTTGGGGTTGGCGTAGAAGACCTTGTTCGTCAGGCTCGCGTGCACCTCGGGGCGCAGGATGTAGTTGATGAACAGGTGCGCGTTCTTCGGGTGCGCCGCATCGGCCGGGATGGCCATGGTGTCGAAGAACAGGATCGCGCCGGTCTTCGGGATCAGCGCCTCGACGTGCACCCCGTTCTTGGCCTCGATGGCCCGCTGGCGCGCGATGTTGATGTCGCCCGAGTAACCCAGCGCCAGGCAGATCGAGCCGCTGGCCAGGTCGTTGATGTAGCCCGACGAGCTGAACAGCGTCACCGAGGGGCGGATCTTCTTGAGCAGCGCCGCGGCCTCCTGGTAGTCGGACGGGTTCTTGCTGTAGGGCTCCTTGCCGAGGTAGTGCAGCGTGGGCGGAATGATCTCGGAAGGCGAATCGAGGAAGGACACGCCGCACGATTTCATCTTCGAGATGTACTCGGGCTTGAAGATCAGGTCCCACGCGTTGTCGGGCATCGGCAGGTTGCCCAGCGCGGCCTTGACCTTGTCGACGTTGATGCCCACCGTGGTGTAGCCCCACAACCAGTTGACGAGATATTGGTTGCCGGGGTCGAGCGTGGCGAGCTGCTTCTGCACGCCGGGGTCGAGGTTCTTGTAGTTGGGCAGCAGGCTCTTGTCGAGCTTCTTGAGCAGGCCGCCGTCGATCTGCAGGCGCCCCCAGTTGGACGACGGCACCACGAGGTCGTAGCCCGTCTTGCCGGCCACCAGTTTGGCGTGCAGGATCTCGTTGCTGTCGAAGTTGTCGTACCGCACCTTGATGCCGTACTCCTTCTCGAAGTTGGCGATGGTGTCGGGCGCGATGTAGTCCGACCAGTTGTAGATGTTGAGCACCTTCTCTTCTTCTTGCGCCTGCGCGGCGCCGCTCGCACCCCAGGCCAGCAACAGCGCCCCCAGGCAGGTCGCCCAGCGCTTGGGCGAGGTGAGTGCAAACGTCGAAGCGAGATGAGCCATGAGTCTTTCTCCTAGTCGCGGTGGGTTGCGTGAGTGAGAGAGGATCGCCTGGGGCGCTCAGAGCCAGCCGCGCTGCCGGAGCTCGTCCAGGGTTCGATCGAGAGAAGCACGAATCAAGCCGATCATTTCATCAATCTGGGCCACTGTCATCACGAGCGGCGGCGCGATGATCATGCGGTCGCCCACGGCACGCATGATCACGCCGCCCTCGAAGCAATGGCGCCGGCAGACCATACCAACTTCCAGCTTGGTGTCGAATAGTTCTTTCGCTGACTTGTCTTTCATCAGGATCAAACCGGCCATCAGCCCCTTGCTCTCGGCCACGCCCACCAAGGGGTGGTCAAGCAATTCGGTAAAGCGCCGGTTCAGATAGGGCCCCGTCTCGTGGGCCACGCGCTCGACGAGCTTCTCGCGCTGCAGGATGCGGATGTTCTCGATCGCCACGGCGCACGCCACCGGGTGCCCCGAGTAGGTGAAGCCGTGCTCGAACTCGCCGCCCTTGTCGATCAGCACCTGGGCGACGCGGTCGCCCACCATCACGCCGCCGAGCGGGATGTAGCCCGAGGTGACGCCCTTGGCGAAGGTCATCAGGTCGGGCTTGAAGCCCATGGTCTCGCAGCCGAACCAGTTGCCGGTGCGGCCGAAGCCGCAAATCACTTCGTCGGACACCAGCAGGATGCCGTACTGGTCGCAGATGCGCTGCACCTCGGGCCAGTAGGTGGCGGGCGGAATGATCACGCCGCCCGCACCCTGGATGGGTTCGCCGATGAAGGCGGCCACGGTGTCGGGCCCGACTTCGAGGATCTTCTGCTCCAGCCAGCGGGCCGCCTGCAAGCCGAACTCGTCCGGGCTCATGCCGCGCCCGTGCTCGAAGTAGTAGGGCTGCTCGATATGCACGATGCCGGGAATGGGCAGGTCGCCCTGCGCATGCATGTAGCTCATGCCGCCCAGCGACGCGCCCGCCACGGTCGAGCCGTGATAGGCATTCTTGCGGCTGATGAAGGTCTTGCGCCGGGGTTGGCCCATCAGGTCCCAATAGCGGCGCACCATGCGCAGCACGGTGTCGTTGCCCTCGGAACCCGAGCAGGTGAAGAACACGTGCTTGAACTGCGGCGGCGTGACCTCGGTCAACAGCTGGCCCAACTCGATGGCCGGCACGGTCGCCGTCTGGAAGAAGCTGTTGTAGAAGGCCAGCTCGCGCATCTGCTTGGCAGCCACGTCGGCGAGCTCACCGCGACCGTAGCCCACGTTCATGCACCACAGGCCCGACATGCCATCGAGGATGCGGTGACCTTCGCTGTCCCACACGTAGATGTTGTCGCCGCGCGTGATGATGCGCGAGCCCTTGGCGGCCAGCGACTGGAAGTCGGTGAACGGATGCAGGAAGTGCTCGGCGTCGGCCTGCTGCAAGGCGCGGGTGTCGATGCGGGGGGCAAGGGAGGCGGTCATGATCGGCAGTCCTTCGCGAGCGTCAGACGTTGAGCAGCAGGTGGGCACGCTCCCACGGGCTGATGACGGTGTTGAACTCGTCGAGCTCGGTCTGCTTGACGGCCAGGAAGACCTTGACGAAGGCCGGGCTCAGCACGTCGTGCAGCGCCTTGCACTCGGTCAGCAGCCCGAGCGAGCCGCGCAGCGTGAGCGGCAGCTCGTGCGCCTTGTTGTAGGCGTTGCCCTTCATCTCGGCGCTGGGCTTGATCTTCTCTTTCATGCCCAGGTAGCCGCAGGCCAGCGTGGCGGCCATCGCCAGATAGGGGTTGGTGTCGGCCCCCACCAGGCGGTTCTCGACGCGGCGCGCGGCCGGGCTCGCATGCGGCACGCGCAGGCCGACGGTGCGGTTGTCGGCGCCCCAGCGCACGTTGGTGGGCGCGGCCGAGTTCTTCACGAGGCGGCGGTACGAGTTGACGTAGGGCGCGAAGAAGGCCATCGCGTTGGGCAGGTAGCGCTGCAGGCCGCCGATGAAGTAGTTGAAGTTCTTGCTCGGCGCGCCGTTCTTTTCACTGAAGATGTTGGCGCCGTTCTGGTTGACGATGGACGTGTGGATGTGCATCGCCGAGCCCGGCTGGTTGGCCATGGGCTTGGCCATGAAGGTGGCGTACATGTTGTGGCGGAAGGCCGCCTCGCGCACGGTGCGCTTGAACAGAAACACGCTGTCGGCCAGCTCAAGCGCGTCGCCGTGCAGGAAGTTGATCTCCATCTGCCCGGTGCCGATCTCGTGGATCAGGGTGTCGATGTCGAGCTTCTGCTTTTCGCAGTAGTCGTAGATGTCTTCGAACAGCGGGTCGAACTCGTTGACCGAGTCGATGCTGTAGGCCTGCCGGCCCGCTTCGGCGCGACCGCTGCGGCCGATGGGCGGGCGCAAGGGCTCGTTGGGGTCGGTGTTGCGCGCCACCAGGTAGAACTCGAGCTCGGGCGCCACCACCGGCGACCAGCCTTCGTCGGCGTAGAGCTTGAGCACGCGGCGCAACACGCTGCGCGGCGCGAAGTCGACGATCTCGCCCTCGGCGTTGAAGCAGTCGTGGATCACCACGGCGGTCGGGTCGATGGCCCAGGGCACCACGCGCGCCGTGCTGGGGTCGGGCTTGAGGAAGAGATCGACGTCGATCTCGTTGATGACGTCGTAATACGGGCCCTCTTCGGGGAAGCCGCCCGTCACGGTCATGCCGAGCACGGCCTCGGGCAGCTTCATGCCGCGCTCTTCCTGAAACTTCACGCGCGGCAGGATCTTGCCGCGCGCCATGCCGGTGAGGTCGGGCACCAGGCATTCGACTTCGGTGACGCGGTTGTCGTCGAGCCACGCGTCGAGCTCTTGAAACGCCTTCTGGTCTTTGTCGATGGTCATGGGTCACCTGTGGGAAGAACGAGCCGCTGCGCGGTAGGCGCGGCAGGCCTGGCCGAAAGCCGCGAAGAGTCGTTGCGAGTCCGGGTTGTGATGCAACTTCCATTCCGGGTGCCATTGCACGGCCAGCGCAAAGGGGGCCTCGAGCACGCGAATCGCTTCGATCAGCCCGTCGGGCGCCGTGGCTTCAATCGCCAGCCCGCGCCCGAGCTGGTCGATGCCCTGACCGTGGATGGAGTTCACCGTGATCTGCGCGGCCCCGCCGAGCAGGCCTTGCAGCACGCCGCCTGATGTCAGCATCACCGGGTGGGCCGGGCCGTATTGCACGTCCACATCGGCGTCGTCGGCCGCGCGGTGGTCGGCCTTGCCGGGCTGGGCGTGCACCTGTTGATGCAGCGTGCCGCCGCAGGCCACGTTGAGCTCTTGAAAGCCGCGGCAGATGCCCAGCAAGGGCAGGCCGCGCCGCAGGGCCGCGTCGATCAGCGGGAAGGTGGTGGCGTCGCGCAGCGGGTCTTGCGCCAGGGCGGGATGAGCCGGCGTCTGACCATAGCGCTCGGGCGCCACGTTCGACACCGAGCCGGTGAGCAGCAGGCCGTCGAGCAGGTCGAGCACGTGGTCAACGTCCAGCGCCTCGCCGATGGCCGGCAGCAGCAGCGGCGTGGCCTGCGCGCCGTGCAGCACGGCGTCCACATACTTCTGCCCCGCCGCATGAAACGGGTGCGCGCCCAGCAGCTTGATGCACGCCGAGATGCCGACGACCGGACGGCGCTCACCCGATGCAGATGACCGGCTGGGCGGGAGGCTCGCAAGGGTGCTCACAGAACCGGCTCCTGGTTGAGATGCAGAGGTGGCGGGCAACGTCTTACAGGGTCGCCTCAAAAGCGTAGCCCAGTTCGCGCGCCACAGCCTCATGGGTAACGCGGCCCCGGTGCACGTTCAGGCCGTTGCGCAAATGCGGGTTGGCTTCAAGGGCCTTGCGATAGCCCAGGTTGGCCAGTTGACGCACGAAGGGCAGCGTGGCGTTGGTGAGCGCGAGCGTGGCGGTGCGCGCCACGCCGCCGGGCATGTTGGCCACGCAGTAATGCACCACGCCTTCTTCGACGAAGGTGGGCTGCTGGTGGGTGGTGGGGCGCGAGGTCTCGATGCAGCCGCCCTGGTCAATGGCCACATCCACGATGACGCTGCCCGGGCGCATCAGACCCAGCATGCGCCGGCTCACCAGCTTGGGCGCTGCCGCACCCGGAATGAGCACCGCGCCGATCACGAGATCGGTATCGGGCAGATGGCGCGCGATGTTCTCGGGCGTCGAGACCTCGGTGACGAGGCGCGGGCCGAAATCGCTGTCGAGTTGCGTCAGGCGCGGCAGCGAGACGTCCATGATCGTGACCTGCGCGCCCAGCCCCATCGCCATGCGGGCCGCGTTGATGCCGACCACGCCGCCGCCCAGCACCAGCACCTTGGCCGGCGGCACGCCGGGCACCCCCGGCAGCAGCACGCCGAGCCCGCCCTGGGCCTTTTCGAGCGTGTGCGCGCCGGCCTGGATGGACATGCGCCCCGCCACCTCGCTCATCGGCTTGAGCAGCGGCAGGCCGCCGTGCGCGTCGGTCACGGTCTCGTAGGCGATCGCCACGCAATCGGCCGCCAGCAGGCCCTGGGTCTGTTCGGGGTCGGGCGCGAGGTGCAGGTAGGTGAAGAGCACCTGGCCGGCGCGCAGCTGGCGGTATTCAACCGGCTGCGGCTCCTTGACCTTCACCACCAGGTCGGCGCTGGCGAAGATCTCGGCCGCCGTGGCGGCGATGCGCGCGCCCACCGCCTCGTAGGCCGCGTCGTCAAAACCCACGCCGGCGCCGGCTTGCGTCTCGACGAGCACGGCGTGCCCGTCGCGCACCAGCGCCGCCGCGCCCGCCGGGGTCAGGCCCACGCGGTATTCGTGGTTCTTGATCTCTTTCGGTACGCCGATCAGCATGGTGGACTCCCGATCTGCCAGCAAATGGGCCACTTGACGATGAAGGATCGAAGTCAGTCTAGGTGCCATTTGGCACCCCCGAAAGCGCCACTTTCGGCAAATCGGATGGGGCCACCCACAGCCGCGCACTACCGCCGATCGCGTGCCAAATCGCACGCGGCGCCGTGATTTGCACAACTTCACGCCAGGTTTTGGTTGGCATGCGCTGCCACACAAATAGAATGAACGATCATTCATTAACCGATTCCGGCGCCCAGAGGTTCTGCCATGCCCCACATTCCTGCCGTCATGAAACCCCTTGCCTCCCCCACGCTGGCCGCTGCGTTGCTGGCTTGCGCCGCGCTGCTGAGCGCCTGCGGCGACCACAACGCCGCCGCAGCGGCCCCGGCGGCGGCGCCCACGGTGGGCGTGTTGCGGCTGGCGCCCAGCAGCGTGCGGCTGACTACCGAGCTCTCGGGCCGCACCGCGCCGTATCAGGTGGCCGAGGTGCGCCCGCAAGTCGAGGGCATCATCAAAAGCCGGCTCTTCACCGAGGGCGGCGACGTGAAGGCCGGCCAGGCGCTCTACCAGATCGACGCCGCCAAGTACGAGGCCGACGCCAACAGCGCCAAGGCCGCGCTGGCCAAGGCGCAGGCCAACCTCACCACCGCCGCGCTCAAGGCGCAGCGCTACGGCGAGCTGGCCGGCATCGACGCGGTGAGCAAGCAGGCCAATGACGACGCGCAGGCCGCGCTCAAGCAAGCCCAGGCCGACGTGGCCTCGGCGCAGGCCGCCCTGCGCACCGCGCAGATCAACCTCGACTACACCCGCGTCAACGCGCCGATCTCGGGCCGCATCGGCCGCTCGAGCGTGACGCCGGGCGCGCTGGTCACCGCCAACCAGGCCACCACGCTGGCCACCATCCAGCAGCTCGACCCGATCTACGTGGACGTGACCCAGTCGAGCAGCGAGCTGTTGCGCCTGCAAAACGCGCTGGCCTCGGGCCAGCTCAAGCGCTCGACCCAGACGCAAGCCAAGGTGAAGTTGCTGCTCGAGGACGGCAGCACCTACCCGCTCGACGGCAAGCTCGAGTTCTCCGAAGTGACGGTGGACCCGAGCACCGGCACGGTCACGCTGCGCGCCACCTTCCCCAACCCCAAGCACCTGCTGCTGCCCGGCATGTACGTGCGCGCGGTGGTTGAAGAAGGCGAGAGCGAGCAGGCGCTGCTGGTGCCGCAAAAGGCCGTGTCGCGCGACGCCAAGGGCAACGCCACCGCGCTGGTGCTGGGCGACGACGGCAAGGTGCAGGCGCGCACGCTGCAAGCCGCTCGCTCGGTGGGCGACCAGTGGCTGGTGACGGCCGGCCTGCAAGCCGGCGACCGCGTGATCGTCGAAGGACTGCAGAAGGTGCGCCCCGGCGCGCCTGCCCAGGCGGACGAAACCAAGCCCGGCGCCGCGCCGACCGCCACGCCGTCAGCGCCCGCCTCGCAAGCCGCCCCCGCCAGCGCCGCGCGCTGATCCCCCGGCCGGCAACAGGAGCACACCATGTCCCGCTTTTTCATTGATCGGCCCATCTTCGCGTGGGTGATCGCCATCGTCATCATGCTGGCCGGCGCGCTGGCCATCGACACCCTGCCGGTGTCGCAATACCCCAGCATCGCGCCGCCGCAGATCTCGGTGAACGCCACCTACCCCGGCGCCTCGGCCAAGACGCTCGAAGACACCGTCACCCAGGTGATCGAGCAGCAGATGAAGGGCCTCGACGGCCTGACCTACATGTCGTCCACCAGCGACTCGACGGGTTCGGCCTCGGTCACGCTGACCTTCAAGGCCGGCACCAACCCCGACATCGCGCAAGTGCAGGTGCAGAACAAGCTGCAGGCCGCGATGTCGAAGCTGCCGCAAGACGTGCAGCGCCAGGGCGTGAACGTGGTCAAGTCGACCGTCAACTTCCTGATGGTGCTGGGCTTCGTCTCCGAAGACGGCAGCATGACGGGCAACGACATCGCCGACTACGTGGCCACCAACCTGCAGGACCCGCTGAGCCGCGTGGACGGCGTGGGCGAGGTGACGATCTTCGGCGCGCAATACGCCATGCGGATCTGGCTCGACCCCAACAAGCTGCAGCAGTACCAGCTCACGCCGGCTGACGTGAGCACCGCCATCACGGCGCAGAACGCGCAGGTGTCGGCCGGTCAGCTCGGCGCCGCCCCCGCGCCCGCCGGCCAGCAGATCAACGCCACCATCACCGTGCAGAGCCGCCTGCGCACGGCCGAGCAGTTCCGCGCCATCGTGCTGCGCACGCTGAGCTCGGGCGCGCATGTGCGCCTGGGCGACGTGGCCCGCGTCGAGCTCGGCGCCGAGGGCTACACCTCGGTGTCGCGCTACAACGGCAAGCCAGCCGCGGGCGTGGCCATCAAGCTGGCCACCGGCGCCAACGCGCTGGCCACCGCCCAGGGCGTTGAAGACAAGCTGGCGCAGCTGCAGAAGCAGTTCCCGACCGGGATGAAGTCGGTGGTGGCCTTCGACACCACGCCGTTCGTGCGCGTGTCGATCCATGAAGTGATCAAGACCCTCGTCGAAGCCGTGTTGCTGGTGTTCGTGGTGATGTACGTGTTCCTGCAGAACTTCCGCGCCACGCTGATCCCGACGATCGCCGTGCCCGTGGTGCTGCTGGGCACCTTCGGCGTGATGTCGGCCACGGGCTTCTCGATCAACATGCTGACGATGTTCGGCCTGGTGCTGGCCATCGGCCTGCTGGTGGACGACGCCATCGTGGTGGTCGAGAACGTCGAGCGCGTGATGAGCGACGAAGGGCTCTCGCCCAAGGAGGCCACGCGCAAGTCGATGAGCCAGATCACCGGCGCGCTGGTGGGCATTGCCCTGGTGCTGTCAGCCGTGTTCGTGCCGATGGCCTTCTTCGGCGGCTCGACCGGCGTGATCTATCGCCAGTTCTCGATCACGATCGTCTCGGCCATGGCCTTGTCGGTGGTGGTCGCCCTGATCCTGACGCCCGCGCTGTGCGCCACGCTGCTCAAGCCGATCGAGAAGGGCCACGACGCCCATCACCACGGCCCGTTCTTCGGCTGGTTCAACCGCACCTTCGATCGCAGCAGCGAGGGCTACCAGGGCATCGTGAGCCGCATGCTGCAAAAGCGCGGCCGCTATCTCGTGGCGTTCGCGCTGATCGTGGGCGCCATGGGCTGGTTGTTCACCCGCCTGCCCACGGCCTTCTTGCCCGACGAGGACATGGGCACGCTCTACGCGCAGATCCAGCTGCCGGCGGGCGCCACGCAGGAGCGCACGCTCGAGGTGGTCAAGCGCGTGGAGCAGCACTTCCTGACGCAGGAGAAGGACACCGTGGCCTCGCTGTTCACGGTGTCGGGCTTCAGCTTTGCCGGCCGTGGTGAAAACATGGCCATGGGCTTCGTGCGCCTGAAGGACTGGGGCGAGCGCCCCGGCCCCGCCAACTCGGTGAAGGCCATCGCCGGCCGCGCCATGGCCGCGTTCTCGAAGTACCGCGACGCCATGACCTTCGCCTTCGCGCCGCCCGCCGTGCGCGAGCTGGGCAACTCGGCCGGCTTCGACGTCTACCTCACCGACAGCGCCGGCGTGGGCCACGAGGCGCTGGTGCAGGCGCGCAACCAGTTGCTGGGCCTGGCCGCCAAGGAGCCCGGCCTCGCCGCCGTGCGCCCCAACGGGCTCGAAGACTCGCCGCAGTTGCGCGTCGACGTCGACCCGATCAAGGCCGGCGCGCTGGGCGTGACCGTGTCGAGCATCAACAGCCTGCTGTCGGCCGCCTGGGGCGGCAGCTACGTGGACGACTTCATCGACCGCGGTCGCGTGAAGAAGATCTACATGCAGGCCGACGCGCCCTTCCGCGCCCTGCCCGAAGACCTGAACAGCTGGTACGCGCGCAACAGCAGCAACGCCATGGTGCCGTTCAGCTCGTTCGCCACCTCGAGCTGGGAGCTGGGCTCGCCCCGCCTGGAGCGCTACAACGGCGTGGGCGCGGTCGAGGTGCTGGGCGCGCCGGCCGCCGGCAAGAGCTCGGGCGACGCGATGGCCACCATCGAGCGCCTGGCCAAGGAGCTGCCCCCGGGCATCGACCTGGCCTGGACGGGCATGTCGTATCAGGAGCGCCTGTCGGGCTCGCAGGCCCCCGCGCTCTACGCGATCTCGCTGCTGGTGGTCTTCCTGTGCCTGGCCGCGCTGTACGAGAGCTGGTCGATTCCGTTCTCGGTGATGCTGGTCGTGCCGCTGGGCGTGATCGGCGCGCTGCTGGCCGCCACGCTGCGCGGCTTGTCGAACGACATCTACTTCCAGGTCGGCCTGCTGACCACGATCGGGCTGTCGGCCAAGAACGCGATCCTGATCGTCGAGTTCGCCAAGGAGCAGATGGAGCACGGCAAGGACCTCATCAGCGCCACGCTCGAAGCCGTGCGCCTGCGCCTGCGCCCCATCCTGATGACCTCGCTGGCCTTCGCGCTGGGCGTGCTGCCGCTGGCCCTGGCCACCGGCGCGGGCTCGGGCGGCCAGAACGCCATCGGCACCGGGGTGCTGGGCGGCATGCTGTCTGCCACCATCCTGGGCATCTTCTTCGTGCCGGTGTTCTTCGTGAGCGTGCGCAAGCGCTTCCCGGGCAACACCGCAAGCGCCGCCACCTCTCAACCGTCCGCCACGGAGGGCCACTGACATGAAGCTCCTCGCCCACCCCACCCCGCGCGTGCTGGCGCTGGCGGTGCAACTCGCGCTGCTGGCCGGCTGCACCACGCTGGCCCCCACCTACCAACGCCCCGATGCCGAGGTGCCCGCCAACTGGCCCGAAGCACCCTCGGTCAGCGCGTCCGCCGCCTCGGCGGCCGATCTTGAGTGGCAGGCGTTCTTCTCCGACCCCGCGCTGCGCCGCGTGATCTACGCCGCGCTGCAGCACAACCAGGATCTGCGCGTCGCGGCGCTCAACGTCGAGAAGGCCCAGCAGCAATACGGCGTGCAGCGCGCCGATCTGTTCCCGACCGTGAACGCCAGCGCCGGCCAGTCCGCGCGGCGCGTGCCCGAGACCACCTCGAGCACCGGGCAGGCTTACATCGGGCGCGAGTACACCGCCACGCTGGGCTTCGCCGCGTACGAGATCGACCTCTTCGGCCGCCTGCGCAGCCTGCGCGATCAGGCGCTGGAACAGTACTTCGCCACCGAAGAAGCGCAGCGCAGCACGCGCCTGAGCCTCATCGCCGAAGTCGCCACGGCCTACCTCACGCTGCAGGCCGACCAGGACCGCCTCGAACTGGCCCGCCGGACGCTGACCAGCCAGCAGGCCACCAGCGACCTCACGCGCCGCAGCCACGAGCTGGGCGTGGCCTCGGAGCTGGACGTGAGCCAGGTGCAGACCAGCGTCGAGTCGGCGCGCGGCGACGTGGCGCGCTACACCGCCACCGTGGCGCAGGACCGCAACGCGCTGGTGCTGCTGATCGGCTCGCCCGAGGCCGCCGCCAGCGTGCTGCCGGCCGCCTCCCAGCCCGCGGTGACGCTGCCCGAGGTGCCCGCGGGCGTGCCGTCCGACGTGCTGCTGCGGCGCCCCGACGTGCGGCAGGCCGAGCGCACGCTGCGCGCGGCCAACGCCAACATCGGCGCGGCCCGCGCGGCGTTCTTCCCGAGCATCACGCTCACCGCGCAGGGTGGCTCGACCAGCACGGCGCTGTCCGACCTGTTCACGGGCGCGTCGCGCACCTGGACGTTCGCCCCGCAGATCACGCTGCCCATCTTCACCGCCGGACGCAACCAGGCCAACCTCAAGATCGCCGAGCTGGAACGCGACACCAACGTGGCGCAATACCAGAAGGCCGTGCAGACGGCGCTGCGCGAGGTGGCCGACGCCCTGGCCCAGCGCGCCACGCTCGACGAGCAACTCGCCGCCCAGCAGGCGCTCACGCAAGCCGCGCAGCGCGCGCACGATCTGTCGGACGCGCGCTACCGCAAGGGCGTGGACAGCTACCTCACCACGCTCGACGCGCAGCGCGCGCTCTACAGCGCGCAGCAGGGTTTGATCAGCACGCGGCTGTCGCGGCAGACCAATCTGATCACCCTCTACAAGGTGCTGGGCGGCGGCACGGACGCGCCGGCGCCAGCCCATCAGTAACATGCCGTGCTGGGTAACGCTGCATCACCATGAACGACCTTGACCGCCCCGCTTCGCCCCGCGCCCAGGCTCGCCGCGAGCAAGTGCTCGAAGCCGCATCCGAGTGCTTCCGCCGCAAAGGCTTTCACGGCGCCAGCATGGCCGAGATCGCCAAGACCGCCGGCATGAGCCCGGGCCACATCTACAACCTCTTCACCAACAAGGAAGACATCATCGGCGCCATCGTGGCGCGCGATCAGTCCAAGCTCGACGCCATCGCGCAAGGCATGAAGGCATCGGGCGACGTGCGCGCCGCGATGCTGCAGCACGCGCGCATCGGCGTGAGCGACGTCACCGACCCGGCATCGGCCGCGCTGAGCCAGGAGGTGCTGGCCGAGGCTGGCCGCAACCCCAAGGTGGCCGAGATCGTGCAGGCCGCCGACGCCCGCTGGCGCGCGCAGCTGCAAGACCTGCTCAGCACCATCTGGCTGCGCGAAGGCCGCCCCGTGCCGCCCGACATCGCCGCCCGAACCGAGATGCTCACCACCATCTTCAAGGGCCTGACGGCGCGCGCCATCTACCACCCCGGCATCGACCGCGACGCCGTGGCGCCCGTGGTGCAGCGCGTGCTCGCCGCCTTGATGCAGGACTGAGCAGCCCATGCGCGCCATCCCGCTGGGCGAGCTGCTGCTGACGCGGCTGGACGACCCCGAGCACGCCGGGCTGCCCGCGCACCGCCGCGTCTTCGAGGCGATCCGCCAGGCCATCCTGCGGCAAGAACTCCCGCTGGGCGCCAAGCTGCCGTCCACGCGCGACCTCGCCAGCGAGTTGCGGGTGTCGCGCAACACCGTGCTCAGTGCCTACGACCAGTTGCTGGCCGAGGGCTACGTCGAAAGCCGCACCGGCAGCGGTACCTACGTGGCCGACACGCTGACGAGCGACTTCCCCGCCGCCGATGCCCCCCGCGCCGCGAGCGGGCGCCGCCAACCCGCGCGCTTGTCCGAGCGCGGCCAGCGGCTCACCGGGTTCGCCTCGGAGCGCCACTACGAGCTGCAGGAGTTCGTGGCCGGCGCCAACGACTTCTCGGGCTTCCCGCTCGAACTCTGGGCCAAGCTGCAAGCCCGCCACTGGAAGCGCCGCGAACCCGAGATGCTCGACTACTCGCGCGACGGCGGCCACGCCCCGCTGCGCGAAGCGCTCGCCGACTACCTGCGCATCTCGCGCTCGGTGCAGACCACGCCCGAGCAGATCCTCATCACCGGCGGCACGCAGCAGTCCATCGACCTGTGTGCCCGCCTGCTGGCCGACCCCGGCGACGTGGCCTGGATCGAGAACCCCGGCTACTGGGCCGCCAAGCGCCTGTTCGACGCCAATGGCCTGCAGCTGCACCCGGTGGCGGTGGATGCCGAGGGCATCGCCCCCGACGCGGCCGACTGGCAGACCCGCCCGCGCCTGATCTACGTCACCCCCTCGCACCAATACCCCTGCGACGTGGTGATGAGCCTGCAACGCCGCCGCGCCGTGGTCGACTTCGCCGCCCGCACCGGCGCGTGGATCCTCGAAGACGACTACGACAGCGAGTTCCGCTACGCCGGCCGCCCGGTGGCCTCGCTGCAAGGGCTGGACCGCCACGGCCGCGTCATCTACATGGGCACCTTCTCGAAGATCCTCTACCCCGGCATCCGCGTGGGCTACCTGGTCGTGCCACCCGAGCTGGTCGAGCCGATGCGCGTGGGCCTCACCGACCTGCACCGCCCCGGCCAGATGCCCGTGCAGGCGGCGCTGGCCGACTTCATCCGCCAAGGCCACTTCGCCAGCCACATCCGCACCCTGCGCCAGCGTTACGGACGCAGCCGCGCCATGCTGCAGCAGACGTTGCAACAAGCGCTGCGGCCCGAGGCCACGCTGTCGTCCGCCGACACGGGCCTGCACCTGGTGATCGGCCTGCCGGCCAGCTGCCCCGACACACCCCTCTGCGCCGAGGCCGCCCGCCAGGGGCTGGACGTGCGCCCGCTGTCGGCCTACTACATGGGCCCGCCGCGCCGCCAGGGCCTGGTGGTCGGCTTCGGCTACACCCCGCTCGATCAGGTCGAAACCCATGCCGGCGAGCTCGCCCGGCTGGTCAACGCGGCGTTACGGAATACCGCTCGGGGCGGCTGACCGCTGCGGCATGTCAATCCGCACCGGCCTCGACGTTGGATAATGGCGACTTTTGCCGGCGCCGCTGCAGCCTTGGTCGCCAGGCTGCCTCTCGGTGGTCACGCGCGGCCCGCCCCCCTCACCGGCCACCACCCCCTGCTCTTGCCATGTCGAATCTGTACGAAGAAAAGGTGCTCAGCGTCCACCACTGGAACGACACGCTGTTCAGCTTCAAGACCACCCGCAACCCGGGTCTGCGCTTCCAAACCGGCCAGTTCGTGATGATCGGCCTCGAGGTCAACGGCCGTCCGCTGCTGCGTGCCTACAGCATCGCCAGCCCGCACTACGAAGACCACCTCGAGTTCTACAGCATCAAGGTACCCAACGGCCCGCTGACCTCGCACCTGCAGCACCTGAAGGTCGGCGACACCCTGCTCGTGGGCAAGAAGCCCACCGGCACGCTGATCAAAGACAACCTCGTGCCCGGCAAGAACCTCTATCTGCTGAGCACCGGCACCGGCCTGGCGCCCTTCATGAGCACCATCCGCGACCCCGACTACTACGAGGCCTTCGAGCGCATCATCGTCACCCACGGCGTGCGCGAATGCAGCGAGCTGGGCTATCACGACTACATCACCAAAGAGCTGCCCGAGAACGAGTTCTTCGGCGAGCAGGTCAAGAACCAGCTGATCTACTACCCGACGGTCACGCGCGAGGCCTTCCGCAACCAGGGCCGCCTGACCGACCTGATCGAGTCGGGCAAGCTGTTCACCGACATCAACATGCCGGCGCTCAACCCCGAGCACGACCGCGTCATGCTGTGCGGTAGCCCGGCGATGCTGAAAGACCTGGTCGAGATCCTCGACAAGCGCGGCTTCACCGAAGGCAATATGGGCACGCCCGGCACCTACGTGATCGAGCGCGCCTTCGTCGAGAAGTAAGCCCCCCGCTCAGCGGCCCCGGGCCTGGCTCAGGGCTGCTGGCGCCGAGCCGCGATCACGCCGCTCAGATACGTCCACACAAAAGTCGCCGCCGCGTTGCTCGTCAGTTCGGCGTGGTCATACGGCGGCGCCACCTCCACGCAATCCATGCCCACCCAGGGCAGGTCGTGCAACTCTTCAAGCAGCGTGAGCACCTGCGCGGTGGTCATTCCACCCGGCTCGGGCGTGCCGGTACCTGGCGCAAAAGCCGGGTCAAGGCAATCGATGTCCAGCGTCAGGTAGACCGGCGCGTTGCCGGCAGCGGCCACGCGGCGGCGGATCTCGTCGATCACGCCCGCCAGTTGCTCGGGGCTCTCGCGGCCGCGCAGCTCGCGCGCCGTGAACACGCGCCCGCCCACGTCGTTCACGTACTCGCGCGCCTTGCGCACGCCCGCCGAGCGGATGCCGATCTGCACCGTGGCCTCGGGGATCACCAGGCCTTCTTGAATCGCCTCGTACGTCCAGGTGCCGTGGCCCGAGGGCTCGCCGAAGTGGTCGACCCAGGTGTCGCAATGCGCGTCGAAGTGCACCAGCGCCAGCGGCTGCCCGAGGCGGGCCCGGTAGGCGCGCAGCAGGGCCAGCGTGACCGAGTGGTCGCCGCCCAGCCAGCACAGGTGGTGGCGCCCCAGCAGGGCGGCGATCTGCGGCTGCAGCGCCTCGCGCGCGGCCTCCAGCGCGGTGTTGGGCGCCACGAGGTCGCCGACGTCGGTCAGCCAGTCGAGCGGGGCCACGTCGAACAGCGGGTGCGTGCCGTCGCACAGCATGTGGCTGGCGCGGCGGATGGCGTCGGGCGCGAAGCGCGCGCCTGGCCGGTTGGTGACCGCGCCGTCGAACGGGATGCCCGCGACCGCGAAGGGCCGGGCGGCGTCGCCCGGCGGTGCCTTCAAGAAGGTGTTTTGCGAAAGATAGGCAAAACCGTGTTGCGACATGTCTCGACTGCGCGGCGCAAGGGCGCTTGGTGGCGATCCGCGCAGCGTCTCACAACGGCCCGCGCAAGACAAGCGCCGCGCAGCATCGCGTCAACGCCCGCGAGCTTTCGGCCCGTACGGGCAATACCCTGGGCGCGGCCCCACCTGCGGGTGCTTGCGGCAGGTGCCGGGGCGTCGCTCGTAGACCGTGCAGCGGCGCGTGACGGCGTCGAGAAAGCTGCAGTCCCCACTGGCACGACGCGCCAGCGTGAAGATCTCGTGCTTGAAATTGAAATGGTCGAGCAGCCCGGCCTTGGTCAGCCGCCTGGCGATCTGCTTGGCCGCCTCGTGCTCGGCCTCGAACGGGTCCACCAGACCCAGCCCCACCAGATCCGCCAGTTTCACCTCCACCGGCATCGTGCAGCAGTTGGCCACGCAGTTGTCGCACAGACCGCTGCGGTAGCGCGTCCAGGTGTCGAGACGATCAACGTCTACCAGCAAGATCGAGGACTTCATGTGTGGCGCCCGCGTCGGTCGCGACCCCAAGCAAAACGCCCAGCAAACGAAGTGCTTGCTGGGCGTTGCATCTTGGTGGCCTGGGGCGGAATCGAACCACCGACACGCGGATTTTCAATCCGCTGCTCTACCAACTGAGCTACCAGGCCGTGAAAGACTTAGATTCTATCACGTCCCGAGCATGTTTTTCTTGCGCCCCAGGTCGACGCCCAGTTGCTTGAGTTTTCGATACAGGTGGGTGCGCTCCAGGCCGGTCTTTTCGGCCACGCGGGTCATGCTGCCGTTTTCGCGGGCGAGGTGGAATTCAAAGTAGGCCTTCTCGAAGGCGTCGCGAGCCTCGCGCAGCGGGCGGTCGAGCTCGAAGGTCTGCTCGGGCTGCGGGCTGTGCACGATGGGCAGCGCCAGCGGCGCGGGCACGCTCATGGCCGCCTCGATGGTGAGGTCGGCATGGTTGCGCAGCGACACCACCGGGGCAGGCGTCGGGCGCGGAGCCGGCGCGGCGGGCTTGACGAGCGCCTGTTCGACGGCCCGCAACAGCTTCTGCAGCGTGATCGGCTTTTCGAGAAAGGCCATGGCGCCGAACTTGGTGGCCTCGACGGCGGTGTCGATGGTGCCGTGACCCGACATCATGATCACCGGCATGGTGAGCTGCGCGGTGGCGGCCCATTCCTTGAGCAGCGTGATGCCATCGACGTCCGGCATCCAGATGTCGAGCAACACGAGGTCGGGGCGCAGGCGCTCTCGCAATGCTCGCGCCTGCGCGGCGTTCTCGGCCAGCTCGACGGTGTGACCTTCGTCGGTCAGGATATCGGACAACAGGGCGCGGATGCCGAGTTCGTCGTCAACAACAAGGATGGTGGCCATGAATCTGAGATGAGTGCGTCGCGTTGGCGAGGGGCTTTGCGAGGCTCCTGCGCACGTTCGGCGGGCTGTCACTCTGGCGACGGCGCCAGTTTTGAAAATGATAGCGAAACTTGTGCCCCGCTCACGGCATTCGGATCGGTGGTATTTGTATGTTGATTGCTCAGGCGCACGATGGCGCCGTGCTCGTCGGCGATCTTCTTGACCACCGCCAGCCCCAGCCCGGTGCCTTTGGCCTTGGTGGTGACGTAGGGCTCGAAGGCGCGCTTGAGGAGCTTGTCGGTGAAGCCGGGGCCGTTGTCGACCACCACCAGCCGCACCGAGCGCGGCGCGCCTTGCTCGTCGCGCTTGAGCGCGGTGCGCAGCGTGACGCGACCGTCGGCCCGCTCGGCCACGGCGTCGAGCGCGTTCTGCACGAGGTTGTGGATCACCTGGCGCAACAGGGTCGGGTCGCCCATGATCCAGGGCAGCCCCGGCCCGCACTCGGCGGCAAGTCGCCCGGCCTCTTGCTCGGCGCCGTAGAGCGCGAGCACGTCGGCCACCACGACGTTGAGGTCGAGCGGCGCCAGCTTGGCCGTGGGCAGGCGGGCGTAGTCGCGGAATTCGTTGACCAGCTGCTTCATCGCCTGCACCTGGTTGACGATGGTCGTCACGGCCTTGACCAGCAGTTGCTGGTCGGCGCCTTCGAGCTTGGCTTCGAGCTTGAACTGCAGCCGCTCGGCCGAGAGCTGGATCGGCGTGAGCGGGTTCTTGATCTCGTGCGCCAGGCGCCGCGCCACTTCGCTCCAGGCCTCGGCGCGCTGGGCCGAGACGACCTCGGTGATGTCGTCGAACACCATCAGGCGAGCGTGACGCGGCAAGCGCGCGCCGCGCACCAGCAGCGTCAGCGGCTCCTGGGCCGCGTCGGTCTGCAAATCGTAGGACTCCTGCCAGTGATCGCGCTCGCCGTGCTCGGGCTCGCTGGCGTGCAGCTCGAAGCGCTCGCGCACCGCACGCCCCAGCTCGGCCAGACCCGGCACGGCTTCGAGCGTGCGGCCTCGGTAGGCCGACAAGGGTCGCCGCAGGATGCGCGTGGCGCCGGGGTTGACGACGTCGATGTTGCCGGCGGCGTCGAACACGATCACGCCGGCCGTGAGGCTGTCGAGAATGGTCTGCAGGTTGGCGCGCGCGGCTTCGAGCTCGCCCACGCTGCGATCGGCCAGGGTGCGGGCGTCGGCGAGCTGCTGGGTCATGGCGGCGAAGGCGCGCGTGAGGCCGCCGAGTTCGTCGCGCGATGCGAAGACGGCCTTGGGGCGCAGATCGCCGTGCGCGACTTCGTCCATGCCCTCGGCCAGCAGCAGCAGCGGGCGGGCCAGTTGCTGGCCCAGCGCGGCGGCCAGCAGCAAGGCGCCGAACACCGCGAGGATGAGCGCCAGCGTGAGCGTGCCGATGTACATCTTGCGCAAGCCGCCGCGCGCCAGCGAGCGTTGCTGGTATTCGCCGAAGGCGCGCTGCACGGCCAGCGCGTTGACGGCCAGATCGGTGGGCAGGATCTGCGTGACCAGCAAGTAGCGGTCGTGCGCCGCGAGGCTCAAGGTGGTGGCGGGCACCCAGGCCAGCGCCCGGATGCGGGCATGCACGCCGGTGGCGGTGCCGGCGTCGTCGTCGAGCCCTTCCACCACCGCCACCACCGCGCTGTTGCGCGCCTGGCGCAGCATGGCGGCGGTCGGGCGGTCGGCGCCGCCGATGGCGGCATCGACGCGCAAGCCCTCGCCACCGCCGACGCCCACGTTGGTCACGGCCTGACCGGTTTCATCCACCAGCGCCACACCCTGCACGCCGAGCTGCTCGCGCAGCCGCTCCAGCGTGATCGGCTGCGACGCGGTGGCGTTGTCGGCCAGCCGCTCGGCGGCCAGACGCGTCTTGGTGGCGAGATCGAGCGTGAGGGTATCGAGCGTGCTGCGGCCCAGGTTGAGGCCGGCTTCGAGCGCGCCCTCGACGCTGACGTCGAACCAGCTCTCGATGCTGCGCGACACGAACTGGTACGACACGGTGTAGATCAGCACCCCGGGCAGCACCCCGACGAAGGCGAAGATGGCCGCCAGCTTGAGCAACAAGCGACTGCCGAACTTGCGCCGGAACAACCGCATGGCCAGCCGCCCCGACGCCAGCACGATGACCAGCACGAGCAAGGCCGCGATGACCACGTTGACCCAGAACAGCGCGGTGAAATGCTGCTCGTAGAAGCGGCTGCTGGTGGCGGTGACCAGCAGGAAGGCCAGCACCAGGCCCCCGCCGGTGAGCGCCACCAGGGCGACGATCCAGGCCCAGCGGGTGGCCTTCTTGCTCATGGGCATGCCGGCCCCCGGCGGGCGCGATCAGCGCGCGGCGGCATCGGGCACCGCCACGTTGCGTTGCACCGCCAGCGCCCACTCCACCTGGCCGCCCAGCCCGATCTGCAGCGGGCGCGGCAGCTGGGTGGTGTCGAGCCGGTAGCTGAATTCAAGATAGACATTGCCTTCGCCGGGCAGGGGGTCGGCGATCTTCCAGCGGGCGCTGCGGGTGATGGCCAGCAGGGCTTCGGGCAGGGCGGCGAAATGCTGATGCAGGCCGCCGACGCTGACGCGCCAGTTGCGGGTGAGCGGCTGATAGGCCAGGCGCCAGGTGCGGCTGGCGTGGGCCAGGGCCTTGTCGCGCCAGTACCAGCGCGACTGCATCAGCTCGGCCTCGGCCACGAAGTACAGCGGCACGCCCTTGTTCAACCCTTCTTCGATGCCGCGCGGCAGGTCGAAGTGCACGGCGAAGTCGAGCAGCACGCCGTCGTCGGCCCGGCTGACGTTGAGCGTGCGCAGCTCGACGGGCGCCGTGGTGGGCGCGTCGGCGGCGTAGGCCGCGCCGGCCAGCAAACCGCACGCCAGCCAGGCCGCCACGCGCACCTGCCGGGCACGCGCGGCCACCCGCGCGGCGGCGATCAGGCAGCTAACGATGACGGCGGCGAACGTCACGAGGGGCAAAAGCAGCCCCCGCTGGTTCAGCCGGGGCGTTTTTCAAACAGGGCGTAGTAAAAGCCGTCGAGCAAGGCCGAAGTGGCGCTCGTCGGGACCAAAACGGGGGCTCCTGCCCCCGCCTCGGGATTGTCAGCCACCGGCCCCACATGACCGGGTGCGAATTGCACCAAGGCGCCTGGGGTGCGTTGCAAAAACGCATCGCGCCGATGCTGACCTTCGTCACGGAACACCGAACAAGTGCAATACAGCAGCCGCCCGCCGGGGGCCAGCAGGGGCCACAGGGCGTCGAGCAGCGCGTCTTGCGCGCGGGCCAGCGCGGCGATGTCGGCCTCGCGGCGCAGCCAGCGCACGTCGGGGTGACGGCGCACGATGCCCGAGGCGCTGCAGGGTGCGTCGAGCAAGATGGCATCGAACGGCCTGCCGTCCCACCAACTGGCGGGTTTGGCCGCGTCGGCCGCGCGCACCTCGGCATGCAGGCCCATGCGGGACAAGTTTTCACTCACTTTCTTGGCGCGCTCGGCATCCACATCCAGCGCCAGCAGATCGAGATCGGCCAGCTCCAGCAGATGCGCCGTCTTGCCGCCCGGGGCGGCGCAGGCGTCGAGCACGCGGGCACCGGGGCGCAAGCCGGCCCCGATCAGCAACGGCGCCGCGAGCTGCGCGGCGGCGTCCTGCACCGACACGTCGCCCGCGTCGAAGCCGGGCAGGCGCTGCACCGGCTGGGGCGCGGCCAGCACGACGGTGTGGCTGCCGACGGCCTCGCCCGCGATGCCCGCCTCGCGCAGCCGCGCCACGTAGGCCGGGGCATCGAGCCGCCGGGCGTTGACGCGCAAGGTCATGGGCGGACGGGTGTTGTTCTGGCGCAGGCAGTCTGCCCAATGGTCGGGCCAGTCGCGCTGCAAGGCGGCGATCCACCAGCGGGGGTGGTTCCATTGCGCCACCGGGTCGCGCTGCACGGCGGCGGCCACCGCCTCGGGCTCGCGCAGCACGCGGCGCAGCACGGCGTTGACCAGCCCGCTCTGCGCCGGGGCGTGCTTCTTGACGGCGCGCACCGCCTGGTCGACCACGGTGTGCGGCTCGTAGCGTGGCGCCTCGGCGTCCGGCGCGGTGGCGTCCAGCGGCAGCAGGCTCAGGGCGATCAGCAGCAGGGCATCGACCCAGCCGGATGGCGCGCGCTTGACGAATGCGCCGCGCACCGCCTGGGCGGCCCCCAGGCGACGCAAGGCGTGAAAGGCCAGCGCCTGCGCGCCCGCTCGCGCCTTGGGCGGACACGCGGCGAGGGCATCGGTCAGCGAACGGCCGGCCTGCACGGCGGCCACCGCCTTGGCGGCATGGAAAAGCAGTTCGGCCAGCGGCAGACTGGCTGCGCTGGCCGAACGGGCGTCCGAAGAATGGGGGGCTGAGGCAGTCACGCGCGCAGTCTATGCGCTGCGCGGCGCGCGCCCCGATCAGACGCCGAGAAAGTGGCGGCGGTAGCGGGCCGGCAGGTCTTGCAGGCGCATCAGCATCGGCAGGTCGGCGGTGTTGAAGTCAGGGTCCCAGGCCGGCGCGCCCAGCACCTTGGCGCCGCAGCGCAGGTAGCCCTTGATCAGCGCGGGCGGCTCGACTTCGAGGTCATGCTCCAACTCGTTGACCGGCAGCGGCAGGCGCGGACGCACTTGCAGCTCGATCGGGGCCAGATGCGTGTGGCGCAGCTTTTCCCACAGGCTGGCGGCGAAGTGGCCGCCGTCGCGCATGCTGACGCTGGCGCAGCCGACCATGGTGTCGAGATCGTTGCGCACCATGAACTCGGCCAGCGCGCCCCACAGCGCCATGATGGCGCCGCCCGAACGGTGATCGGGGTGCACGCACGAGCGGCCCAATTCGACCATCTTGCCGCGCAGCGGGCGCAGGCGTGTCAGGTCGAACTCGGTTTCGCTGTACAGGCCACCCACGCGCCGGGCCGCGCTGGGCGTGAGGACGCGGTAGGTGCCGATGACCTGCCCCGGCTCGCCGTCGTGGCCATAGGCGCGCACCAGCAGGTGCTCGCAGAACGGGTCGAACACGTCCACGTCCAGCCCGGCAGGCGTGCCGGCGGGCGGCGTCAGGCGCGCGCCCATTTCTTCGGCGAAGACCTGATATCTCAGGCGCTGCGCTTCCAGAATTTCGCCCGCATCGCGAGCCCAAACGACTTCAAACCGGACGCGCTCGCTCGCAGCGCCGTCGGCAGGGGACGTCGAGCGGCGGTGAAGTGACCTCCGTGGGCTACGGATGTCGGACAACGGCAGCGTGGGCAAGGGCAGATCCCGCATGGGTGTCTCCGGTTCAGGAATGCCGGCAGTGTGGGCACCGGGCATGACGCGCCCATGAATACCGCATGACACCCCCGTGACAACACCGAGGCCGATGGTGCGGCGCAGCACGCCCGAACGGCCCAGGCGGCATCCGCCAAAAGAGTCATGCGCTCGCGATAAAGGCGGGATAAACGGGTGTTTCACCGCTGCGAGGCGTCAGGCCCGGGCTGTTAGCATCCCTCGCATGAGCTTGCAGATCTTCGGGCTGGCTGTCTCGCGCGGTGTCGCCATCGGGCGCGCGGTGCTAGTGGCGTCCAGCCGGGTCGACGTTGACCATTACTTCATCGACGCGTCGCGCACCCCGGCCGAGCTGGAGCGGCTCGATGCGGCGCGCGCGGCCGTCAACGCCGAGTTCGAGACGCTCAAGCGCGACCTGCGCGCCGACGCCCCCGCCGAGATCGCCGCCTTGCTCGACGTGCACCTGATGCTGCTGCACGACGAGCTGCTGATCGGCGCGGCCAAGCAATGGATCACCGAGCGCCACTACAACGCCGAATGGGCGCTGTCGGCGCAGCTCGAAGTGCTGGCCCGCCAGTTCGACGAAATGGACGACGCCTACCTGCGCGAGCGCAAGGCCGATCTCGAACAGGTCGTCGAGCGCCTGCTCAAGGCCCTGAACGCCAGCGCCAACGGCGCGCTGCACGGCCCGGTGGCCAGCGTGGCCACGGCGTCGTCGGCCATCCAGCCGCGCGACTTCGGCGGCGAAGACCCGCTGGTGCTGGTGGCGTCCGACATCTCGCCGGCCGACATGCTGCAGTTCAAGCGCAGCGTGTTCACCGGCTTCGTCACCGACGTCGGTGGCAAGACCTCGCACACCGCCATCGTGGCGCGCAGCCTCGACATCCCGGCGGTGGTGGGCGCGCGTCAGGCCAGCAGCCTGATCCGGCAGGACGACTGGGTGATCATCGACGGCGACGCCGGGCTGGTGATCGTCGACCCCTCGCCCATCGTGCTCGAGGAATATCGATTCAGACAGCGCCAGAGCGAGCTCGAACGCCAGCGCCTCTCGCGCCTGCGCCACACGCCAGCCGTCACGCTCGACGGCGAGCAAGTCGAGCTGCTGGCCAACATCGAATTGCCGGGCGACGCCCCCGGCGCGCTCGAATCCGGCGCGCAGGGCGTGGGCCTGTTCCGCAGCGAATTCCTGTTCATGAACCGCAACGGCAAGCTGCCGACCGAGGAAGAGCAGTTCGAGTCGTACCGCGCCGCCGTCGAAGCCATGCACGGCCTGCCGGTCACCATCCGCACCGTCGATATCGGCGCCGACAAGCCGCTCGAACGCCTGACCGCGCAAGAGCTCAAGCACGAGTCGATGCTCAACCCGGCGCTGGGCCTGCGCGCGATCCGCTGGAGCCTGTCGGAGCCCGGCATGTTCCGCCAGCAGTTGCGCGCCATCTTGCGCGCCTCGGCCTTCGGCCATGTGCGCCTCTTGATCCCGATGCTGGCGCACCTCACCGAGATCCGCCAGACCTTCGAGGCGATCAACCAGGCGCGCCAGCAACTGCTCGACGCGGGCCAGCAACTGGGCCGCATCGAGATCGGCGCGATGATCGAAGTGCCCGCCGCGGCGCTGATGCTGCCGACCTTCCTGCGGCATTTCGATTTCGTCTCGATCGGCACCAACGACCTGATCCAGTACGCGCTGGCCATCGACCGCGCCGACGAAGGCGTGGCCCACCTCTACGACCCCTGGCACCCGGCCATCCTGCGCCTGGTGGCCGACACCATCCACTTCGCGCGGCTGGCCGGCAAGAGCGTGTGCGTGTGCGGCGAAATGGCGGGCGACACCGCCTTCACCGAGATCCTGCTGGCCATGGGCCTGCGCAGCTTCTCGATGCACCCCACGCAGATCGCGTCGGTCAAGCAGCGCATCCTGCGGGCCGACACGCGCCGCCTGCAGGCCAAGGTGCACGACATCCTGGCCAGCGACGACCCCGAGCGCGCCGCCAAGCTGGCCTTCGGCGAGAGCAAGGCGACCAGCCTGGCAGCCTGATGTTGACCTGATCGCGCCGGCTGGCGACGCCTCACGCGCCGCGCGACAAGGCCTCGTCCACCAGTTCGATCCAGTGCTTGACCGGCGTGTTGGTGCCGGCCTGCAAGTGCGTGATGCAGCCGATGTTGGCGCTGGCGATCACCGCGGCGCGGTCGGCTTGCAATTGCTCGAGCTTCTGCGTGCGCAGGCGGCTCGAGAGCTCGGGCTGCAGCACGCTGTAGGCGCCGCCGGCACCGCAGCATTGCAGCGGGTCGTTGAGCGCCAGATTCACCTCGAAACCCAGCTCGCGCATCAGCGCTTCGACGCGGCCTGGCGAGCGCTGCGCGTGGCTCAGGCTGCAGGGCGGGTGGTAGGTGACGGCACCGAGCGCAGGCGGCGCCTCGCCCTTGCGCACCCGCATGCGGCGCTGCATGGCGGGCAGCTGCTCGGGCAGCCACTCGCCGATGTCGCGCGCCCAGTCGCTGACGCGCCGAGCCTTGTCGGCGTAGGCCGGGTCGTCGGCCAGCCAGTGGGCGTATTCCTTGACCATGGCGCCGCAGCCCGAGGCATTGATCACCAGCGCCTCGGCGCGCACGCCGCTGGCGCCGCGTCCGCCCTTGGCCTGGCCCTGGATGTAGGGCCACCAGGCGTCGATGTTGCGGCGCATGGCGGCGCGTGCCGCGTCGTGGTCGCCCAGGTGAGCGTGCAAGGCGCCGCAACAGCCCGAGCCCTTGGCCATCACGGTGCGGACGCCGCAGACGTCGAGCACGCGGGCCGTCGCAGCGTCCACATGCGGGCGCAGACCGGGCTGCACACAGCCCTTGAGCAGCACCACCTGGCGCGTGTGCAGGGCTTGTTGTTCGGCGCTCGGCCAGGCCGGCGCGGCCAAGGCCGGCGCCAGCGGCACCAGCTCGCGCAGGCGGCGCGGCAGCACGCCCCGCACCGCGCGGCCCAGCCCCAGGGCCGGCTTGAAGAAGCGCGAGGTGAGGCCGTTGCGCAGCAGCCAGCGCAGCGTGCGGTCAGCACGCGAGCGCGGCACGGCGCGGTCCACCACCTGCTGCCCCACTTCGAGCAACTCGCTGTAGCGCACGCCCGATGGGCAGGTGGTTTCGCAATGGCGGCAGCCGATGCAGCGATCGAGGTGCTGTTGTGTTTCGACCGTGACGGGCGCGCCCTCGAACACCTGCTTCATCAGGTAGATGCGACCGCGCGGGCCGTCGAGCTCGTCGCCGAGCAGCCTGTAGGTCGGGCAGGTGGCGTTGCAGAAGCCGCAGTGCACGCACTGGCGCAGCACGCGCTCGGCGGCGCGGCCCTCGGGCGTGTCCTTGAACTGGGGAGCGAGGTTGGTTTGCATGAGCAGGAGTCAGGACGCGCGAGGGCGGTCGGCGCCGAGGCGGTCGTCGAACAAGCGGCCGCGGTTGAAGATGCCGGCGGGGTCGAAGGCGCGTTTGAGTTCGCGGTGGATGCGGTCGAGCGGCGCCGGCAGCGCACCGTGCACCAACGCCGTGGCGCGCGTGCCGGGGTGGCCGACGAACAAGGTGGCATGCCCGCCGACGCTGGCCACGCGCTCGCGCAGTTGCTCGGGCTTGAGCGCCGTGCAGACCCAGCGCAGCGCGCCGCCCCACTCGACGAGCTGCTCGCCCGGCACGCCGAGCGCCGGCGCGGTGGGCGGCACCGACAGGCGCCACAGCCCGACGCGCCCATTGCCCGCCGCCACCGCCGCACGGGCCTTGGTGAAGAACTCGTCTTGCTGGTCGCGCAGGCCGGCCCAGAACTGGTCGGACGCGGGCGGCGGGATCACATCGCCGCCGAGCTTGCGCGCGGCCGTCTGCACCTCGGCGCGCGCGCCGCGCAGGCGCAGCAGCAGCATGCCGTCCCACCACGCGCTGGCGTCGATGGGCCAGGGCTTGGACGCCGAGCGCGCCAGGCTCTCGAGCGCATCGACCTCGCCGCACTCGAAGCGCAGCGTGAGCGTGTCGGCCGCCACGGGCATGACCTTGAGCGTCACGTCCACCAGCATGCCGAGCGTGCCCATCGAGCCCGCGAGCAGACGCGACACATCGAAGCCCGCCACGTTCTTCATCACCGAGCCGCCAAAGCGCAGCAACTCGCCGCGCCCGTTGAGCAAGGTCGCGCCCAGCACGTGGTCGCGCAACGCGCCGCCGCTGGCCGCCCCACTGGCGCGCGACGGCCCGCTGAGCCCGCCCGCGACCACGCCACCGATGGTGCTGGTAGGGCCGAAACGCGGCGGCTCGAAGGCCAGGTGCTGACCGCGCTGCGCCAGCGCGGCTTCGACCGCTTCGAGCGGCGTGCCGGCGCGCGCGGTGATATAGAGCTCGCTGGGCTCGTAGCTGACGATGCCGGTGAGCGTGCGCGTGCTGATCGGCTCACCCACCAGCGGGCCACCGAGAAAGTCCTTGCTGCCGCCGCCCACGATGCGCAGCGGCGTGCCATCAGCCGCCGCAGCCTGCACCTGGTCGATCAGGACGTCGATATTCGATTTGAGCTGCATGTTGGTCAGAACCGCTCCAGCTCGGGGAAGCTCAACACGCCGCCGCGCACCACTTGCTTGCCGTACTCGGCGCAGCGGTGCAGCGAAGGGATCGCCTTGCCGGGGTTGAGCAGACCCTGCGGGTCGAACGCCGCCTTGAGCCCGCGCATCTGCGCCAGCTCGGCGGCCGAGAACTGCACGCACATCGAGTTGAGCTTCTCGACGCCCACGCCGTGCTCGCCCGTCACCGTGCCGCCCATCGCGACGCTGGCTTCGAGAATCGCCGCGCCAAAGGCTTCGGCGCGATGCAGTTGGTCGGGGTCGTTGGCATCGAAGAGGATGAGCGGATGCAGGTTGCCGTCACCCGCATGGAAGACGTTGACGCAGCGCAGCTGGTATTGCGCCTGCATCGCCTCGATGGCTTCGAGCATGTCGGCCAGGCGCTTGCGCGGGATGGTCGAGTCCATGCACAGGTAGTCGGGGCTGAGCCGCCCGCTGGCCGGAAAGGCATTCTTGCGACCGCTCCAGAAGCGCAGGCGCTGCGCCTCGTTGTCGCTCACGTCGAGCCGGGTCGCGCCACTAGCAGCCAGCACCTGGCCCATGCGCTCGATTTCTTCTTCCACCGCCTCGGGCGTGCCGTCGCTCTCGCATAGCAGGATGGCGGCGGCGCTCAGGTCGTAACCCGCCTTGACGAAGTCTTCGACGGCCGCAGTCATGGGCTTGTCCATCATCTCGAGCCCAGCCGGAATCAAACCCGCCGCGATGATGTTGGCGACGGCGTTGCCGGCCGAGCGCACGTCGGGGAAGCTCGCCACGATGCAGCACGCCAGCGCCGGCTTGGGCCGCAGCTTGACGAGCACCTCGGTGACCACGCCCAGCAACCCCTCGCTGCCGATGAAGGCCGCCAGCAGATCGAGCCCCGGCGCATCGAGCGCGGCGCTGCCCAGCGTGAAGGGCTCGCCCTCGATGGTGAAGCCGCGCACGCCCAGCACGTTGTGCACCGTGAGGCCGTATTTGAGGCAATGCACGCCGCCCGCGTTCTCGGCCACGTTGCCGCCGATGGTGCAGGCGATCTGGCTGCTGGGGTCGGGCGCGTAATACAGGCCGTGCGGCGCGGCGGCCTCGCTGATGGCGAGGTTGCGCACGCCGCATTGCACGCGCGCAGTGCAGGCCAGCGGGTCGATATGGACGATGCGGTTGAAGCGCGCGAGGCTGAGCGTCACGCCCATCGGGTGCGGCAGGGCGCCGCCCGACAAGCCCGTGCCCGCGCCGCGCGCCACCACCGGCAGGCCGAGGCGATGACAAGCCTTGAGCACGGCGGCCACCTGCTCGTCGGTCTCGGGCAAGGCCACGGCGAGCGGGCGGCGGCGGTAGGCGCTCAGGCCATCGCACTCATACGGCGTGGTCGATTCATCGGTGTGGAGCAGCGCATGCGCCGGCAGCACGGCCCGCAAGGCGCTGACGACTTCGGCCTGGCGACGCGCGCGCTGCGTGGGGTCAACCGGGTGTTCGGGATCGAGCTCGTTCGTGTCGAGCAGACTGGGCGCATCCATCAACAAGCTCCGTGCGCCGCGCGGATCACCTCACGAAGCGTGAGGCCCGCGCGGGCTGGCGTCGATGGTAGCGCGAGGCCCCGCGCTCGCGCCCTGGGGCCTCACCTTGTTGCCGTCACACCACCACGACGCGCAGGCTCGGCACCCGCGAGAGCTGCGACCAGTCGCGCGGGTCGACCGCCAATTGCGCGCCGTGCCCGGTGAAGCGGTAGTGCCTGCCGGTGATCGACGAGGTGACGCTGAGCGCGCCGTGGCCGATGAACTCGAACAGTCGCGGTCGCGCGCGCGGCCCGGCGCTGTGCAAGGGGGCGTTGCCCGCGCGTGCCGCAACTGCCGGTTTGGCGGGGGCCGCCTTGGCGCGCGCCGCCCCGCCGTCGCCCAGGGCAACGGCGCGCCCGGCCCGGCCACCCAAGCCATCGAGCGCGCCCGGCGAGGCGGCCCCCAGCGCAACGCGGGCGCGCGGCGCGGCAACGGGCGAGGCCGACGAGTCCTCCAGCGACGGTGAAGTCCAGCCATCGGCGAGGCTGGGGCGCATCCAACTGTTTTGCGACATGTTCGACTCCTGAAACCTTCGCCGACCGACCTGCCGTGAGCAAGCGTCAGCGTGGCATCGAACTGTGCCGAGGCAATGCGTTCAGGGCGATCCCTATGGATAGGGTTGCAGGCCGCCCGGCAGGGGGGAATCGACACCCGAAGAGGGTAACCCTCCCCCATCCGAGCGCCCACTTCCGGGCGCTCCGCCGAGCGCCTTTTGTCGAGGCTCAAGCCGGCGCGGTGAAGACCGTGAGGACGCCGGTGTAGCCGTAGACATGCTGGCGCGCGATCTCGCCGCCGGCGAAGAAGCCGACCAGCGGCACCTCGCCGAGCGCCTGGCGCACCGTGCGAAGTTCGGCGTGCGGTGCCCCGAAGTGCGCCCCGCCCCGGCCCGAGCAGCTCACGTAGAGCGCGCCCGCCACCCGACGCGGCGCGCCACCCTCGTCGCCCTCGATCTCTTCGCGGATCTCGGTGGCGATGCGCGTCAGGTCGAGCCGCGCCGCCTGCGGGTTGCGCGTGCAGAACGCCAGCCGCGCGCCGCGCTCGGCCGACTCGGCCACCGCGAGACCGCGCCGCAAGGGCTCCAGCCCCACGAGATGGCGCACGCGGGTGTCGGTGCCGAACTGCCCCGGCCGGGCCAGCGCATCGGCCCCGGCGGGCGTCAGGCCGGCGAGCGTGGTGCGCAGACGCGGCAGCAGCTCGCGCTGCGGCAGCTCCGCCGCCATGTCGCCGACCACGCCGAGGTCGCGCAGCAGGCAATCGAGCGCGGGCTCGCCGTCGAGGCTGATGACGAGGTTGCCCTCGCATTCCGTGATGACGCGCGCCGGCCCGATGGGCTGGCAGCCCTGGGTGACGCGCGACACCACGTCCACCTCGGCATCGAACGCCACGCCCGACAGCCCGCCGCTGAACACCGCGTCCGCCAGATGCCAGGCCTGCAGCGACGGCGCGCGCGATACCGCCAGACCGCCAAACAGATAGCCCGTGGTGGTGCGCTCGGCCAGCTCGGGCAGCAGCTCGCCCAGATCGGGCGTGTGGCCGTCGGCATGCACGAGCGCCGTGTGGGCCACGAAACCCGAGCCGGGCGCGGGCCAGGCCTGACGGCCCGAGAAAATGCGAAAGTGCCCGCGCGGCAGGGTCGAGAGCATCAGGACCAGCGCGGGTTCGTCGAGGTACTCGACCCCGCAAGCCGACACCCCCGCCCCCACGGCCCCCACCCACGACACCCCCGGCACCCGCTCGTGCAGCTCGGCCACGATGGCCTCGCCGTGCCCGGCGTAGTGGTCGGTGACGTAGCACCAGCCCAGCGTGAACGGCTCCAGCTCGGCGCCACCGGCCGCGGCCCGCGCCGCCCACGCATCGCTCTGGGCATGCAGCTGCGCCAGACTCAGGCCCAGCGCCATGCGCCAATCGGGGTGCGTGGCATGCGCCTGCAGGAACAGCGCCATCCGGTCAGTCTTCAGCCGAGGTATCGCGGGCCGGTCGCGAGCCAGCCGGCCGGGTGCGCGTGCCGGACTGGCGCGAGGCCTCGGCCGCCTTGCCGCGCGCGGCGGTCTTCTTGGTGGCCGACGCCGCGCCGGTCTTGCGCGCCGGCTTGGCGGCGGAGGCGGCCTTGCCGCCGGCGTGCTGCGCGGCGGACACATCGGCCTTGAGCGCGTCCTGCATGGTGCTGGCGGCGAGGTCGGTGAACTGCTTGGTCAGCGAGCCCCACCAGCGCATCGGGTCGATGGCGCCGCCCGATCCGGCCGGTTCGCCAGCATCGGCAGGCGCCGCCTCCTGCGGCGTGTCCACCTTGAGCGATTCGCGCAAGGCATCGACCGGCACGTTCATGCCCTTGAGCGTGTCGAGCGTCATGCGCTGCACTTCGAGCGCCTGGATGGTCATCGAGATCATGCGGGCGTTCTGCTCCAGCCAGAACTGCACGGTGCGCAGGTCTTGAATGCGCTTGTCGAGCTCGGCCGGGTCGAGCGTGGGCGCCACCCACTGCCCCATGGACGGCATCGCGGCGCTGGCCCCCTTGGTCCATTGCTCGATGAAGCCGAAGCCGGGCATCAGCTTGCCGAGATTCCAGGCGGCGCTGAGGGGGTCGGTCGAGGATGGGTCCTGGCTCATGGGAGGGTCTCCGGTTTTGATCGATGGTTTTGATTATCGGCAGCCGCGTCAGGTGTCACCTGATCGTCAGCGGGACGCGCGCTGATTTTCATGGCAAT
>NZ_JAYSBZ010000023.1:0-43575 GCF_041915145.1 Aquabacterium sp. | reverse complement strand
GTAAGGGCACATGTACTTGCACATCTGCTCGCGCAGATAGCCGGCGTTGCCGTAGGTGGCGAAGCCGTAGAACAGCACCCAGAACCATTCCCAGGCCGACAAGTTGAACGTGCCCAGCTCGGCCGCCAGCGTGCGGATCGGCGTGAAGTAGCCGACGAAGCTGAAGCCGGTGACGAGGCCGATGGCGACCCACGCGGTCTGCTTGGCCGACTTGCGCCACAACTTGTTGATCGACCACGGCGCCTGATCGAGCCGCATGCGCGCGAGGCGGTCGCCCTCGATCTTGCGCTCGACCCACATGAACATCTCGGTGTAGACCGTCTGCGGGCAGGCGTAGCCGCACCACAAGCGCCCGGCCACCGCGGTGAAGAAGAACAGCGCCAGCGCCGAGATCACCAGCAGCACGGTGAGGTAGATGAAATCTTGCGGGTACAGCACCAGGCCGAAGATGTAGAAGCGGCGCGTGTCCAGGTCGAACAGCATGGCCTGGCGGCCGTTCCACTGCAGCCACGGCAGGCCGTAGAACACGAGCTGCGTCAGCCACACCATCACCCAGCGCCAGTTGGCGAACCAGCCCTTGACCGTGCGCGGATAGATCTTGGCGTGCTTTTCGTATAGCGAGACCGAGGTGACGTCGGCAGGCACCGGCTGGATCGGGATGATGGGCGGGCGGGGGGCTTGACTCACGGCAAAGACGCGACTGAAAAAGACGATGCCCGATCACCACGGTGGTGTCGGGTTGGTTTCATAAGATACCATTTCCATGAATCTTATGCTTACACCGGGGCTCCGCCGATCATCATGCGCCTGACCACCATGACCGACTACTCGCTGCGATTGCTGATGTACGTCGGGCAGCACCCGGATCGGCTGTGCACCATCAGCGAGATCGCGCAAGCCTACGGCATCTCCGAGGCGCACCTGATGAAGGTCACGCACCAGCTCGGTCTGCACGGCTGGATCGAAACCGTGCGCGGCAAGGGCGGCGGCATGCGGCTGGCCCGCGCGCCGGCCGAGATCAATGTGGGCGAGGTGGTGCGAAGCATCGAGCCCGACTTCAATCTTGTCGAGTGCTTCTCGACCGGCAACACCTGCGTGCTGACCAATCGCTGCGAGCTCACCACCTTGCTCGGCGGCGCGATCGAGGCATTCATGTCCCACCTCGGCGCGCACACGCTGGCCGACTTGCTGCCGCGACGCCAGACCTGCGTCGTCATGCCCCCCGCCAGCCGCCGCGCACGCGCTTCGCTGCCTTGACCCCCGATGGGCCACCGGCCCGCGCGCGACAAGCAATCGCAGACTTGATCCACATGAAGCAGCGGAGCCTCCGGCGGCCTCTCATCGTTAATCCGCAGACACCTACCATCGGTTTGCTTGACGAGGGTCAACAGTAAGGCTATTCGGGCTCCAGACACTACCGCTAGCGTTTTCGATCCATAAAAAACGCTAAATACAGTAGGAGACCCGCATGCCCGCCACGCCCCTTGCCGCTGCCGATCAGCGCCCGGTTGCCGTTATCAAGCGCAACGGCGCCACCGCCAGCTTTCATCTCGACAAGATCACCCACGCCATCGCCTGCGCCGGTCAGGCCACGGGCGAATTCGATGCGTCGCGCGCCCAAGCGCTGGCCGAGCTGGTGTGCCGGGCGCTGCAGCGCCGCGTGCCCACCGTCGAGCAGGTGCAGGATCAGGTCGAGCGCACCCTGATCGAGGGCGGCCACTTCGACACCGCCCGCGCCTACATCGTCTACCGCGAGCAGCGCAGCCAGTTGCGCGCCGACAAGGCCTGCGCCGTCGACGTCGAGCGCTCGGTCAACGAATACCTGAGCCAGCAGGACTGGCGCGTCAACGCCAACGCCAACCAGGGCTACTCGCTGGGCGGCCTGATCCTCAACGTGTCGGGCAAGGTGGTGGCCAACTACTGGCTCACGCACGTCTACCCGCGCGAGATCGGCCACGCGCACCGCGAGGCCGACGTGCATATCCACGATCTCGACATGCTCAGCGGCTATTGCGCCGGCTGGTCGCTGCGCACGCTGCTGCACGAGGGGCTCAACGGCGTGCCGGGCAAGGTCGAGGCCGGTCCGGCCAAGCACCTGTCGAGCGCGGTGGGGCAGATCGTCAACTTCCTGGGGACGCTGCAAAACGAGTGGGCCGGCGCGCAGGCGTTCAGCTCGTTCGATACCTATCTGGCTCCGTTCATCCGCAAGGACAACCTGGGTTACGACGAGGTGCGCCAGTGCATGCAAGAGCTGGTCTACAACCTCAACGTGCCTTCGCGCTGGGGCACGCAGACGCCCTTTACCAATCTCACGTTCGATTGGGTCTGCCCCGAGGATCTGCGCGAGCAGGTGCCGGTGATCGGCGGCGTCGAGATGCCGTTTGCCTACGGCGATCTGCAGGCCGAGATGGACATGATCAACCGCGCCTACATCGAGGTGATGATGGCCGGCGACGCCAAGGGCCGCGCGTTCACCTTCCCGATCCCCACCTACAACATCACCAAGGATTTCGCCTGGGATCACCCCAACACCGAGCGGCTCTTCGAGATGACGGCCAAGTACGGCCTGCCCTACTTCCAGAACTTCTTGAACTCCGATCTGCAGCCCAACATGGTGCGCTCGATGTGCTGCCGCCTGCAGCTCGATCTGCGCGAGCTGCTCAAGCGCGGCAACGGCTTGTTCGGCTCGGCCGAGCAGACCGGCTCGCTCGGCGTGGTCACGCTCAACTGCGCGCGGCTGGGCTATCTCTACAAGGGCGACGAGGCCGCGCTGCTGGCGCGCACCGACGAGCTGCTCGAACTCGGCAAGAACAGCCTCGAAATCAAGCGCAAGGTGATCCAGCAGCACATGGACGCGGGGCTCTTTCCGTACACCAAGCGCTATCTGGGCACGCTGCGCAATCACTTCTCGACGCTGGGCGTGAACGGCATCAACGAGATGATCCGCAACTTCACCGACGACGCCGAAGACATCACCACCGCGTGGGGCGTGGCGTTTGCCCTGCGTTTCCTGGATCACATCCGCGCCCGCATCACGGCCTTCCAAGAAGAAACCGGCCACCTCTACAACCTCGAAGCCACCCCCGCCGAAGGCACCACCTACCGCTTCGCCAAAGAAGACCGCAAGCGCTTTGCCGACATCCTGCAAGCCGGCCCGGCCGACATGCCCTACTACACCAACTCGTCGCAGCTGCCGGTGGGCTTTTGCGACGACCCGTTCGAGGCGCTCGAGCGCCAGGAGGCGCTGCAATCCAAATACACCGGCGGCACCGTGCTGCACCTGTATCTGGGCGAGCGGGTGTCGTCGGCCACGGCCTGCAAAGAGCTGGTGCGTCGCGCGCTCACTCGCTTTCGTCTGCCCTACATCACGATCACGCCCACGTTCTCGATCTGCCCGACGCACGGCTATCTGGCCGGCGAGCACGAGTTCTGCCCGCAGTGCGATGAACTGGCGGTGGCACGCAAGCGCGCCGAGCCGCAATCGTGCTGCCCGGGCCATTGAATTTCGAGCCGATAACGACAACCGATCTCCCTCCATTGCCCCGTTTCATACCGCCCCCTGTTTCTTTGTCCACAACCCCAAAAGGAGAGACACGATGACCCGCTTCAACACCGCCGCCCACCCCGTGCTGGCCGACCACGAGCGCCAGCGCTGCGAAATCTGGACCCGCGTGATGGGCTACCACCGCCCGGTGGCCTCGTTCAACACCGGCAAGAAGGGCGAATTCGCCGAGCGGGTGTATTTCTGCGAACCGGGCCGCGCCGCGCCAGGCACCCCGAGCCGCACCGAAGTGGCCACCCCCGAGCTGGCCTGATCCGCCCTGAGGCCCCCATGGCAGCCCGGCTCACCGTTGGCGGCTTCTCGCCGCTGAGCACGACGGATTGGCCCGACGCGCTGGCCGCCGTGGTCTTCGTGCAAGGCTGCCCATGGCGCTGCCACTATTGCCACAACATCGGTTTGCAGCCGCGCGATGCCGCGTCTGCAACCGAGTGGCCCCAGGTGCTGCAAACCCTTGAGCGGCGCCAGGGTCTGCTCGACGGCGTGGTGTTCAGCGGCGGCGAGCCCACGCTCGACCCCGCTCTGCCCGACGCGATGCGCGAGGTGCGCGCCCTCGGCTTCAAGGTGGGGCTGCACACCGCCGGCATCTACCCCGATCGGCTCGCCGAGGTGCTGCCGCTCGTCGATTGGGTGGGCTTTGATCTCAAAACCACTTTTGATGATTACGACAGCGTTACCGCGGTTCAACGCAGTAGCCAGCCGGCATGGCGCAGTTTTCAGGCGGTGCTGCAAGCCGCCCGCGAGGACGGGCTCGACTTCGAGATCCGCACCACCTATCACCCCCGCCTGCACAGCGACAACCACCTGCTGTCGCTGGCCGCCATGCTGACCGACGCCGGCGTGTCGCGCTGGGTGCTGCAGAACTTTCGCCCGGCCCACGACGAACACGCCGATCTGGCAAGCGACTGGCACGCCCCGCCACCGACGCTGCTGCAGCAACTGCGCGACTCCGGCGTCGAACTCACCTTGCGCTGAGCGGCGCAACTCCACGCAAATTGCTTGATCCAGGGCAAGAAGGCACGCTGACAACCCGCTGAGCCGCCCCCGCCGAGACTCCAATAGATGTATATTGGATAGATCTTTAAATGCCTCGCGGGAGACCGGCATGAGCACGAGCCCTGAACCGACCTCGGACGCGCTGTTCGATTACAGCGGCGACGAGGCGTGGCGCGCGCCCATCACCGAGGCCCTGCGCCGCGTGGTGGACCCCGAAGTGGCGCTGTCGATTCTCGACGTGGGTCTGGTGTACCGCATCACCGTCGAGCCCGAGAAGGCGCATGTGCTGATGACGATGACGTCGGCCGCCTGCCCCGTCACCGACGTGATCCTGGACGACGTCTACGCCGAGCTGGAACGGGTGCTGCCCATCGAGATGGACATCGCCATCGAGCTCTGCTGGGAGCCCCCCTGGACGCCCCAGCGCATGAGCGAGTCGGCGCAACGCTTCATGCGCTGGTAGGTCGCCGCACGGACACCCCATGCGCCCGAGCATGCTCCACCGCCCATCGCCCGCCCCGTCGCGCCCGTCGCTTGGCGCGGAGCGCCGACGCGCCGCAGGCTGGGTGCGTCTGGCCAAGCCGGCGCTGATGGCCCTGGTGGCCGCCAGCCTGCTCAGTGGCTTGCTCGGCGGGCTGCTGCGCGCGGGCGTGGCCCTGCCCGCGCTGGGCGCTGGCGCGTGGCCCGGGCGCGCCGTGGGGTGGCACGCAGCCTTGATGATCTGCGGCTTTCTGGGCACCGTGATCGGCGTGGAGCGCGCGGTGGCACTGCGCGCCCGCTGGGCCTTCGTCGCCCCGTTCGTCTCGGGCCTGGGCGGCGCGCTCATTCTCGTCGGGCAGACTGCGGCGAGCGCCGCGCTGTTCGTGCTGGCCGCCGCGGTTTTCGCGCTGGTCAACGTGCAGATCGTGCGCAAGCAGGCCGCGCCGCACACCGTGTTGCTGCTGGTGGCGGCGCTGGTCTGGCTGGGCGGCAACCTGCACGTGGCTTACCGGGGCCTGGGTGACACCGGCATCGCCGCCTGGTTCGCCTTTCTGGTGCTCACCATCGCGGCGGAGCGGCTGGAGATGTCGCGCCTGATGCGTCGGCAAGCTGCGGCGCAACCGCTGCTGGTCGCGGCGGTGTCGATCCTGCTGTGCGGCGTGGCGCTGGGCGCGGCGCCGGTGGCGTCGGCGTGGGGCGGCACGCTGTTCGGCGCGGGGCTGCTCGCCCTGGCGTTGTGGTTGGGCGTGTTCGATATCGCCCGCCACACCGTGCGCGCCACCGGGCTGAGTCGCTACATGGCGGTCTGTCTGCTCGGCGGCTACGCCTGGCTCGCGGTGGCCGGCGTGAGCTGGGTCGCCTACACCTTCGGTGCGCCTGCCCGCGACGCCGCGCTGCACGCGCTCGGACTGGGCTTCATCGTCAGCATGGTGATGGGCCACGCGCCGGTGATCCTGCCGGCCGTGGCGGGCATCAAGGTGCATTTCGATCGCCGCTTTTACGTGCCGCTGGCGCTGTTGCACGCATCGCTGCTGGTGCGACTGCTGGGTGGCGCCTGGTTGCCCGACTGCCGCATGCGAGGGGCCGCCCTGAACGCCGCGGCAATCGTCCTGTTCGCGCTCACGATGGCGAGCGCTGCCTGGTCATGGCGACGCCGCCACAATACGCCCCGCCCCGCTCGTCACTGACGAACGCCCCGCCGCATTCCTGCCTCATTCGATTTCCCTGGAGCACGCCATGAACCAAACCGCCTCATCGTCCCCCGCTGCCGCGCCCGATCGCGACGAGCTCACCCTGGTCTACTCGTGCTCGGGTTGCTCGAGCGCCGCGCAACTGGCGAATCACCTGGCGGTGCGCCTGGATCGCGAGGGCAGCGCCGAGATGTCGTGCATCGCGGGCATCGGCGGGCACGTGCCCAGCCTGCTGCGCAAGGCGCAACGCGCGGTGGCGTCCGGCCGGCCCATCCTGGCGATTGACGGCTGCGCGCTGGCTTGCGTGCGCGCCTCGCTGGCCCAGCACCAGATCGTGCCGACCGTGCACCGGCAGCTCGACGCCGATGGCGTCAAGAAAACCTATCGCGCCGACTTCGACTCGGCCCAAGCCGACGCCCTGCTGGGCGAGTTGCGCACCCAGGTGCAATCGATGAACCGCCTGCGCGCCCAACCGCGCGCGAGTCAAGCCCCAGGCGGTTGCGGCGGCACCGGCCAATGCCGCTGCGCTGGCGGTTGACGAGAAGGGCGCGCTTCAGCGCCCCAGGTAGGTCATCACCATCAGGCCCAGCGGCGCGAGCGCCGTGAACACCGCCACGATGCGGCGGAACACCGGGCCGGCGTGCTGCACCTCGAGAAACTGCGTGGCCACCAAGCGCCCCTTGACCCAGGCCACCAGCGCCACGCCCCAGCCCAACCAGGCATGCGCGTGGCTGCCGTGCGCGAGCAGCAGGCTCACGCCGGCCAGGGCCACGAGCGCGATCCAGGTCAGCGTCAAGGCCGACACCCCCGGGCGGCCGCTCGACCGAGCCGGTGCGGGAGCGTGCGGTGTGGGGTGGTCTTGCATGGCCTCAGCCCGTGAAGGCGTAGAAGAAGGTGAACAGCATCAGCCAGACGATGTCGGTGGCGTGCCAGTAGACGGCCAGGGTTTCGAGGCCGCGCAGGTCGTCGGCTCGGTAGGTGCCCATGAAGAGCCGCGCGGTCACCCAGGCCATGCCCATGATGCCCCACGAGGCATGCACGAGGTGGTTGATGGTGAGGTAGTAGTAGACGGTGACGAAGACGTCGGCATGCGCCCGCAGGCCATGCGCCTGGTTCCAGCCCACCTCGAAGAACTTGAGCAACGGGTAGCCCAGCGCCGTGACCAGCGCCGCGACGATCCAGCGCCGCGCCGCCGCCTGCTGCCCGCGCCGCACGGCATCGACCGTGCGGGTCAGGAAGTAGCCGCTGGTCACCATCACCATCGTGATGCCCAACCCCGCCGTGGCCCACAGCCGCTGCGCGCCTTCGTGAAAGGCTTGCGGATTCAACGCCCGGGTGGTGAAGTACACCGCGAAGAACACCGCGAACTCGAAGAATTCGAGCGAGATGCCGACCCACATGCCGGTGAAGCCCGGCCGCAAGGGGAAGCGTCGCGGCGGTTCGGGCCAGTCGCCCCCCGCCACGGCGCCCGCGGCGTCCAGCGTGGTCGCGCTCAAGCGCCGACCGCCCGCGCCACGGCGTAGGCGCTCACGATGAAGCCGATCACCACGACCAGCCAGCCGATCATCAAGGCCGGCCACAGCCAGGGCGCGCGGCGCAGCTCCATGAAATCGAGGATCACCATCAGGCCCTTGACGAGCGAGAGGCCGAACATCACGAGCACCGCCGTCACACCCGCGCGGCTCGACAGCCCGCTCTCGCCCAGCCAGAACGTCACCAGCGTGGCCGCCACCAGGGCCAGCCAGATCAGGTTGAGACGCCAGGACGTCGGGTGAGCAGCAGTGTGAGATGACATCATCAACCTCGTGACCATCAACGCATCACGTAGACCAGCGGGAACAGCACGATCCACAGCAGGTCGACCATGTGCCAGAACGCGGCGCCCGTTTCGAGGGCGTGGCAGTTGTCGCGCCCATAGCGGCCGCGCAGCGTGTGAACGAGCAGGATCGTCAGCAGGATCATGCCCACCAGCACATGCAGGAAGTGAAAGCCGGTGAGCATGAAGTACAGCATGTAGAAGTCGTTGGTCGACAGATCGATGCCCGCGTGCAGCTTGGCCGCGTACTCGCTCAACTTCAGGCCCAGAAAGCCGCCGCCGCACAGCAGGGCCCCGACCAACCAGCCCGCGCCCGCCCGGCTGGCATCGCCCCGCACCGCATGCACGGCCCGCGCCACGCACCAGCTACCCGTGATGAGCAGCAGCGTGTTGACCACCCCGGTGTGCAGATCGAGCGTGCGTTGCGATTCGGTGAACACGGCCAGGTGCCGCGCCCGCGTCACCGAGTAGGCCAGGAACAGGATGCCGAAGGTCAGCAGTTCGGCCAGGATGACCAGCCAGATCACCAGGTCGCCGATCAAACGTGGCTGCGCCGAGCCGACCGCGTTCGATGCGGCAGGCGTGACAGCAGGGGCGGGAGCGGCGGCTGGTGAAGTAAGCACGGCAGTCATCGGGTGCGAAGCAGCTTTGCGCGGTTAGACAAGATCGATCTCGAACACGTCGTCGTCGAAGGCATGGTCGATCAGGATGCGGCGCACGCGGCCTTGCCACAGGTCGGCGAACTCGGCGTGGTCGTCGGCCGAGGCCTCGCCGTGCAGGCAACGCTGCATCAGTGGCGCCATGCGCGGGTCGGCCGGCACGCGCTTGAGATGCGCCTGGGCACACACCGTCGCGCCGGTATCGGCCCGGGTGAAGCGCAATTCGGTGGCAATGGGCTCGTTGAACGCGAGCAGATCACGACGCACGAACTGCCCGCCGATACCCTTGAAACCCCCGGAGCCAGACGCCCCGGTGATGAGCCCGACCACGCCCGCCACCACCCCCATCGTGCCCGACTCGATCGGGTCGCGCAGCGCCACCTCGATCCGGCCGCGCACCGGCATGGCATCCGGGTAGAGCGCGTTCAGGCTGCGCGCGCACAGCCAATAGGCACTGGCCACCGTGGGGCAAGAATGACCGGCCAGACGCACGGCATCGGCGTAGCGATAGTCGAGCACCCCGCCCTCGGCGGCGCCCAAGAACGCGGCCAGCGGGTCACGCAGGCGGATGCCGGGAACCTGATCAAAAAACGGCGGGAAGATCGACGCGTTCATCGCATCACTGCACGATGAAATCGATCACGATCGCACCCGGCTCGCGCTGGCGATATTCAATACGCACGCGGTTGCCGTAACGCGCTTCGAGCTGAGCGAGCAGCGGCAGCGGATCGTGGTCGTTGCAAAAGCGCATGGTCTCGCCGGCGTTGAGCGTATCGAGCGCGCCGAAGATGGCCGCGTGGCGGAAGCGCTTGGCAATGCCGCGGGCATCGAATGGATAGAGCGCGTCGGGCGAGGTGTGAACGTGAGGGTGATGCATGATGCGAATCCGTTTAAAGATTTATCAAGGATACATCTTTATGCTAAAGCCCCACTTGCGCCAGAACAATACGTCGCACGAACTAGTGCGACGTGCCAGCGGGCGCCCTACACTGGGCGCCACTCGGCTGCCCGACTGGCCGAATCAGCCTGGATACCGCCATGAACATCTCTTCGTTCGACGACCTGCTGCTGGCCGCGCGCCAGCAACCCACCGCCCAGCGCCTGTTGCTGGTTTTTGCCGGCGCGTCCTTGCCCGCCGATGCCACCCCCGAGCAGCGCGCAGCCTTCGATGCCGGACACGGCGGCGAACTGGCGCCGCTGATGTGCGTGGACAAAACCCCTGACGAATTGATCAGCTTCACCGCGCTCGTCGCCGAAGCCGATCAGTTCGGTCACCCGTGGGCGATCGTCTTCGTGGCCGCGCTATCGGGCAGCGCCACGCAGGCACCGTCGAGCAACGACGCGCAAGCGCCTTTGCAGAGCATGGTCGAATCGGTCAAGAGCGGCCAGATCGGCGCGTTCATTCCGTTCGACCGCTCAGGCCGCGCCGTGCGCCTGGCCTGACTCCGCTCACACGTCCCATCAACCAGGGCGGCCGTCCAGGCGCGGGCGGCCGTACCAGCGCCCGTAGCGCACGGCCCAACCGCCCACCGCGATCAGCCAGACCGACGCGGCGGCCAGCAAGATCACTGGCGCCTGGGCCGCCCAGATTGCTCCGACCAGGCGCAGCACCACCGCGCCCTGCAGGGTCCAGAACAGCCCCCAGACGAGGTTGTCCGCCGCCAGGGGCCGACCGCCGTGCCCGCAGCTCACGCGCGTGACCATGGCGATCAGCACGCTGCCCAGAAAACCCATGGTCAGGGCATGCAGGGGCAACAGATTCAAGGTCACGCCGCTGATGGATTCGCACGCCACGGCCACGGCATCAAGCAGCAACGCCACGCCCAGCCAGACAAAACCCAGATGCAGCATCGCCAGCAGGCGGATGCGCAGGCTCTGCACCAGGCCCCAGCGCACCGCCAATGCCAGCACCAGCAGGCCGAACACGCCTGAGCTGAACACGCGTGCGCCGTTCAGCCCCGGGCTTTGCCACGCGAGCGCGTCGGTCAGCACCCACCCGCCTTGCAAGCCCACCGCGGCCAGCAGCGTCCACAGCAACCAATTGGGGCGCCACGCGTCGAGCACCGGCAGCGCCGAGGCGGTGAAGAACGGAATCATCCGATGCGCCACCGTGACGTACACCGGCACGACGAACCACCACAAGCCCAGCAAGGCGGCCAATCGCACCGCAGCCCAGTGCTGCGCCAGCGCACCGACAGCCGCCGACGCGAGCACCGCCACGCCCACCACGCACGCCACGGCGATCACCGAGGCATGCAGGCGGTCGCGAGCCGGACTGCGCCGCACGAGATCGATGAAGCGCACCGTCAAGCGCGCCCAGCCGCCCACCACCAAGACGAGCCCGGCCGCCGCCAGCAGATGCCCGACGTGCGCGCCGATCAGCCACCCCGCCCAGCCCAGCACCATGACCGCGACCGGACGCGCGATGGCGGACGCCGCGACCTCGGGCATCTGCAACCACTTGGGGCCGGCGGTGAACAAGAAGCCGCAGAAGAACAAGGGCATGAAGCCCAGGCTCATCACGAGGGCATGCACGAAGGTGGCCGGCACGGCGGCGCCCAGCGTCAGGCCGGCATGCGCCAGCGGGCCGGCGGGGAGTCGGCTGAAGATCTCGACCCACCACCACGCGGCCGACAGCGTCATCACCACGGCGGCCGAAAAAAAGGCCAGCCGATGCGGCGCATTCAACAAGACAACCCAGCGCCACGGCGCGGGTGCCAGAGCGGCGGCGGAATCAGGAGCGGGCGAAGAGGCTGGACGCGGCGCGACGGTCTTATCGGCTGGCATGAGGAGCGTGCTTGGCCGCGCGACCCGGCCATTGCGGAGGGCCCACGGCGTCGAGAGTGTTCTTGAGCAGCAAACCATACTCGGTATCGCCTTCCATGACCATCAAACGGTCAAAGAACAGCGTGTCCGGATCGTCGCGACCTTGCAGCAAGCGCCAGTAGACCTCGGCGGTGGCGCGCAGACGCAAGGCCGTCGGCTGGCTGGACGTGGCGGGCGACAAGCCGCCGGGCTGAGCAATGAGGCGACAGGTGATGCCGAGGTCGTCCACCACCAGCTCGACCACGCGACCCGACAGCTCGCGCTGCGTGGCGCGGTCCACGCGCGGCCACCACAAGCGGTTGAGCGCCTGCGCCGCCACCATCGAGGGCGGCCACACCGGCAGGCGGCGAATCACGTTGCGCAACAGCTGCTTGGGCTGCTGCAAACCTTGCTTGAGTTGCTTCGAATCGATCATGAGGTCACCCATTCGCGGCCCGCGTGGCGTGCGCGGGCGTAGCCGTTGGACAAGGGGCCGGGCAGGCGCAGCGCGCGCAGCTCGGCCAGGGCAGCGGTGGCATCGGCCCCGTGGTTGAACACCGCGTCGAAGGCCTGCAGCACCGGCATGAAATCGCGCGACGTGGGCGACAGGCGCAAGCGCGTCACCCCAGCCTCGCGCAGCGCGCGGCCCTCGCCGAGCAGGCATTGCACCGAGCCCGATTGGGTCTGGATGCCGTTGAGCGCCAGGAAGTCTTCGCCCTCGCGGGTGTGCAGCGCCAGGCCATCCGGGTCGTCGAGGCACAGAAAGCCGCAGCTGTCTTTCTGCACACGATGGTGACGCGCCGTGAAGCAGCGCGCCGACAGTGCCAGCGGCATGCGGCCGAAGGCGAACACCTCGGTCTGCACCGGCGAAGGCGTGGCCCCGCCCGGCGGGTTGACGCGCCCCACGTCGATCAGCGGCAGCTCGACCGGCGGCACCCAGCGCGTGGCGCCCAGCGCCGCGTATTCGGCCAGCGCCGGCGCGTTGTAGACGTTGACGTGCAAGCCGATCACCCACGGCGCGTGGCCCGCCAGCAGGCGCACCGCCGCCGTGTCGTTGGCTTCGAGCAGGTAGTCGCCCTGCTCCGTCCAGCGACGCAGCGCGCGCAGCTCGGCCTCGGTCTCGATCAGGGCTTGCGTGCCGATCACCACCTCCTTGCCGGCCTGTTTCAGGTCGCGGGCCAGGTCGAGCCAGTCTTCGGGCTTCATCTCGTGGCGACGCGAGCACACCACCTCGCCCAGGCACACGGTGCGGGCGGGCGAGTCGGCCACGTCGGCATAAAAGGCCGTCAGGGTGGGCCGCGACCAGTAGTACTGCACCGGCCCCACGCTCAATTCAAATTTTGCCGTCATGTCGTCCAGACCCCTCTCATTGCCAGGGCCGCGACAGCGCGCCCAGCGTGTGCTGCTGCCCCTCGGCCAGGCGCCCCAACGCCGCCGTCCAGCTCGGCTGCACGGTGTAGCGCTCGGGCTGCGCCATGCACGCGTCGATGGCCTGGCGCCAGGTGCGCGTCACCTGCTCCACGTAGGCCGCGCTGCGTTGTCGGCCTTCGATCTTGATGGCGCGCACGCCGGCCTTGATGAGATCGGGCAGCACCGACAAGGTGTTCAGGCTGGTCGGCTCCTCGATCGCGTAGTCGACCGTGCCACCGACCTCGAAGCGCCCCTTGCACAAGGTCGGGTAGCCGCGCGGCTCGTCGGGGGTGAAGCGGTCGATCAGGATGCCGCCGAGTCGGGCTTCGACATCGTCGCCCACGTTGTCCCAGCGCACGGCCGAGGGCGGCGAGCACACGCCCGAGTTGTTGGGCGACTGCCCCGTGGCGTAGGACGACAGCGTGCAGCGCCCTTCCACCATCACGCACAGGCTGCCGAAGCCGAACACCTCGATCTCGACCGGCGTGTTGCGGATCACGTGCGCCACCTGCGAGAGCGTGAGCACACGCGGCAGCACCGCTCGCTGAATGCCGTAGCGCTCGCGGTAGAACTCGATGGCTTCGTAGTTGGTGGCCGAGGCCTGCACCGACAGATGCAGGCGCAGATTCGGGTAACGCTGGCGCGCGTAGGCCATCACGCCGGGGTCGGCCAAGATCAGGGCGTCGGCGCCGATATCGGCCGCCACGTCCACCGCCTCGCGCCAGCGCTGCGGCTCGGCGGCCTGCGCGTAGGTGTTGAGCGCCATCAGCACCTGACGACCACGCTCGTGGGCATAGCGCACGCCTTGGCGAGCCTGGTCGAGATCGAAGTTCAAGCCGGCGAAGTTGCGCGCGTTGGTGGCGTTCTTCAAGCCCATGTAGACGGCATCGGCGCCGGCATCGATGGCCAGCTGCAGGGCCCGCAGCGAGCCCGCCGGACACACCAGATCGGGCCGCACGGGCCGAGACATCGCGTTCATGTGGGGAGGTGTCCTTGCTGAAACAAATCGCCCGGAGCCCTGCTCCGAGCGGTGCGCCGGAGTTTGGCCACCTGCTTGCACCATGGATTTGACGACGCGCAAGGAAGCGCGTGCCGTTCGTCCAGCGTCAGTGCGTCGGCGCGTCGCCCGCCCCGGCCTGCAGGCGACGTGCCATGCCGGGCGTCTGCCAGACCGAACCGTCGCGGTACACGATCAAACCGTCGAGCCCCGGCGTGCGCTCGATGAGCCGGCGACCCTCGCTCGCTCCCATCACCATGATGGCCGCGCCCAGACCGTTGAGCCGCCTCACGTCGTCCGCCACCAGCGTCACGCCATGCGGCCCCTGAGTCGGGTAGCCGGTCTGCGGGTCGAGGATGTGGTGGTAGCGCCGTCCGTCACGCTCGAAATAGCGCTCGTAGTCACCCGACGACGCCACGAGGCCACGCGTCACTGCCAGCACGCCGAGCAGGCGATCAGGTTGACGCGGATCGCGCACCCCCACCCGCCACGGGCGACCACGCGACAACCCGGACACGGCCACGTCACCGCCGCCGTTGATCATGGCGTTGCTCACGCCGTGCCGCTTGAGCGCTTGGATGCCGGCATCGAGGATCACCAGCTTGGCAATGCCGCCGAGGTCGATACGCATGCCCTGGCGTTGCAAGAATGCGGTGCCGGCGCGCTCGTCGAGCTTCACGGCTCGATAGTTGACCAGCGGCAACTGCGCCGCGATTTGATCGGGCGAAGGCATGGCCGGTTGCGCCGAGTTGAAGCGCCAGCCGCGCAACGAGCCGACGGTGATGTCGAACGCGCCATGGCTGCGCTCGGACACGCCCTGGGCCATCTGCAACACACGCATCAATTCGGGGGGCACGGGCACCGGCTGGATGCCGGCAGCCACGTTGATGGCGCTCACCACGCTGGTCGGGCTGTAGTGATTCATCATGTCCGACAAGCGGACCATCTCTTGGTACGCCGCCTCGAGCGCGGGGCGCAGACGGGGGTTAGCCGAAGCCGCGTCGTCTTCAACGGTGATCTCGACCACCGTGCCCATCAAGGGGCGGGTTTCATGCAGCTCGGCGGCGAGCGACGAGCTGCATGCCAACCAGCCGGCCAGCACGGCCGACCAGCCGAAGGCAAAGCCCCGCAACACGCGAAGGCCTCGCCCGCGAGGCAACACGATCAACGAGCCTTGTCGGCCATGTAGTCGACAGCGGCCTTCACTTCGTCGTCGGTCATGGTCGAGCCACCACGCGGCGGCATCATGCCCTTGGCGCCAGTGAAGCCTTCGAGCGCATGCTTGTAGAGCGTGTCCTTGCCCTGAGCGATGCGCGGGCCCCACTCTTCCTTGCTACCGAATTTGGGTGCACCACCCGCACCCGACGCGTGGCACATCGAGCACGTCTTGTTGAAAGCCTTCTTGCCAACTTCGTTTTCGCCGCCGGCCGCTGCAGTGGCCTCGGCCGGAGCGCTCGTCGAGGCGCCAGCCGATGCGGCGGCGGCCGGAGTCGCGGCAGGCGTTTCAGCGGCCTGAGATGCCGGCGCCGAAGCGGCCGGAGCGGCAGATTCTTTCGGGCTGCAAGCCACCAGGGCCAGCAGGCTCAGCAGCAGAGCAGCGGATGCGTGTTTCATGAAGCGGATTCCTCAAATTTGCAGAACAGAGGATTCTATGAACGCGTCGCGCCTCAAAACATGAAGCAGTTCAAGAAGTACCTCTCACCCGCCCTTTCGCGGGGGCTTGATTTCAATCAAACAGGTTTTCGTCAGGCTTATCGCACGTCAATGATTTCATCTATCCTTGCGGATGAAGATCACTCGCCCTAGGGGATTCACTCAGCCGGCATCTGTCAATCAGCAATCGGGGCTCGCCGGCTTTCAATGACCGAGCACAACCGTGAGGACGCAATCATGAGTCAAGAAAAGAAGAACGGAACCACATCTCAAGACGCTTCGGCGACCGGCCTGGGGCGTCGCCGATTCCTGAACACCGCTGCCGCCGCCGGTTTGGCTGGCGTTGGCATGGCGGCGTGCACGGACAAGCAAGCCGGTGGCAGCAGCGCCTCGGGCGCGGCGTCCGGTTCTGCCAGCGCGGCGAGCGCGCACACTGAAGCCAATGCCGGCGCGGAAGCCGCCATGCACCCGAAGCCGGGCGAACTCGACACCTATTACGGCCTGTGGAGCGGCGGTCACACGGGTGACGTGCGCGTGCTGGGCATGCCCTCGGGTCGCGAAATCCACCGCATCCCCTGCTTCGTGCCGGACGCGCTGGTCGGCTGGGGCATCACCAACGAGTCCAAGGCGGTCATGGGCACCAAGGCCGACGGCTCGCTGCGCTACACCATCGGCGACACCCACCACGTGCATGCCTCCTACAAAGACGGCAATTACGACGGTCGCTACGCCTGGGTCAACGACAAGATCAACGGTCGTCTCGCCCGCATGCGTCTTGACTACTTCGTGTGCGACAAGATCACCGAGCTGCCCAACATCCAGGGCTTTCACGGCATCTTCCCGGATAAGGCCGATCCGGTCGACCCCAAGATCAACTACACCACGCGTGTGTTCTGCGGTGCCGAGTTCTCGATCCCGCTGCCCAACAACGGCAAGGACGCCGACAAGCCCGAGGCCTACCATTCGCTGTTCACCTGCGTCGATGCCGAGTCGATGGACGTGCGCTGGCAAGTGCTGATCGACGGCAACTGCGACCTCGTGGCCACCTCGTACGACGGCAAGCTCGCCGCCACCAACCAGTACAACACCGAGATGGGCGTGCACTACGAGGACATGATGTCCGCCGAGCGCGACGCCTGCTGCTTCTTCAACGTCGCCCGCATCGAAGAGGCCGTCAAGGCCGGCAAGTTCAAGACCTACGGCGACTCGAAGGTGCCGGTGGTTGACGGCACCAAGGCCGCCAACACCGATCCGAAGACGGCCCTGACCGCCTACGTGAGCGTGCCCAAGAACCCGCACGGCGTGAACGCCAGCCCGGACGGCAAGTACTTCATCTGCGCCGGCAAGCTCTCGCCCACCACCACCACGATCGAGCTGACCAAGGTGCTGGACTGGTTCGACGGCAAGCTGGCCAAGCTCGACGACGCCATCGTGGCCGAAGTCGAAGTGGGCCTGGGCCCCCTGCACACGGCCTTCGACGGCCGCGGCAACGCCTACACCACGCTGTTCCTCGATAGCCAGATCGTCAAGTGGAACATCGACAAAGCCATTGCCTTCCACAAGGGCGACAAGAACGCCAAGTACGTGGTCGATCGCCTTGACGTGCAATACCAGCCGGGCCACTTGAACGCCTCGCAGTCCGAAACCAAGGCCGCCGACGGCAAATGGCTGGTCACGGGTTGCAAGTTCTCGAAAGACCGCTTCCTGCCCGTGGGCCCGCTGCACCCCGAGAACGAGCAGATCATCGACATCTCGGGCGAAAAGATGGTGCTGATGGCCGACCACCCCGTGCGTGGCGAGCCGCACGACTTCGTGATCTTCAAGCGCGATCTGCTCAAGCCCAAGCAGGTCTACAGCCTTGATGATTCGCCGCTGGCCGTGAAAGACGCCAAGGACTGCGCCGTGATCCGCAACGGCAAGAAGGTCACGGTCAAGCTGACCTCGCAGGCGCCAGCACTGGGGATGCGCGAGTTCAAATTGAAGAAGGGCGACGAGGTCACGCTGATCCTGACCAACCTCGACAAGGTTGAGGACTTGACCCACGGCATCGCGATTCCGAAGTACAACATCCAGTTCATCGTGAACCCGCTGGAAACCAAGTCGGTGTCGTTCGTGGCGGACAAGCCGGGCGTGTTCTGGATGTACTGCACCAACTTCTGCCACGCCCTGCACCTGGAGATGCGCAGCCGTATGATCGTGGAGGCCTAACTCCACCCGCGAATCCGGCCAGCGTGCCGGGTTCGCACGCTCAGCCTGCCAACCGCCCCCAAATGATGAAGTTGCTATCGATGGTCCAGGCGGTTCGCAGAACCGCTACCGCATTGCTGCTTGGCTTCGCGGCCCACACGGCCGCTCATGCCGGCGGCTCGCCTCACGCCAACGCCTACGAGGCTGCCTTGCCGGCCGACTTGGCCACGGCACCCGACCTCTGCGCCCGCGTTCCGTGCGCCGATGTGTTCCCTGGCGCGACATCCTTTTCCGAACGCAAGGGCCAGCCGCCGTACGTCGAAGCTTATGGCGCCGACCCGGCCAAGCCCGGCGGCAAGAAGCTGCTCGGCTACGTGATGCTGTCCACCGACATCACCGACACGCCCGCCTACTCGGGCAAGCCGGTGGTCACGCTGATGGGCATGGACACCGCCGGCCACTTTGTCGGCGTGAAGGTGCTCAAGCACTCCGAGCCCATCCTGCTGCTCGGCATCCCTGAAAAAGCGCTCATCGACTTCAACCACCAGTACGTGGGCAAGTCGGTGAAGGACAAGATCGAAGTCGGCCCGTCGCGCCCCAACGAAGGCATCGTGGGGGTGGACGCCATCTCGGGCGCCACCGTCACGGTGATCGCTCAAAACCAGGTGCTCACCACCTCTGGCAACGCGGTCGCCCGGCAAGTGGGCATCATCGCCCCCACCGTGCGCAAGCCGGCCGTGTTCACCGACCGCGGTGAGGTGGCCGACTGGGCCACGCTGGTCAAGACCGGCGCCGTGCAGCGCGTGGTGGTGCAGCCCGAGCAAGTGGGGCTGGCGCGCACGGGCACGCCGTTCATCGAGCTGTGGTTCGGCTCGCTCAACGCACCCGACCTGGGCCGCTCGGTGCTGGGCCGCGACGGCTGGGCCAACCTGATGAGCCGACTCAAGCCCGGCGAGCAAGCGCTGTTCGTGATCCGCACACAAGGCAGCGAGTCGTTCAAGGGCTCGGGCTTCGTGCGCGGCGGCATCTATGACCGCGTCCAGATCCATCAGGACATGGACACCTTCACCTTCCGCGATCTCGACTACCTCAACCTGTACGGCGTCGAGGCCGTGGGCGCGCCGGCCTTCACCGAGTCGGCGATATTCATCATCCGCTCCAAGGCCTTCTCGGCGGCCTACCCCTGGAAGTTCAACTTCCTGGGCAACAAGGTGGACCGCGCCACCGGCGCCCGCACCTTCGCCAACTTCGATGCCGAATACTGGCTGCCGGCCGCCTACCTGCAAGGCGGTCGCCCCGAGGTAATCAAGCCCGACGCACCGTGGGTCAAGGTCTGGAAGACCCGTGCCCCCTACATCGCGCTGTTCGCCGTGCTGCTCGTGGCAGTGGCCGTGGTCTACGCCCTGCGCGACCAACTCACCCGCCGCTCGACGCGCAAGAACAAGTGGCCGGTCAACAGCTTCAAGTACAGCGCCTGGGTGCTGAGCATCGCCTTCGTGGGCTTCGGCGTGATGGCGCAGCCCTCGGTCACGCAGGTGCTGACCTGGTTCCACTCGCTGCTGTTCCACTGGCAGTGGGAGCTCTTCCTCACCGACCCGTTCATCTTCCTGTTCTGGATCTTCATCATCGTCACCGTGTTCGTGTGGGGACGCGGCCTGTTCTGCGGCTGGCTGTGCCCGTTCGGCTCGCTGTCCGAGCTGCTCTACAAGGTCGGCGGCATGGTCGGGCTCAAGCGCTTCCAGTTCCTGGTGCCGCGCCGCTGGCATGACCGCCTCAAGTGGGTCAAGTACGCCGTGTTCTTCGGCCTGCTCGCGGTGTCGTTGTTCTCGATGAGTCGCGCCGAGATGCTGGCCGAGGTCGAGCCCTTCAAGACCACCTTCCTGGTCGGCATCCTGAACCGCCCCTGGCCTTATGGCTTGTTCGTGGCCACGCTGCTGGGGCTGTCGATCCTCACCGAGCGCCCCTACTGCAAATACCTCTGTCCGTTGGGAGCCTCGCTGGCGATGCCGTCGACCTTCCGCTGGTTCGGGCTGCGTCGCAAGCAGGAGTGCAATTCGTGCAAGGCCTGCGCGGTGGGGTGCGGCTCGCAAGCCATCGACGAGCACGGCCGCATCGACCACCGCGAATGCCTGCACTGCCTCGATTGCATGGTGCTCTACACCGACACCCATGCCTGCCCGCCGCTGGCGCAAGAGCGCAAGAAGCGCGAGCGCGCCGGCCAGCCGCTCACGCCCGTGGGCCGCGATGGCTACTTCATCCCCATCCACCCGGTGGCCCCGACCGCTGAATCTTCTCGGTGACCCGCCATGAAAATCTCGTCCATCGACCCCACCGTGCCGACGCGTCCCGTCGAGCCGCCCTACGCCGAAACCCGAAGCGCGGCGGGTTGGCTGCTGGCTGAGCTGGTAGACCACCTCTGGCCCTGGAGCCGCAGCGGCGTTGCGCAGCGCCGGGTGCTGTCGGCCATCGGGATGTCGCTAGCCCTGTGCGCGAGCGTGGCGTGGCTGCTGGCCGCCACGGGGCGCCTGCCTGCCGGCGGCATCATCGGCTGGTGGTTCGGCTGGAGCCTGTGCGAAGTGTTCATTCGCCTCAATCACAAGCGCTACGTGAAAGACGGCCCTTGGTGGGGGCGCCGCTACCGCGAGGCCAGCGTGATGGACATGCTGTGCTACGTCGGATTCAAGAATCTGCTGATCGGCGCGGCGCTCTTTTTGGCGAGCAAGTCGCTGGGCGATCTGGTGGTCGTCTGACGATGCCGCGTTCGCCGCGACCCGCGGCCCGGGTATGGGCCGCGTTCATCGCTTTCGCGCTGTGGCTGCCCTCGACCGCATCGGCGGCGGCCACGCGCGGCGTCCACCCAGGCGAATCGATCCAGCAAGCGATCGACCGCGCCGCGCCGGGCGACGTGATCGAGATCGAGCGCGGGTTCTATCCAGCCAACCTGCGCGTATCCAAGCCGATCACGCTGCGTGGCATTCACCGCCCGACCATCAGCGGCGGAGCACGCGGCGACACCATCCGCGTCGTCTCGCCTGACGTCCACATCGAAGGCCTGATCGTGCGCGACTCGGGCGACAGTCTGCTGGATCAGAACGCCGGCATCTACATCCAGCCCGGCGCGCACCGTGCCGTGGTGCGGCACTGCGATCTCACCTACAACCTGTTCGGCCTGTGGATCGAAAAGGCCAACGACGTGGTGATCGACGGCAACGTGATCACCGGCAAGCGCGACTACCCCTCGGCCCAGCGCGGCAACGGCATCCAGCTCTACAACACCACCGGGGCGCGCATCGAGGGCAACAACATCGGCTTCGTGCGCGACGCGCTCTACATCGACGTCTCGCACCACGCCGTGTTCCGCCGCAACAAGCTGCACCACAGCCGCTACGGCACCCACTACATGAACTCGTACTACAACGTCTGGGAAGACAACGACACCTGGTTCAACCGGGGTGGCTTGGCCCTGATGGAGGTGCGTGATCAGGTGGTGCGCAACAACCGCGCCTGGGGCAACTCCGACCACGGCATCATGCTGCGCAGCATCCAGGATTCGGTGATCGAGAACAACGTGGTGGCGGGCAACTCGCGGGGCTTCTTCATCTACGACGTCGAATACACCAAGCTGCTGAACAACCTCGTGGTGGACAACACCGTGGGCGTGCATCTTTCCGCTGGCTCGACTCGCAACGAAGTCGAGAGCAACGACTTCATCAGCAACCAAGAGCAAGTGCGCTACATCGGCGCACGCGACGAGATCTGGGGCGCCAGACACGGCAACCACTGGAGCAACTACCTCGGCTGGGATCGCGACGGCAACGGCATCGGCGACGTGCGCTACGAAGCCAACGACATGGTCGATCGCCTCACCTGGCGCTACCCGATGGTCAAGCTGCTGCTGTCCAGCCCGGCCGTGCAGGCGCTGCGCCTGGTGGGGCAGCAGTTCCCGGTGCTGCGCGTGCCCAGTGTCATCGACCCCAACCCCCGCATGCAACCCAGCCACACCGACTGGCGCCAGTGGCTCGGCCGGCATTTCGCCGCCGGCAACTCGACCAGCAACGCCACCCCTGCCGCCGACGCTCATGAATAAGGTCGCCCCGACACCCCACGCCGACGCCATCGCCGTGCGCGGCGTGCACAAGCACTACGGTGCGCTGCATGCCGTGCAAGGGGTCGACCTTGCGGTGCAACGCGGCGAAGTCTTCGGCCTGATCGGCCACAACGGCGCGGGCAAGAGCACGCTGTTCAAGATGATGCTCGGGCTGATCCCGATCAGCGCCGGCGAGATCATCGTGGACGGCGCTCGCGTGGGCGGCCCGGACTTTCGCGCCGCGCGCCGCCGCATCGGCTACCTGCCTGAAAACGTCGTGCTCTACGACAACCTCAGCGCCCACGAAACCCTGCATTTCTTCGCCAAGCTCAAAGGCATTGCCCCGGCCCAGCGCGAACCGGAATCGCAGCGCGTGCTCGATCTGGTCGGCCTGAGTCATGCCGCGCGGCGTCACGTCCGCGAATACTCCAAGGGCATGCGACAGCGCCTCGGCTTCGCCCAGGCCTTGCTGGGCTCGCCTCAGGTGCTTTTTCTTGACGAACCCACCTCGGGCCTCGACCCGGAGGCGATCCGCAGCTTCTACGCCACGCTGCGCGGCCTGCGCGAGCAAGGCGTGACGATGATCATCACCTCGCACATCCTCGCCGAGCTGCAAGAACGGGTGGACCGGCTCGCCATCCTGTCCGGCGGCAAGATCCAGGCCGTGGGCAGCGTGCAAGGCTTGCGCGAGCAGATGAACATGCCGCTGCAGATCGAAGTCATCTGCGCCAACAACGCTGGCGCGGCGCAGGCCGCCCGCGCCGCCTTGGCGTGCCTGCCCGAATCAACCATCGATCAACAGGGCGACCGCTTGACCGTGCGCTGCCCGCGCGCCAGCAAGATGGCAGCGCTGTCGGCCTTGGCTCAGCTCGCCGCGCCAGTCAGCGCCGACGCCGCCGTGCAAGACATCAAGGTCATCGAACCCTCGCTCGAAGACGTGTTCTTCGGCTTCGCCGACTGAAAGGCGCGACCATGGAACTGCATCAAGTCCTCACCATTGCCGGCAAAGAGTGCCGCGACCGCATCCGCAACCGCTGGGTGTTGTCGGTCGCCGTGGTGTTCACGGTGTTCGCCCTGGCCATTGCCTACTTCGGCGGCGCGCAGCAGGGCACGGTGGGCTTTCGCTCCATCGAGTTCACCATCGCCAGCCTCGTCAGCCTGGTCATCTACCTGATCCCGCTCATCGCGCTGCTGCTCGGCTTCGACGCCATCGTCGGTGAGCGCGAACGCGGCTCGCTCGATCTGCTGCTGGCGCTGCCCATCACCCGCTTCGAGCTGCTGCTGGGCAAGTTCCTGGGCCTGGCCGCCGCGCTCACCGCGTCCACCGTGGCGGGCTTTGGCCTGGTCGCCGTGGTGCTTGCCACGCAGATCAGCGCGGGCGCGCTGTACCACTACATCGGCTTCATGCTCAGCTCGGTGCTGCTCGGCCTGGCCTTCCTGAGCCTGGCTGTGATGCTGTCGGTGTTCGCCGCCGATCGCACCCGCGCATCGGGCTTGGCCATCGCCGCCTGGTTCTTCTTCGTGCTGGTGTTCGACCTGCTGGTGCTCGGCGCCCTGGTCGTGACCGGCGGACGCTACAGCGGCGAAGTCTTCCCCTACCTGCTGCTGCTCAACCCGGCCGATGTCTTCCGCGTCCTCAACATCTTCTCGCTCGACGACGTACGCACGCTCTACGGCCTGGCCAGCATCGTCCCCCCCGCGCTCGGCAATCCGGCGTTGATGGGGGCCGTCATGCTGGCCTGGATCGTCACGCCGCTGGGCATTGCATCCTGGAGATTCCGTTCATCATGATTCGCGCCTCTTCCGCCCTCGCCCTGCGCCACCGCCTGGCGCCCCTCGTCCTGCTGACGCTGCTGGCGGCCTGCGACAAGCCCGCGTCCACCACCGCCACCGCGCCCGGCGAAATCAGCGCCCAGACAACCTGTTCGCTCGACGGCATGGCTCTGGCCGACTACCCCGGCCCCAAGGCACAGATCCTCTACGAAGGCCAGACCGAGCCGGTCTTCTTCTGCGACACCGTCGAGCTCTTCCACACCCTGCTCAACCCTGAGCAGGTCAAAGCCATTCGTGCGGTCTATGTGCAAGACATGGGCCGCGCCGATTGGGACAATCCGCGGGGCAACTGGACCGATGCCAAGCAGGCGGTCTACGTGGTCGGCAGCAAGCGCAAGGGCTCGATGGGCCCGACCATCGCCAGCTTCGCGCAAGAGGCCGATGCTCAAAAATTCGTGGCGCAGTTCGGCGGCAAGGTGCTGCGCTATGGCGAGGTCAAGCCGGACATGGTCGACCTCAGCGGCGGCGCGCTGCACGACTCCCGCATGTAAAGAGGCCCTCCGGCCACGCCGCACCCGACGCTTCTGCTCCAATTCACGCTTTCGAAAGATCGCCTCATGCTCGCACATCGTTCGCACCGACTCTTTCCCGCTGTCACCGATTCCATCCAATTCACTGGCGCGTTGATTGCACTGCTGGCCACCTCGTCCACTGCCTGGGCTTGCTCCAGCTGCGGCTGCAACCTCAGCCCCGACTGGGTCGCCTCGAACGGCAACACCGGTGCCGGCGTCAAGCTCGATCTGCGTTACGACTACCTGAATCAGAGCCAACTGCGACAAGGCACGCACCGCATCTCGCCGCAGGCGGCCAGCCAGGTCGTCAACGACGGTGAGCCGCAAGAAGTCGAGCAGTACACGCGCAATCACTACTTCACCGCCGCGCTCGACTACAGCCCGCAACCCGATTGGGGCATCAACGTTCAGTTGCCTTATGTGTCTCGCAGCCACAGCACATTGGGCGATGCCTCTGACGGCGTCACTGCCGGGGCTGATGGCAGGCAATTCCACTCGCACACGTCGAGCCTGGGCGACATGAAAGTCCTTGGTCGCTACCTGGGGCTGACACCCGAGCGCAATCTTGCGCTGATCGCTGGCCTCAAGCTCGCCACGGGCAGTCACACCAAAACCGGCACATCGACCGACCCCGGCGCGCCCGGTGCCGTCGATCTGGATCGAGGCTTGCAGCCCGGCACCGGCACGACCGACGCCATCGTCGGCCTGACCTACTCCGCTTCGCTCAACCCGAGTTGGGACTATTTCGTCCAAGGCCTGTTTCAGGCACCGCTCCATGCGCGCGACGACTACCGCCCCGGCAATGGCCTGAATCTCAATGCAGGTTGGCGCTACCTGGGGCTGCCATCCGTGCAGCCGCAGGTGCAGATCAACGTTCGCCACGCCAGTCGCGATACGGGCGCCCAAGCCGACACGGCCAACAGCGGCGGCACCTTGTTGTACGTCAGCCCCGGCGTGGCCGTCCCGCTCGGCAACCAGACTTCGGTTTACGGCTACGTCCAACTGCCGCTCCATCAGAACGTCAATGGCGTCCAACTCGTGCCGCGCTTCACCGCATCCATCGGTTTGCGCCACGCCTTCTGATCTGGCTTGGTTTGAACATGTGGAGTGCACGCATGAATCTGTTGCCCTCACTCACGCTCCGCGGCGCATGCGTCGCACCGAGCTACGGCGCAGCGCTAGGGCCGCGCCCGTCCATACGCCTGCGCCGCGCCGCCTCCACCACCCTGTCATTCGTTCTGGCCTGGATGACGCTCAGCGCCGTCGCGTGCGACCATGCCTACTGCGAAAACGCCGATGCCAAGGCGGACGTTCGTCACGCGCTGAGTCAATCGGCCACAAGCCATAAACCCGTGCTGCTGATCTTCGGCGCCAACTGGTGCGAAGACTGCCGCGCGCTTGATCAAGCGATCAAGAGCCCCGCTACCGCCGAGCTGCTGTCTCACGAATTCGAACTGGTCAAGATCGACGTGGGCAACTTCAACCACAACCTGGATATCGCCACCACCTACGGCAACCCCATCAAGAACGGCATCCCGGCCGCCGTGCTGCTCACCGCCGACAGCCGCGTGCTCTATGCCACCCACGCCGGCGAACTCGCCGATGCCCGGCGCATGAGCAACCAAGGTGTTTATCAATTTTTCAAGTCGACTGCCGAGCGCACGCAAGACAAGCCCCAACACTGAGGCTTGAGCCGCGACACAACAAAGTCGTCGTCCAAAACAAAAAAAGCCAGCTCACGCTGGCTTTTTCTTTGACGGTACCCCGCTCCCGACGGGATACAGCCCATGGCTTATTCAGCCTTGTCGGTGCCCTCGGCAGCGGCGGCTTCAGTGCGCTCGACCAGCTCAACGTAGGCCATCGGCGCGTTGTCACCCACGCGGAAGCCCATCTTCAGGATGCGGGTGTAGCCGCCCGGACGAGCGTTGAAGCGCGGGCCCAGCACGTTGAACAGCTTCACCACGTTGTCGCGGTTACGCAGACGGTCGAAAGCCAGGCGCTTGTTCGCCAAGCTCGGCACCTTGGCCAGCGTGATCAGCGGCTCGACAACGCGACGCAGTTCTTTTGCCTTCGGCAGCGTGGTTTTGATGGCCTCGTGCTCGATGAGCGAGTTAGCCATGTTGCGCAGCATCGCTTGGCGATGTGCCGAAGTACGGTTCAGTTTACGGAGACCATTTCCGTGACGCATGATGTGCTTTCCTTTCCATATTTATCCCCGCAGCCGGATCAGGTACTGCGGGTTGCACAACGAGGCAATTTGCCTCTGCTCTTCCAAACGCCAGCACGCTGTCACGTGCTGGCGCATTCATCAACAAGCGATCAACGCTTGTCCAGACCTTGCGGCGGCCAGTTCTCGAGACGCGAACCCAGGGCGAGACCACGCGAGGCCAGCACTTCCTTGATTTCGTTGAGCGACTTGCGACCCAGGTTCGGGGTCTTGAGCAGCTCGGTCTCGGTACGCTGAATGAGGTCGCCGATGTAGTAGATGTTTTCGGCCTTGAGGCAGTTTGCCGAACGCACCGTGAGCTCGAGCTCGTCGACCGGACGCAGCAGAATCGGGTCGAACTGCTGCGCGCTCTTGGCCGGCGCATCGAACACGCTGCCGATGTCGCTGCCTTCCAGCTGCGCGAACACCGCCAGTTGCTCGACCAGGATCTTGGCCGAAGCGCGGATGGCTTCTTCCGGCGAAATGGCGCCGTTGGTTTCGATCTCAACCACCAGCTTGTCCAGATCGGTACGCTGCTCGACGCGGGCGCTTTCCACGGTATAGCTCACGCGCTTGACCGGCGAGAACGACGCGTCCAGCACGATACGGCCGATCGCCTTGGTCGATTCGTCACCGTAGCGACGCAGCGAACCCGGCACGTAGCCGCGGCCCTTTTCAACCTTGATCTGCACGTCCAGCTTGCCGCCTTGCGACAGATGCGCGATCACATGCTCAGGGTTGATGATCTCGACGTCGTGCGGCGTCTGGATGTCGGCGGCCGTCACGGGGCCTTCGCCTTCCTTGCGCAGCACCAGGGTCACTTCGTCGCGGTTATGCAGACGGAACACCACGCCCTTGAGGTTGAGCATGATGTGGACCACATCTTCTTGCACGCCGTCGATTGCCGAGTACTCGTGCAGCACACCGGCGATGGTGACTTCGGTCGGCGCATAACCCACCATCGACGACAGCAGCACGCGACGCAGCGCGTTGCCCAGCGTGTGGCCATAGCCGCGCTCAAACGGCTCCAGCGTCACTTTGGCGCGATGGCCACCCAGCGGTTCAACTTGGATGGCTTTGGGTTTCAGCAAATTCGTTTGCATGAGGTCTTCCTGTCAATACCCTCGGCTCGTTACACCGATAAGGCTGATGGACCAACCGGGGCATCTGCCCCGGAGCGGTACGCGGCGACGCGAACTACCGCATGGGCAGCACCCGCCGCCCAGCATCGCGTCAACCAATAGATCAACGCGAATACAGCTCGACGATCAACGATTCGTTGATATCGGCACCGAACTCGTCGCGGTCAGGCGTCTTCTTAAACACGCCTTCGAGCTTGGCAGCATCGAGCTGCACCCAGCCCGGCAGGCCGATCGACTCGGCCAGCTTGACAGCTTCGTGAATGCGGGTTTGCTTCTTCGACTTCTCACGCACGCCCACCACGTCACCCGCCTTGACCATGTACGACGGGATGTTCACCACTTCACCATTCACGGTGATGGCCTTGTGCGAAACCAGCTGACGCGCTTCGGCGCGGGTGGAGCCAAAGCCAAGGCGATAGACAACGTTGTCCAGACGCGATTCCAGCAGGAGCAGCAGGTTGGCGCCGGTGTTGCCCTTGCGGCGCTCGGCCTCGGCGAAGTAGCGGCGGAATTGCTTCTCCAGCACGCCATACATGCGCTTGACCTTCTGCTTCTCACGCAATTGCAGACCGAAGTCCGAGGTGCGAGATCCCGAGGTGCGGCCATGCTGACCAGGCTTGGAGTCGAACTTCGCCTTGTCGCTGATCGGGCGGCGTGCGCTCTTCAGGAACAGGTCGGTGCCTTCACGGCGAGAAAGTTTGGCCTTGGGGCCGAGATAACGTGCCACGTTAATGTCCTCTTTGAATATCTAACGCGGAATCACCTGATCAACAGATGAACGCCGCGCGAGTCTGGCGAGTGTTGTTGAATGCGCTCAGACGGTGGGCTTGGAGTCGGCGCGATCTGCCGCGAACAGCGGAAAGCCCTCATCAATGAAAGCGCCGGCACAGCCAAAAGCCGTGCCGGCAAGCGGAAACTTGAAAGTTTAACCGATTTTGACCAACTCTCGCCAAAAGGAGCCGGCCTGAAATCTGACGATCCCTTTAGATGCGACGACGCTTCTGCGGGCGGCAACCATTGTGCGGCACAGGGGTCACGTCGGAGATGGACGTGATGCGAATGCCCAAAGAGGCCAAAGCACGAACCGACGATTCACGACCAGGACCCGGCCCTTTGATTTCGACGTCGAGATTCTTGATGCCTTGTTCTTGAGCAGCACGGCCTGCCACTTCTGCGGCAACCTGAGCAGCAAAAGGCGTCGATTTACGTGAGCCCTTGAACCCTTGACCACCGCTGGACGCCCACGACAATGCATTGCCCTGGCGATCCGTGATCGTGATGATCGTGTTGTTGAACGACGCGTGAACGTGAGCGATACCGTCCGCAATGTTCTTGCGGACCTTCTTGCGCACGCGTTGGGCGGCGGTGTTAGCAGCTTTAGCCATGCTGACCTTCTCTCAAACTTGTTCTGTGTTCGAAGCGACTACGCGTTAGCTTACTTCTTTTGGCTCACGCCCTTACGCGGACCCTTGCGGGTACGTGCATTGGTGCGAGTGCGCTGACCCCGCATCGGCAAACCACGACGATGACGGAAGCCGCGATAGCAGCCTAAATCCATCAAACGCTTGATATTGATGGAAATCTCACGGCGCAGATCGCCTTCGATGGTGAGCTTGCCCACTTCATCGCGCAATTTTTCCAAATCGGCGTCGGTCAGATCCTTGACCTTCTTGCTATAGGCGATGCCGCAAGCGTCGCAGATTTGTTGCGCGGTGGTGCGCCCGATCCCGTAGATCGAGGTCAAACCAATCTCAGTGTGCTTGTGCGGCGGAATATTGATGCCAGCGATACGTGCCATGTGCGTCCTCTATCGGATAGTTCGTCGCGTGCCCAGGCTTAGCCTTGGCGCTGCTTATGACGCGGGTCCGTGCAAATTACACGCACCACGCCCTTGCGACGGATGATCTTGCAATTGCGGCACATCTTCTTGACGGATGCCGAAACTTTCATGGTCTTCTCCTTGACCTCTAAATCGCCAACGCTTCCGGGTTAACAATGAAGCTCACTTCGCCCGGAAGACGATGCGAGCGCGACTCAAATCATACGGAGTCAGCTCTACGGTCACCTTGTCACCAGGCAGGATGCGGATGTAATGCATACGCATCTTGCCGGAAATGTGCCCCAGCACGACGTGACCGTTCTCCAACTTCACGCGGAAAGTTGCATTAGGCAAGTTTTCTACAATCTCACCCTGCATCTGGATGACGTCGTCTTTCGCCATGTCTTCCTGCAGTCCGCGCTCAATTTGCTTTGAAATTCGCCTTTTTCAGCAGCGATTCATACTGCTGCGACATAACGTATGACTGAACCTGAGCCCAGAAATCCATTGTCACAACAACAATAATCAACAACGACGTGCCGCCAAAATAGAAGGGAACGTTGTACTTCAGGACCAAGAACTCCGGCAGCAAACACACCGCCGTGATGTAAATGGCACCACCCAAAGTGAGCCGCCCTAAGATCTTGTCGATATATCGAGCAGTGTTCTCTCCAGGACGGATGCCGGGAATGAATGCACCGCTTTTCTTCAAGTTGTCTGCGGTCTCACGGCTGTTGAAAACCAGTGCCGTGTAAAAGAAGCAGAAAAATACAATCGCAACCGTGTACAGCAAGACGTAGATCGGTTGACCTGGGGACAATGCACCAGCAATATCCTTAAGCCACCGCATGCTCTCACCAGTCGCAAACCAATTCACAGCTGTGGTGGGTAGCAAAATGATCGACGAGGCGAAGATTGGCGGGATAACCCCAGCCATATTGATCTTCAAGGGCAGGTGCGAGGACTGACCTCCATATACGCGATTGCCGACCTGACGCTTGGCGTAATTCACCAAAATCTTGCGCTGACCACGTTCAACGAACACCACGAAGTAGGTCACGCCAGCAACAACCAGAACGATAAGCAGTGCAACCACGATGCTCATTGCACCAGTGCGAACCAACTCAAGCAACCCGCCAATCGCATTCGGCAAGCCCGCAGCAATACCACCGAAAATCAGAATCGAAATACCGTTACCCAAGCCGCGCTCGGTGATCTGCTCACCCAGCCACATCAGGAACAAGGTACCAGCCGTCAGACTGACCACTGCCGTCAGTCGGAAACCGAAACCCGGCGAAATCACCAACCCTGCAGACCCCTCCAAAGCCATGGCAATACCCATGGATTGGAAAAGAGCCAGCGCCACCGTTCCATAACGCGTGTACTGCGTAATCTTGCGACGACCAGCCTCACCTTCCTTCTTCAGCGCATCAAGCGAAGGGATCACATAACCCATCAACTGCATGATGATGGACGCCGAGATGTACGGCATGATCCCCAACGCGAACACTGTGAAGCGAGACAGCGCTCCACCGGAAAACATGTTGAACAGGCTCAGAATGCCGCTTTGCTGCCCCTTGAAGAGCTGCTGCAGCTGAGCAGGATCAATCCCTGGCACAGGAATATGCGCACCGATGCGATACACAACCAACGCCAGCAGCAGGAAAACGAGACGGCGACGCAAATCGCCGAATTTTCCACTCTGGGCTAGCTGAGCCGCATTTTGTGTTGCGTTATTCGCCACGCTGAACCTTTTGATCCTGCTTTGAGCCTGGCCTGATTCAGGCCAACGACCCGCCAGCAGCTTCGATTGCGGCCTTTGCGCCAGCCGTGGCACCGATGCCCTTGAGCGCCACTTTCTTGCTCAACGAACCGGTGTTAATGACTTTCACGACCTTGGCCAACTGAGACACCAAGCCCGCTTGCTTGAGCGACGACAGATCCACTTCGGCTGCGCCGAGCGCCTCCAAGTCGGCCAAGGTCACTTCGCCGTTGTACTTGAGCTGTTGCGACTTGAAGCCACGCTTCGGCAGACGACGCTGCAAGGGCATCTGACCGCCCTCGAAACCGACTTTGTGATAGCCGCCAGCACGGGACTTCTGCCCCTTGTGACCGCGACCAGCCGTCTTGCCCAGGCCTGAGCCGATGCCGCGACCGACGCGACGCTTGGCGTGCTTCGAGCCGCCAGCTGGTTTGATGGTGTTCAGTTCCATGATGTATTCCAACCTAAGCCAGAGATGCTTACAGCACCTTCACCAAGTAGGCGATCTTGTTGATCATGCCGCGCACTGCAGGCGTGTCTTCAAGGGTCGACTGGCTGTTGACCTTGCGCAGCCCTAGGCCGAGAACCGTGGCGCGATGCGATTGACGCGTGCCGATCGGGCTACGGACCAATTGCACAGTGACCGTTTTTTTGTCAGTCATGATGGACTCCGGGTTTCAACGCTCAGTTGAAAATTTCTTCGATGGTCTTGCCACGCTTGGCTGCAACTTCAGCAGGCGTCGTCGCATTCTTGAGCGCATCAAACGTTGCACGAACCATGTTGTACGGGTTGCTCGAGCCTAGACTCTTCGCCACGATATCGGTTACGCCCATGACCTCGAAAACAGCGCGCATCGGACCACCAGCGATGATGCCGGTACCTGCAGGAGCAGGCGCCAACAGAACCTTGGCTGCGCCGTGCTCGCCACGCACGTTGTGATGAACAGAACCGTTTTTCAACGATACCTTGACCATGTTGCGGCGTGCCTGGTCCATGGCCTTTTGCACAGCCAAAGGCACTTCACGAGCCTTGCCCTTGCCCATGCCAACACGACCATCGCCGTCGCCAACAACGGTGAGCGCAGCGAAACCCATGATCCGACCACCCTTGACCACTTTGGTCACGCGGTTCACTTGAATCATTTTCTCGCGCAGACCGTCGTCGCGACCTTCGTCTGCCACCTTGGGTTGAAACTTAGCCATTTCAGATTCCTTCGTTAGCAGCGAGACTTAGAACTGCAGACCGGCTTCACGCGCAGCCTCAGCCAGAGCCTTGACACGGCCGTGATATGCAAAACCGGCGCGATCAAACGCAACCTTCTCAACCCCTGCAGCCTTGGCCTTTTCAGCAATACGCTTGCCAATCAGCTGGGCTGCATTGACGTTGCCGCCCTTGCTCGTGCTGCCGAGCTGCTCGCGCACCTCTTTTTCGGCGGTGGAGGCCGACGCCAGCACCTTGTTGCCGTCGCCAGAAATGACGCTGGCATAAATGTGCAGATTCGAGCGAAACACCGTCAGGCGGGCCACACCCTGCAACGCGATACGCGCGCGGGTTTGGCGGGAGCGGCGCAGACGCTGTTCTTTCTTGTTCAACGACATGTTGCTGCTCCTTATTTCTTCTTGGTCTCTTTCAAGACCACGCGCTCATCGGCGTAACGGATGCCTTTGCCCTTGTACGGCTCAGGCGGACGGAAGGCGCGCACTTCAGCGGCAATCTGCCCAACCACTTGGCGATCCATTCCCTTGATGAGAATTTCAGTTTGCGACGGCGTCTCGACCTTGATGCCAGTCGGCATGTCTTTGATGACCGGATGCGAGAACCCAATCTGCAGATTCAGCTTCTGACCTTGCGCCTGAGCCCGGAAGCCCACGCCGACCAAAGTCAGCTTCTTTTCAAAGCCCTTGCTGACACCATTGACCATATTGGCCACCAGTGCTCGCACGGTACCCGACATCGCATTCGCTTCAGTCGAATCGTTGATCGGCTCGACTTGCAGCTTGCCGTCTTCTTTCTTGATGGTGACCAAGCCATTGATCGGGCGCGCCAACGTACCAAGGGCACCCTTCACACTGACTTGATCAGCACTGATCGTCACGTCCACACCTTGCGGGACGGCGATCGGCATTTTTCCTACGCGGGACATTGCGATCTCTCCTCAACCCTTAGGCGACGTAGCAGAGCACCTCGCCGCCGATACCGGCAGCACGAGCCTTGCGATCAGTCATGACACCTTTAGGCGTCGTCACGATAGCGACACCCAAACCGTTTTGCACCTGCGGAATGTCGTGACGGCCCTTGTAGATACGCAGACCAGGACGACTGACGCGCTCGATGCGCTCGATCACCGGACGACCGGCGTAATACTTCAGCGCGATTTCGAGTTCCGGCTTGGCCGTTTCACCCTTCAGCGCGAAACCATCGATATAACCCTCGTCTTTCAAGACCTGGGCAATCGCCACTTTCAGCTTCGACGACGGCATAACGACAACAGCCTTTTCGACCATTTGTGCGTTACGGATGCGCGTCAGCATGTCGGCGATAGGATCACTCATGCTCATTGGATCTCTCCTGTCTGTGCCCTGGACCGATTACCAGCTGGCTTTGGTGACACCCGGGATGTCACCTGCGAATGCCAACTCACGGATCTTGATACGGCCCAGACCAAACTGGCGGAACGTACCGCGAGGGCGCCCAGTCAACTCGCAGCGGTTGCGCAGACGAGTCGGGTTGGCGTTGCGGGGCAGCTTCTGCAACTCGAGACGAGCGGCATAACGCTCTTCATCAGACTTTTTGGAGTCATCGATGATGGCCTTGAGTTCGGCGCGCTTTTTAGCAAACTTGGCGACGAGTTGTTCGCGCTTGAGTTCGCGCTGGATGAGCGAAAGTTTAGCCACAGAACACCTCAGTTCTTGAACGGGAATCGGAACGCGGTCAACAAAGCCTTGGCTTCGTCGTCGGTCTTCGCGGTGGTGGTGATGCTGATGTTCAAACCACGCAGGGCGTCAACCTTGTCGTACTCAATTTCCGGGAAAATGATCTGCTCTTTGACGCCGATGTTGTAGTTGCCACGGCCATCGAAAGAACGACCCGAGATACCACGGAAATCACGCACACGAGGCAGAGCCACCGTCACGAAGCGATCCAGGAACTCGAACATCTGGACGCCGCGCAGCGTGACCATCGTGCCGATAGGCACGTTCTCGCGGATCTTGAAACCGGCGATAGCCTTGCGGGACTTGGTCACGACGGGCTTCTGGCCAGCGATCTTGGTCAGATCGTTGACTGCGTGCTCCATGACTTTCTTGTCGGACACCGCTTCGCTCACACCCATATTGAGCGTGATCTTGGTCAGACGCGGCACTTCCATCACGGACTTGTAGCCAAACTTTTGAACCAGGTCCGGCACCACCTTCTCACGATAGAAGGCTTGCAGACGAGCTTGTTTTTGCTGAGTCATCTCGAACCCCATCAAGCTTTGATCTCTTCGCCACTGGACTTGTAGACGCGCACTTTTTTGCCGTCAGCCAGAAGCTTGATACCAACGCGATCAGCCTTGCCCGTTGCCGGGTTGAAAATCGCCACATTCGACTGATGGATCGGCTGAGTCTGGTCGACGATACCGCCCGTCGTCCCCTTCAGCGGATTCGGCTTGACGTGCTTCCTCACCACGTTCACGCCGGCAACCACCACATGGTCGGCATCCACGCGCAACGACACTTCGCCGCGCTTGCCCTTGTCACGACCAGTCAAAACAATGACCTGGTCGCCTTTACGAATCTTGTTCATGTGCCTGTCCTTTGCCTGAGCACCGAATGCTTACAGCACCTCGGGAGCGAGCGAGACGATCTTCATGAAACGCTCAGTACGCAGCTCACGCGTAACCGGGCCAAAGATACGCGTACCGATCGGCTCAAGCTTGGCATTGAGCAGCACGGCGGCGTTACCGTCGAACTTGACGAGCGAACCATCTTGGCGACGCACACCCTTGGCGGTACGCACAACCACGGCACTGTATACCTCGCCCTTCTTCACGCGACCACGCGGCGCAGCCTCTTTGATGCTGACCTTGATGATGTCGCCGATACCGGCGTAACGACGCTTGGAGCCGCCCAGCACCTTGATGCACATGACGGACTTGGCGCCCGTGTTGTCTGCGACATCAAGTCGCGATTGCATTTGGATCATGTTTATTCCCCAACTTATCCCGCAGCCAACAGAACGAGGCAACGGTCAGTCTTGGGCCCGTCAGCCACCCACCAAAGCCACCTGTCGATGACCCCAGCAAGCCGCCTGTCAGGGCGAAACCAACGGCGAACTCAACCGAAATGATTGAGCCACCAATTGGCGAAGACGTAGATTATTACTCCTTTTTCTTCGCAACGCAAGCCAAGCGAAGAAAAAGTTTTGAATGCTCAGCGAGCAACGCCCCGCCGGGTTCGCGGCCGACCGGATCAGGCCGTGCCGCCGACCGTCAGGCCGTCGATGCGCAGCGTGGGCTGCCCCACACCGACTGGCACGCTCTGCCCCTCTTTGCCGCACGTGCCGACGCCGCTGTCCAGGCTCATGTCGTTGCCGATCATGCTGATGCGGGTTAGCGCATCGGGGCCGTTGCCAATGAGCGTGGCGCCTTTGACGGGGTACTGGATCTTGCCGTTCTCGACCCAATAGGCCTCGGACGCCGAGAAAACGAACTTGCCGCTGGTGATGTCGACCTGCCCACCACCGAAGTTGGTGGCGTAGAGGCCGCGCTTGATGGATGCGACGATCTCGTCGGGAGGCGTGTCGCCGCCCAACATATAGGTATTGGTCATGCGCGGCATCGGCACGTGGGCGTAGCTTTCGCGGCGGCCGTTGCCGGTCGGCTTGACGCCCATCAGGCGCGCGTTCATGGAATCCTGGATGTACCCGCGCAAGATGCCGTCTTCGATGAGCACGCTGCGCTGCGTGGTGTTGCCCTCGTCGTCGACGTTGAGCGAGCCGCGGCGATCAGGCAGGGTGCCGTCGTCGAGCACCGTCACGCCTTTGGCCGCCACGCGTTTGCCCACCTTGCCGCTGAAGGCGCTGGAGCCCTTGCGGTTGAAGTCGCCCTCGAGGCCGTGGCCGATGGCTTCGTGCAGCAGGATGCCGGGCCAGCCGGGGCCGAGCACGACGGTCATCTCGCCGGCCTGGGCCGGGCGGGATTCGAGGTTGACGAGCGCCGCGTGGACCGCCTGGTCGACGTAGGCATCGAGCCGGGCTTCGTCGAACGACTCCAGCCCGAAACGACCGCCGCCGCCTGACGAGCCGACTTCGCGGCGGCCGTTCTGCTCGGCGATCACGGTGAGGCTCAGGCGCACCAGCGGGCGCACGTCGGCGCTCAGCAGTCCGTCGGCGCGGGCCACGAGCACCACGTCGTACTCGGCGGCCAGGCCGGCCATGACCTGCACGATGCGCGGATCCTTGGCGCGCGCCTTGCGCTCGATGCGCTCCAGCAGGGCGACCTTGGCCGCGCTGTCGAGCGTGGCGATGGGGTCGAGCGCGGGGTAGAGCGTACGCGGCTTGGCCGCTGCGGCGCGGCCGGCCACCTTGACGCGCTTGCTGGCGCCCGCCACGGCAATGCTGCGCACGGTGCGGGCCGCGTCGAGCAAGGCGGCTTCGGAGATGTCGTCGGAGTAGGCAAATGCCGTCTTTTCACCGGCGATGGCACGCACGCCCACGCCCTGGTCGATGCTGAAGCTGCCCGATTTGACGATGCCCTCTTCGAGGCTCCAGCCTTCGCTGCGCGTGTACTGGAAGTACAGATCGGCGTCGTCGGTGCGGTGCTCGGCGATGGTGCGCAGCGCGTTGCTGAGCGCGGCGTCGCTGAGTCCATAGGGATCGAGCAGCAGGCTGCGGGCGATGGCCAAGCGTTCGAGGGCAGGGTCGCGTGAGTTCATGCGGGGCATTGTAGGAGTGGCGCCGAATTCTTGCGGGCGACTCGACCACTGGTCTTCCCTGCCCGGGCAGCGCGGTTCAGTCGGCGTCGGATTCGTCAGATTCGTCGGCCGCGTCACGCGCCTGACGCCAGGCCAGCCCCCGCGCGTAAAGCGCGTTGCGCGCCGCGCCGGTGGCGTCGGCCACCAAGGCCACGGCGGCCTTGACCGGCTGGTGTTCGAGCAAGGCCTCGAGCAGCCTGACGGCCGCCTCCGGCACCACCTCGGTTTCGGCCTCGGGCAGGGGGGCGTGGATGACGATCACGAACTCGCCGCGCTCGCGGTGGGCATCGGCCGCCAGCCAAGCGGGCCAGTCGGCGGCGACGAGGGTGTCGATGGACTCGAACTGCTTGGTCAGCTCGCGGCACAGCGTGACGCGCCGCTGCGGGGCCAGCTCGGCCACCTCGCGCGCCAGGCTGGCGATGCGGTGCGGCGCCTCGAACAGCACCGTGCTGCAGGGTTGCGCCAAGGCCTGCCGCAAGGCCGCCGCCCGGGTCGCGCCCTTGGCGGGCAGGAAGCCGGCGAAATGAAAGCCGGTGCCGTTGACATCGCCCGCCGCGCTCAAGGCCGTGACCACGCTGCTGGCCCCGGGAATCGGCATCACCGGGCAGCCGGCCGCCTGCGCCGCGCGCACCAGCACCGCGCCGGGGTCGGATACCGCCGGCGTGCCAGCGTCGCTCACGTAGACCACGCGCTCGCCGCGCCGCAGCGCCTCGACCACGGCGTCCGCCGAAGCCGCCTCGTTGTGCTCGTGCACGGCCAGCAGGCGCTTGCTCAGCCCGAGGTGCTGCAGCAGGCGGGCGCTGACGCGGGTGTCCTCGCAGGCGACCACGTCGGCCAGACTCAGTACGTGCACCGCCCGCAAGGTGATGTCGGCCAGGTTGCCGATGGGCGTGGCGACGAGATACAGCGCCCCGCCCGGATGGTGCTGCGTCGACGCGGCATGATGGGCGGCTTGCAACAACAAAGTGGCGTCGATGGTCACAACGAAATCCAAGGGGGACGAGGCAGAGGAGCGCGCGCTGGCCCATCTGCTGGGCTGCGGCATGAAGCTGGTGCAGCGCAATTATCGGGTGGCGCGCGGACCCAGCGCGCGCGGCGGCGAGGTCGACCTGATCATGCGCGACCGCGACGGCACGCTGGTGTTCGTGGAAGTGCGCGCGCGCCGCGCCGGCAGCCACGGCGGCGCGGCCGCCAGCGTGACGCCCGCCAAGCAGCGCCGCTGCATCTACGCCGCCCAGCACTATCTGCAGCGCCTGCCGAGCTGGCCGCCGTGCCGGTTCGACGTGGTGGCCCTGGACGGCGACACCATCGAGTGGCTGCGCGCCGCGTTCGACGCCAGCCCGCGCTGACACGGAACCCGGCCGCCGCAGCGGGCTCTACCCTTGGCCTATCATCGACGCCCATGCTGGAAGCTCGCATTCAACAACACTTCTTCGACGGCGCCGACCTGCTGAACCAGTGCGCCGAGCCGCTCGCGCGCGCGCTGACGCAGGCCGTGCAAGCCGCCGTGGCCTGCCTGACCGCCGGCAACAAGGTGGTGGCCTGCGGGCCGGATGGCGCGGCGGCGCTGGCCAGCCACCTGACGAGTCTCTTTCTGGCCGGCTTCGAGCGCGAACGCCCGCCGCTGGCCGCGATCGCCGTGGCCGATCAGGCCGGGCTGACCACGGTGCAGCAGATCCATGCCCTCGGACACCCTGGCGACCTGCTGATCTGCCTGGCCCTCGGCGGCAACGCCCGCGCCACGCGCACCGTGATCGAGGCGGCGCAAGACAAGGACATGACCGTGATCGCGCTGACGCCGCTGGGCGACCACAGCGTGATCGACCTGCTGCGCGAAACCGACGTGCTGGTCGCCCTGCCGGGCGAGCGCATCGGGCGCCTGCTCGAACTTCAACTGCTGGCGGTGCACTGCCTGTGCGACGCCATCGACACCCAATTGCTCGGAGAGCACATCCCATGAAATCGATCGCCCCCACCCTTCGCGTCGCCGTGCTGACGCTCGCTGCTGCCGCTTCGTTGCAAGCCTGCGCCCCGCTCATCGTGGGTGGCGCGGCCGTTGGCGGCTCGCTGATGGTCACCGACCGACGCACCTCGGGCGCGCAAGTCGAAGACAAGTCCATCGAGATCAAAGGCGCCAACCGCATCAAGGAAGCCCTGGGCGACCGCGGCCACGTGAACATCAACAGCTACAACCGCCTGGCGCTGCTGACCGGCGAGGTGCCGACCGAGGCCGACAAGGCGGCGGCCGAGCAGGCCCTGAGCCGGGTCGAGAACGTGAAATCGGTGGTCAATGAACTGGCCGTGGGCTTCAACAGCTCGCTGACCTCGCGCTCGAACGACGTGCTGCTGCAAGGCAAGGTCAAGGCGACGCTGGTCGATACCAAAGACCTGATCAGTAACGCCTTCGACATCGTCGTCGAGCGCGGCAACGTCTACCTGATGGGTCGCGTGACCGAGCGCGAAGCCACCCGCGCCACCGATCTGGCGCGCAGCATCGCGGGCGTGGCCAAGGTGGTGCGCGTGTTCGAGATCATCACCGAGGCCGAACTGGCCGACCAACCCGCGCCCACCCGACCGGCACCGGTTGTGACGCCGGGCACCGCGCCCTGATCGCTCTGACGCCGCTCAGCGCAGCAGCTTGATCAGGCTGGAGGTGTCCCAGCGGCCGCCGCCCTGCGATTGCACCTCGGCGTAGAACTGATCGACCAGCGCCGTGGCCGGCAGGCGCGCGCCGATGTGCCGGGCTTCGTGCAGGCACAAGGCGAGGTCCTTGCGCATCAGGTCGACGGCAAAGCCGAAGTCGAAGCGGTCTTGCAGCATGGTGGGGCCGCGGTGCTCCATCTGCCAGCTCTGCGCCGCGCCCTGGCGAATCACCTCGAGCACGGCGGGCATGTCGAGCCCCGCCTTCTCGCCGAAGGCCAGCGCCTCGGCCAGGCCTTGCAGCACGCCGGCCACGCAGATCTGGTTGACCATCTTGGCGCGCTGACCCGAGCCGGCCGGGCCGAGCAGCGTGACGGCACGCGCGTAGGCGTGGATCACGGGCTTGACGCGCTCGAACGCCGCCGCCTCGCCGCCACACATCACCGTGAGCGTGCCGTTGATGGCCCCCAGGTTGCCGCCGGACACGGGAGCATCGACAAACGCGATGCCGCGCGCCGAGCCCTCTGCGGCCAGCTCTTGTGCCACCTCGGCCGAGGTGGTGGAGTGGTCAACCCAGACAGCACCGTCGCCCAAACTCGAAAAGGCGCCGTGCTCGCCCAGCGCCACCTCGCGCAGATCGCGGTCGGCGCCCACGCACGAAATCACCACGTCGGCCCCTTGCGCGGCCAAGCGCGGCGTGGCCCAGCTGCTGGCGCCGTGCTCTTGCCCGACGGCCGTCAGCCAGTCTTGCGCCTTGCTGGCGGTGCGGTTGAACACGCGCACGCGGTGCCCCGCGCGGGCCAGGTGCCCGGCCATCGGGGCACCCATGACGCCCAGCCCGAGAAAGGCGATGGTGACGGGCGCGGCCGCGGCCGGCGGTACAGGCGGAGAGACAACGGACATGACGAATCGCGAAGCGGGTATCAGACGATGGTGAGGTGCTCGGTGCCCGCTGCCAAATCAGAGCTGCGGGCGCGGTTGCTGTTGAGCTTGATCTGCAGGCGCAGGTCGTTGACCGAGTCGGCGTTGCGCAGCGCGTCTTCGTAGCTGACGTAGTTGCCCTCGTAGAGGTCGAACAGCGCCTGGTCGAAGGTCTGCATGCCCAGCTCGCGGCTCTTCTTCATGATCTCCTTGATCTCGCCGACCTCGCCCTTGAAGATGAGATCGGAGATGAGCGGCGAGTTGAGCATGATCTCGACGGCCGGCACGCGGCCCTTGCCTTCTTCGCGCGGCAACAGGCGCTGCGACACCAGCGCCTTGAGGTTGAGCGACAAGTCCATCAGCAACTGGGCGCGACGCTCTTCGGGGAAGAAGTTGATGATGCGATCGAGCGCCTGGTTGGCGCTGTTGGCGTGCAGCGTGGCCATGCACAGGTGGCCGGTTTCGGCGAAGGCCACGGCATGCTCCATGGTTTCGCGGTCACGGATTTCACCCATCAGGATCACGTCGGGCGCCTGGCGCAGCGTGTTCTTCAGGGCCAGCTCCCAGCCGTCGGTATCGAGCCCGACTTCGCGCTGCGTGATGATGCAGTTCTTGTGCGGGTGCACGAATTCGACCGGGTCTTCGATGGTGATGATGTGGCCGTGCGAATTGATGTTGCGGTAATCGACCATCGCCGCCAGCGTGGTCGACTTGCCCGAGCCGGTGGCGCCCACCATGATGACCAGGCCGCGCTTGGTCATGACCACGTCTTTCAGCACCTGCGGCAGCCCGAGGCCGTCAATGGTCGGCAGCTCTTGCGGAATCACCCGCAGCACGAGACCGACGCTGCCCATCTGCACGAAGGCGTTGGCGCGGAAGCGCCCCACGCCGCCCGGCGCGATGGCGAAGTTGCACTCTTTGGTGCGCTCGAACTCGGCGGCCAGCTTGTCGTTCATGATCGAGCGGGCCAGCGCCACGGTGTGCTGCGCGGTCAAGGGCTGCGGCGACACCTTGGTGACCTTGCCATCGACCTTGATGGCGGGCGGAAAGTCGGCCGTCAAGAACAGATCGGAGCCGCCGCGCGTGACCATGAGGCGCAGCAAGTCGGTGATGAATTTCGAGGCCTGATCGCGTTCCATGGTGACGAACCTTCCGACTGGATTTCTGAGTAGGTGACGAGAGGAATCAAGTGGCCGAGAGCAAGGCGCTGAGCCGCGCGCTGACCTGCCGCATGCGCAGCGACAGCCGCCGCGCCATCGAGGCCATCAGCGCCATGCCGACCCGCGGGTCGTGGCGCGCGATGTTGTCGAGCGCCTGCACGGTGACCACCGCGAAGGTGCAGCGGCTGAGCGTGACGCAGGCCGAGAAGCGCATGCCGGCGTCGAGCAGCGAGAGCTCGCCCAGCACGTCGCCGTCGCGCGCTTCGGTGAGCCGCGCGCGTGCACCCCAGGGCTGCACGCGATCGACCGCCACCATGCCTTCGAGCACGATGAGCGCGAAGTCGCCCGGCTGGTCTTGCGAGATCACCTCGCGCCCGGCCGGGACGATGACGAATTCGAGGTACTGCGCCAGCCGGTTGCGCTCTTCGGGCGTGAGCGCGGCCATGTAGCGGTCGTGCCCCCAGACCTTGTTGAGCAGCAGCAGGCCGCGCGGGGTGTCGCACGCCTCGTTGCCGATCAGGCGCGAGCGGCTGCTGGCGGCGGGTGACGCCGGCGCTGCCTGCGGCCCCGGTGGGTGCTCCATGAAGACGGTGGCGAAATAGCCTTCGTCGTCCGGGCCGGTTGTCTTGGCCTCGGCCTCCGCCCCGCTCGGGCGCTGGGATCCCAGCAGACGATCGAAGAGTTTCTTCACGACAGCGCTTCAGCTAGGGGCGGCACGATGCGGCCGCTCACCCCGGGAAGTTCTCGGGGAACTTGGCCTTGGCGCGCGCCTCGGCCGGCGAAATGACGTTGCGGCGAACCAGATCGGTGAGGTTCTGGTCGAGCGTCTGCATGCCCTGACCCTGGCCGGTCTGGATGGACGAATACATCTGCGCGATCTTGTTCTCGCGGATCAGGTTGCGGATGGCCGAGGTGCCGATCATGATCTCGTGCGCCGCCACGCGACCCGAGCCGTCCTTCAGCTTGCACAGCGACTGCGAGATCACCGCCTGCAGCGATTCGGACAGCATCGCGCGCACCATGTCTTTTTCAGCGGCCGGGAAGACGTCGACGATCCGGTCCACGGTCTTGGCCGCGCTGGACGTGTGCAGCGTGCCGAACACCAAGTGGCCGGTTTCAGCGGCGGTGAGCGCCAGGCGGATGGTTTCGAGGTCGCGCATTTCGCCCACCAGGATGCAGTCCGGGTCTTCGCGCAGCGCCGAGCGCAGCGCGTTGGCGAAGCTCATGGTGTGCGGCCCCACCTCGCGCTGGTTGACCAGGCACTTCTTCGACTCGTGCACGAATTCGATCGGGTCTTCGACGGTCAGCACGTGGCCGTATTCGGTTTCGTTCAAGTGGTTGACCATGCCCGCCAGGGTGGTGGACTTGCCCGAACCCGTGGGCCCGGTCACCAGCACCAGGCCGCGAGGCTTCAAGGCCAGCTCGGCGAAGATCTTGGGCGCGTTGAGCTGCTCCAGCGTCAGGATCTTGCTCGGAATCGTCCGGAACACCGCGCCGGAGCCCCGGTTTTGATTGAAGGCATTGACGCGGAAGCGCGCCAGGCCTTGAATCTCGAATGAAAAGTCGCACTCCAGCACCTCTTCGTACATCTTGCGCTGGGTGTCGTTCATGATGTCGTAGACCATGTCATGGACCTGCTTGTGGTCCATGGGGTCGACGTTGATGCGACGCACATCGCCATGCACCCGGATCATGGGCGGCAGGCCGGCGGACAAGTGCAAGTCGGACGCTTTGTTCTTGACCGAGAACGCCAGCAGTTGGGTGATGTCCATGTTTTGATGTGTTG
>NZ_JAYSBZ010000022.1:0-44022 GCF_041915145.1 Aquabacterium sp. | reverse complement strand
CATGATGCCCACGCCCAGCGCGCCGGCGGTTTCCACCGCGTTCAGGCACGACTTCACGGTGCCCGACGAGCTGTTTTCTTGCACCCACAGCGTGCCGTTGGCGTCGCCGATGGCAGAGGCGTCAGACAGCGATGCGGTCAGCAGAGCGGCGCCGTGCTTCTTGCTGCAGTAGGTGCTGCCCGTGAACATCAGGTAGGCCGTGGCCTTGGTGCCCGAGCCGGTGGTGCGGGTGCAGATGTTCAGCTGGCGGCCGCTGTAGGCCGAACCCAGGATCGAGCCCCAGCCGTCAACCGAGTTCACGCCAGCGTTCAGCAGCGAAGCGGCTTCGGCGGTCGACAGCGTGGGCAGGCCCGAGGTGGTGCCGTCAACCGTGTGGCCAGCGGCTTGCAGCGCGCTGTACAGGCCGTTGTTCACGACCAGGCCAAAGCCTTGCAGCACGGTGGCCGTGCCGGACAGCTGAGCCAGTTGGCCAGCGGACAACTTGGCGCCGGCCGAGCTGGTGAAGTGGTCGTCGTCCTGGAACACGGCGCCTTCGAGGTCAGACAGGCCGACGTCGGGGATGGCGCTGGTGGTGCCGAGCGTGGTGTCGCAGGTATTGCCGGCGGCGCCGCAGGTCGAGGGCTTGATGAAGCCCACGGCCGAGCCGAGCTTGCCGTCAGCCTGACCGTTGACGATCGGGTTCACGCCGAAGATCGAGCCGCCAGCCTTGCGCTCGTACACGAGCACGTTGGAGCCCACGGCGATGCCCTTGGCGGCGAAGGTGCTGCCCGACTTCACGCTCTTGCACAGGTACATGACCTGGTCGCCACCGTTGCTGGCGGCGTCGCCCCACACCACCGAGCTGGTGCAGTTGTAGTTCACCAGGCCCTTGACCAGGTTGCCCAGGGCCGACGAGCCCGACACGAACAGCGAGGTGGCAACGGCGGTGCCATCGGGGGCGGCCACGGTGCGCAGCGCCGAGTTGGCGTCAGCCGCGAAGGCCTGGCCAGCGAAAGCGGCCAGAGCGGCCAGCGAGATGAGACGGAGTTTCATGAGATTGACCTCTAAGTAGACAGGTTAGGAGTCGGCCCGAACCATTTCGGGCCGATCAGGGCAAGACAACGATCAGGCAGCGCGGCGGCGGGCGATGAAGCCCACGAAGCCCAGGCCCGCCAGCAGCATGGCCAGCGTGCTGGCTTCGGGCACGGCAGCGGAGGGTTGCGTGTAGGTCAGGGTGTAGACGCCGGCGGTGTTGGTCAGGTTGAACGAACCAGCGGAAGCCGTCACGGTCGCGAGCGTCGTGGCAAAGTAGGTGGCGCCGCCAGCGGTCTTGGGCGTCACGGCGATCTTGTAGAGGCTGGAAGCCGTGCCAACCGAATTCATCACCGACGAATTCAGCTTGCTGTTCAGCGTGTCGTTCTCGCTGTAAGCCCAGTAGGCCGGGCTGGTCGAGCCAGCGGTCGAGGCCAGGCCGGTCGCGTCCAGGTTCGAGTTGATCTTCTGCTCGTAGCTGGTCACGTCGTTGACGATGCCCACGACGGCGCTGTTACGAACAGCCAGATCGCTGGCCAACGTGCCGTCTGCAGCGGTGGTGTAGACGAATTGTTGACCAGCGTTGACCAGCTTGTTGGCGTTCACACTCCATTGCAGCGACGACATGTCGCCACCAGCCTGAACTGTGGCCAGGAAGGTGTTCCAGGTGTCGCCGGTCAGCGTCCAGCTGTAAGTGCCGGCGTCGTTGAAGGTGGCAACCGACAGGTTCAGGTCCAGCTCGTACGAGGTTTGCGTGGTGTTTTCTTCAACCACGTTCAAGAACACGCTCGAGCCGGTGCTGGCGGTGCCCAGGGTCAGGGCGAAAGAAGGAGCGGCGGCAACCAGGGCGGCTGCGGCGGCGAGGGCTTTGAAGTTCATGCTTGTTTCTCCGAAAAAAAGGTGATGAAGAGGACGACAAACGGTGGGTGCAGCACCCAGGCATGGGCACCGCGCTCAACCGCCTAAGCGCAACCACTGGCGTTCAAGCCCTCACACAAACAGTCAGAGGTCTTGCGCGGCGATCACATCGGGCGGGGAACCCGGCACAACTGCCCTGCCGGGTATCTCTCAAAGAACGTCGTGGTGCTGTGTTGTTTCAGCAAGGTGCATTGTTCGCAGCGCAAGTGACACCCCACCGAAGAGTCAAGCGAAAGTCCGTAGGCCCAACGGATCATTCGCGCCCCCGCGCGCCCACTCGGATGAGGGGGAGACAACGGCCCGTCGCTTGCTCGTCGGCGCGCAAAACGACAAACGCGCCCGAAGGCGCGTTGCTGGTTGACCGCTGCCTCGGGCCGGCGGCCCGGGGCGGGCTCAGGGCATGGGCGGGTCTTCGGCGCGCAGCACCAGCAGGTTCATCGACAAGGCCTTGGCCACGGCTTGCGCGCGGTTGGCCGCGCCCAGCTTGCGCAATATTTTTTGCACGTGGTTCTTGACGGTGAGCGCGCTGATCTGCAGCGCCTCGCCGATCTCCTGGTTGCTCTTGCCGTCGCGCACCCAGCACAGGATCTCGCGCTCACGCTCGGTAATGGCGGCGCGTGCCGCGCGCGGCAGGTTCATCAAGGGCATCGGGGCCGTGGTGGACGGCGACATCTCGCGCTCGATGCTGTGCACGCGCAGGTAGGTGGCGTGCAGATAGGGCATGAGCAGCGCGAGCGCGCGGGCATCGGCCTCGGTAGGCTGGCCGTCGGGCGAGCCGAAGATGAAGAAGCTCTCGAGCTCGGTGGGGCGCCCGGGGCGGCACACCGCGTGCACGAGCAGGCGCTGGTATCCGATCTGCGCCAGGCGCTGCGCGGCGCCGTCGTGCGCCAGTTGCCTGAGCAGGTCGATCACCACCGGTTGCTGGCGGCCCGCCACCCAATGCATCAGCATCTGCTGCACGAGCGGGCTTTGCACGTGGTTGATCGATTCGAGCAGCTCAGCCGGCAGCGGCACGCTGTAGAGCGCCTCGATGGCGAGGTCGCGCCGGGCCCGGTCATACGCGCCACAGATGGCCAGCTTGTGCGGCAGCAGGCGCTGCACGTCGGCCTGCGTCCACAAGAAGAATTGATAGCGCCGCCGCACCTCGGCCGCTGCCTCGATGACGCGCAGCAGGCTTTCGGAATGCTCAGGAGCGAATGCGGCGACGGACGACATGGGCGGGGGCTGCTTTCAGGCGGAGGCGTTCAGGCCAGACGGTTGCTGACGTTTGTAGTTTTGTAGTCGTCAGTGAACGTTCGACGGACTGGGCGCGATGCTAGGTGGGGCGGGTGACAGTTTGTTGACGACCGCGTCAGGCGTGAGCCGAGCGGATCAAAAAACCGGGTCCGTTCGGCACGGAGGCATTCGGCTGTCATTCGGCGCCCCTCGCACCGGCCGCCCCCGACGCGGCCGATGCGCTCGACGCGGCGGCGGCAGCCCCCTCTGAAGAGGTGCCGAAGACCAGCTCGCGGTAGCTTTGCACCCCCAGCGAGCGCCGCACCGGTGCCGCGTCCGACAGGCTGTAGACGCCGGCGATGCGGCCGTCTGGCGAGCGCTGCACGCCCCAGCGCTGGCCGGTGACGGGGTCGGGATACAGCTGGCGCAGATGCCGCACGAGCTTGCCGGTGCGCCGGTCTTCGAGCAGGTCTTTCAGCTCGAGCGGCCCGGCCGATGGCGCGGGCGCCGACGCAGGCGCCGACGCTGCAGCGGCAGCCGATGCCACCGGCGCGGCGGCGGCAGGCTGCATCGCCGGGTCGGGCTGCATCGCGTAGCTCGCCGTGGCGCTGCTGGCCGACAGCACCGCCGCCGACACGCGGGCATACGACGTCAGCGCGTGCTGGTATTGCGTGCCGCGCCACACCAGCTCGGCCTCGCGGTCGCGGCGCGCCATCATGTGCCAGCTGGTGCCCAGGGCGGCCAGCACCACGCCGGCGATCGCCACCCCCAGCAGCAGCATCAGATAGGTGAAGCCGCCCTGGCGACCCGGGCTAGAACTTCTGATAGGGCGTGCCATCGAGCCCCTCCCCGGCCGCGCCGCTGCGCACGTCGGCCATCTGCCCCGGCACGCTGCTGGTGGGCGGCGGCGGCAGCATGAGCCAGCTGTCGCGCCGGCCGGTGATCGGGTCTTCGGGCACCTCGCGGATGTAGCGGGCCTGCGCCAACTCGTCGAGCGATTCGGGGTAGCGGCCCTTGTCGGCGGCGAATTTGTCGATGGCGTCGCGCATGACGTTGAGCGAGGTGCGCAACGTGGCCTCGCGCGCGCGATCCACGCTCTTGAAGTAGCGCGGCGCCACGATGGCGCTGAGCAGCCCGACGATGGCCAGCACCACCATCAGCTCGATCAGGGTGAAGCCCTTGCCTTTGCGCTTGCGCTTGCTTGCTTGCATCGCCTGCCCCCTCACCACTGCCGGTAGGGCACGCCGTCGAGCCCCTCGCCGGTGGCGGTGGAGTAGACGTCGTACACGTCCGCGCCACGCTGCGGCGCGTCGGGCGGGCTGTCGTAGCTGCGCAGGCCCCAGGTGCGCGCGGCCGGCAGCAGCGGGTCGGCGAACGGGTCGCGCGGGATGCGGCGCAGGAAGTAGATGCGCTTGCTCGACTTGGCGCTCTTGGCGTCCACCACGCCCTTGACGAGCGTATCGAGATCGGGCGGATAGCCGGTGTCTTGCATCTGGTGCTCGATGCGGTTGTCGTCCCACGCCTTCTTGTAGTCGTCGATGGCCGTGCGCAAGGTGCGCAGGTTGGCGCGCAGCTCGGCCTCTTTGGCGCGGCGCTGCGTGAGCTCGGCCAGCGGCATGGCGGCGCTGGCCAGGATGCCCACGATGAGCACCACCACCAGCATCTCGATCAAGGTGAAGCCGCGCGAGGCCATGGCTTGCCCGGCTCAGTCCTGCCGCGGAGCGGGTTGCTCGTCGTTGTCGCTCGCGCCTTGTCCGCCGGGCTGGCTGCCCCGCACCCGGACGTTCAGCGAGGCGCTGCCCGACGACAGCGTCAGCGCGGTCGCGGTATCGGACGTCTGCGGCAGCACCTGCAAGCCCACCGAGCGCGAGGCGCGCGGCCCGATCTGCAACGGCACCCGCCCGGCTGGCCCGCCCGGTTGCGTCGACTTGAGCACCGAGGTGTCGAACAGCAGATCGGCGCTCACCGCGGACGCGGTCGGGTTGGACACGGTGACGTTGAACGCCGCCCCCGACATCACCTCCTCGGGCCCGCCAATCGAGGGTTCGCTGCTGGACGCCGGCGCCGCGCCCGCGCCCGCGCCCAGGCTGCCGCTCATGCCGCCCCCGTTGCCCGGCGCGCCCCCCACCTGCGGCTTGCCCGGGCGGATACGCATGCTGGCCGCGCCCGGCTGGGTGTCGGTGCCCGAGGGCACGGCCGCGCCAGCCAGCGCCGGCAAGGTGGTGCTGCGCACGATGCGCGGGGTGATGAGCAGCACGATCTCGGTCTTCTGGCGATCGCTCTTGCGCGTGCCGAACAGCACGCCGGCGCCCGGCACCTCGCTGAGGCCCGGTACGCCCGCCGCGCTCTTGCGGTCGTCGTCTTGAATCAAACCGGCCAGCACCTGCGTCTCGCCGTCTTTCAGGCGCAGCGAGGTCGAGGTGACGCGGTTGCCGATCAGGTAGGCGGTGGTGCCGTCGGCCGACTTCACCTCGCCGTTGTTGCTGCTCACCTCGAGCGCCACCTTCATGATCACGTCGCCGTCGAGCTGGATGGACGGCTCGACTTCGAGCTTGAGCCCCACGTCGAGATACGTGACCGACGTGGCCGTGCCCACGTTGGCGGTGGACGTGGTGGTGAACACCGGCAGCTTCTGGCCGATCTGCACCTTGGCCTTTTCGTGGTTGCGGGCGCGGATCTTCGGGTTGGCCAGCAAGTTGGCGTTGCCGCTCGAACCGTTGAGCGTGGCCTTGACCAGCGGGTTGGCGACGAACGCGCGCAAGCCGCTGGTGCCCGTGGCGATGGGCGAGGTGGAGTCCGGCACGCCGTACGACGCGCTGGTCGGCCAGCTCAACCCCAGCTCGCGCACCGTGCTGCTCGACACCTCCATGATCTCGACTTCGAGCATCACCTCCGACTCCGGCAGGTCGAGCGATTCGATCAAGCGCTCGACCACGCGGATCACCTCGGGCGTGTCGCGCACCACCAGCAGGTTGAGCCGGTCGTCAACGAAGATGTCGCGCGTCTTGGTCATCGTCCGCACGAGGTTCTGCGCCTGCTTGGCATCGGCGTTGATCAGGTAGAAGCTGCGCGTGACCAGGTCTTGATGCTCGCGTTGCTTTTGCGCGTTGTTCGGGTAGACGAGCACCGAGTTGTCGTTGAGCAGCTTGCGGTCGAGCTGCTGGGTCGAGAGGATCACGCGCATGGCTTCGTCCACCGTGGTGTTGCGCAAGAAGAGCGACACCTTGGCGTCGGTGCGAACGTCCTTGTCGAACACGAAGTTGACGTCGGCGGCGCGCGCCAGCGCCTCGAACACGGTGCGCAGCGGCGCCTCGCGGAATTCGAGGTTGATGATCTTGTCGGCCGTCTTCAGGTTGCTCGCCATCGACTGCACCTGCGCCTCGCGTGCTTCGTCCACGCGTGCCAGCAGCGAACGCGCCGTCATGTTGCTGTTGTCTTCGTTAATGACGGTGTGCAGCGCGTCGGCGGCGCGGTCGAACTGGCCGCGCTCGTAGTCGGCCTTGGCTTGCGCCATCAGCTTCTGGTGGCGCGGCACGCGATCGAGCGCGGCCTGCAGGCCGGCGGTGCGGGGGTCTTTGGGCGAGATGGCCTCGACGCGAGCCAGCAGCGAGCGCGTCTCGTCCAGCGCCCCGGCCGCGTAGGCCGCCTGCGCCTGGTAGATCAAGAAGGCGGCGGCGGTGTCGCGCTGCTTGGTCTTGGCCACCAGCAGGGCCGTGTCGTCGGGGTGCTCGCGCTGCGCCCGATCGAGCGCCACGTAGGCGGCTTCGTACTGCCCGGCTTGCGAGAGCTCGTCGGCCAGCTTGATCGCGGGGTTGGCGCAACCGGCCAGCGCCGCCGCCAGCAACAAGGCGCCCGGGGCGCGCAGTCGCGACCAGGCAGAGAAGCGGCGAGAGAGTGTGCAAAGCGGCGTCATGTTCGTCGCATCGAAATGGTTTGGGTTTGAGACAGCGGCAGGTACGTCAGCTGCACGGAGGTATCGGTGATGGCGTCGATGCGCCACTGCCCTTCGATCACGTCGCCAGGTTTGACGACCCAGGTCTGGTTCGGGCCGGTGATGACGGCCAGCTCGCGCGTCGCGGCCCGCTTGGCCGACGCACTCGCCGGCGCGGCGGGCGCGGCCGGCTCTTGCCAGCGCCCCACCCACTGATACGGGAACGGCGGCGCCACGGGCGGCGGCGGTGGGGGCGGCGGCACGTGCTTGGGCGGCGGCGGCGGGGGCGGCACCTTGGACGACCAGGCGGCATTGCCCACTTCGCCCAGCGTGTCGAACGCGCCACGCGTCTGCCAGCGCGCCACCTGCTCGGTGAGGCCTTGCAAGGCGGCCGAGGCGCTCGATGCCGCAGCCGCCGGCGCGGCGCCATCCGCCGCCCGGGCCGAGCGCAGGGAGCGCGCGCCGCTCAAGGCCGGGTCGGCGCCTGTTGCCTGACGCGACGCCGCCTTGCCCGCGCCTTGGCGGTGGCGCGGCGCGGGTTCGTCGTCTTGCAGCAGCGACCAGGCCGTGGCCGCCAGGATCGCAAGCAACGCGATCAGCAGACCGGGGCGGATGCGCTTGGGCCGCGCCGCCGGGGCCGCGTTGGCAGGCATCGGCGCGCCGCTCATGGCTTTGCCTCGTCGCGCGCGTCGGACACCCACAGCGACAGGCTCACGCGCGCGTCGAGCAAGTCGGTCTGCGCGTCGGCGCGCTTGAGTTGCAGGCTGTCCAGACTCAGCGCGGGCTGCTCTTGCAACAGCGCCACCAGCCAGGCCCGGATCTGCGCGTAGCGGCCCTTGAGCGGCACGTCGATCTGCTGGCGCGACACGCCCGTGCCGCGCGCCTCGGGGCCGCCTTCAACGCGCTCGTCGGTCTGATGCAGTTGCAGCGAGTCGATGGTCAGTTGTTGCGCCTTGGCCGCCTGCAGCAAGCCGGCGATCACGCCGGAGCGCTGCGCGGCCGTGGGCAGGCGCGCCATCAAGGCGCTCACCGCCTGCTCGGGCGTGACCTCGGCCACCACGCCGCCGCCTTGCTGCTGCACGGTCTGGCGAATGCGCCGCGCCTCGGCGTTGGCCTGGTCGATCTGCCGATGCCACGCGGGCAAGGCACCCCACTCGCCCCACGCCGCCAGCAGCAGCAAGGCCACGCCGACACCGCCGGGCAGGCCGAGTTGCAGCGCCACGCGCCGCATGGTCTTCTGATTGAGCGCGAGCTTCATGGCCGGCCTCCGGCCTTGACGGGCGCCGCGCTGGCTGCCTCGGCGGCGCGGGCCGCCGCGGCGATCTCGATGCGCGGGCTCAACACCGCCACCAGCTGCACGCGCGTGGTGAATTCGCCCACCGGCTGCTGCAAGGGCTCGCGCGATTGCAGATAGGCCTGATCGAAATGCGCGCGGTCGGCCGACAAGGCGTCCACCCACTTCAGCGCCATCAGGTCGTCGCGCACGGCGGCGTCCAGGTGCACCTCGCCGCTTTGCACGTCGTGCCGCAAACCGAGCAAGGCCACGTCGCCCGAGGCTTGTTCCACGCCGCCCAGCACGTCGGCCCAGGGGTAGGCCAGTTGCTGGACCAGCTTGGTGGCGGCGCGCAAGGTCTGCTCGCTCACCTGCACCTGGCGCCGCGCCTGCTGCTCATGCTCGGCCGCCTGGGCCGCCGCCAGCTTGGCCCGCATCTCGGCCTGATGCTCGAAGCGTTGCGCCTGGCGCAGGCGGGCGTCGGCGCGCTCCAGCTCGTCGGACAGGCTCTGCCGCTCCAGGCTCAGCGTGACCACCGCCAGCACGCCCAGCGCCAGCAACACCCAGGCCCACCACGCGGCGGGCTGCGTGCCGCCGAGAAAGTCGAGGTCGTCGGCCCAGCGCGGCGCGCCGGCGATGCGCGGGCGGGTCAATCGATGCAGCCAGCTTGTCATGCGGCCCCCTCGATGCGCGCGAACACCAGCTCGGGCTGCTCGGCCCCCAGCTTGAACGACCACAGCGAAGCCGCGCCGGCGCTGTCTTGCAAGCGCGCGCGCCAATCGGCCGGCGCGCTCGATGCCTCGCCCACCACGCGGGCGATGCGCCCGTCTTGCGCCACCACCAGCGTGGTGCGCCCCGGCTCCACGGCGGCCACCGCGCGCGGCTCGCGTTCACCTTGCATGGCCTCGCGTAAGACCGCTTGCGTGCCGCGCGCCCACCACGGCGCCACGCGGCGCAAGCGCAGGTGATGCGTGGCAGCCGCTGCGCGCAACCCGCTCAGCAACTCGACCGACATGGCGCACACCAAGCCCGCGCGCTCGTCTCGCGAAGCCGCCAGCACCCAGGCAGCGCCGTCCAGCCCGAAGTAGTGCTCGAACTGCAGGCGGGCGTAGTCGAGCATGGCGTCGTCGTCGCCCTCGGCCGCTGCCACCACCTCGGCAGGCACCACGCAGGTGTGCACCAACGAACCAGCCAGGCCGACGTCGCAGACGCTGCCGGCATGCTCGACGGCCCAGGCCTCGAAGCGCGCCACGGCCTCGGCCACATCGGCCCCGCCCACGAAAGCCTCCGCCGGTCGAGCCAGCGTGCGCAAGCGCGCTGTCGCCTTCGCCGTTGCTTCACTCAGCCAGCGTGACACGATTCAATTCCTCCAGGGTGGTCTCGCCCGCCAACACGCAGGCGATGGCCGATTCGCGCAGCAAGCGCGTGCCCGCCGCGCGGGCGTGGCTCTTGATTTGCGTGAGCGACTGGCGCGACACGATCAGGTCGCGCAAGGTGTCGTCCATCACCAGAATTTCAGCTATCGCGCGCCGGCCCTTGTAGCCCGTGCCACGGCAATGCGGGCAGCCGATGGCCTTCATGAAACGCCCCGTGCGGTCCAGGCCCAGGCCGGCGGCGCGCAGGTCGCTCGGCGTGGGCTGCCACGGTTGGGCGCAGTGCGTGCACAGGCGACGCATCAGGCGCTGGGCCAGCACGCCGTTGAGCGCCGACACCACGTTGTACAGGTCGAGCCCCATGTGCATGAAGCGGCCGATCACGTCGAACGAGTTGTTGGCGTGGACCGTCGTCAGCACCAGGTGACCGGTGAGCGCAGCTTGCGAGGCGATCTGCGCGGTCTCGGCATCGCGGATTTCACCCACCATGACCTTGTCGGGGTCGTGCCGCAGGATGGACCGCAAACCGCGCGCGAAGGTCAGGCCCTTCTTTTCGTTCACGGGGATCTGCACCACGCCCGGCAGTTGGTATTCGACCGGGTCTTCGATGGTGATGATCTTGTCGCGCCCGTCGTTGATCTGCGCGATCACCGCGTAGAGCGTGGTGGTCTTGCCGCTGCCGGTGGGGCCGGTCACGAGCAGCATGCCGTAAGGCTTGTTGGCCAGGCGGTGGATGGCCTCGCTGTCGTCGGCGCCGAAGCCCAGGCGTTCGAGCGTGAGCGCCGTGTGGTCGGCGGCCAGGCGGGTGCGGTCGAGCACGCGAATCACCGCGTCTTCGCCGTAGCTCGACGGCATGATCGAGACGCGGAAGTCGACATCGCGCACCGACTCGCCCGCCTGCACGTGCAGCTTGAAGCGGCCGTCTTGCGGCAGGCGGCGCTCACCGATGTCGAGCTCGGCCATCACCTTCAGGCGCGACACGAGCTGCTCGGCCATCTCGCGCGAGCCGACTTCGCCCACGGTTTCCATCACGCCATCGAGGCGGTAGCGCAGGGTCATGCCGCCAGGGTGGCATTCCATGTGCAAGTCGCTGGCTTCGGCCTTGAGCGCGTCAAACAAGGTGGCATCGAGCAGGCGCACCACCGGGCTGGTCTGCTCGGACAGGCTCTGGATGGACAGCACCTGCGGCGCGCCGTCGGCGTCACCCTCGGCGCTGCCATCGCCGCCGGCCAGACCTTCCATCGCGTCGTAGTCGCGCTGGCCCAGGCCGAGCCAATATTGCAGCTCGTCGTCGCTGCCGGCGCGCCAGCGCAGCGGCTGGCCCCCCTGCTCGGACACCAGCACCGAGACCGCATCGCGCAGCAGGTCGTCCGACACGTCGGGCGTCAGCGCGTGCAGGCCGCCATCGGCGTCGCGCAGCAAGACCACGCGCAGCCGCATGGCCTGCGAGACGGGCCACAGCGCCCAATCGGGAGTCAGCGACTCAGGCATCCCGCCCGCGACCACGGTGAGATTCGGTTGTGCACTCATCACGGGCCCTTATCGAATCTGCTCGGCGACCTGGAAGATCGGCAGGTACATCAGCACCACCACGCCGCCGATCATCACGCCCATCACGAGCATCAGCGCCGGGCTGACGACGCGGCCGATCCAGTCGGTGAAGCGCGCGAGTTCTTCGTCGTAGAAGGTGGCGGCGCGCTCGAGCATGCCGCCCAGCTCGCCGCTGTGCTCGCCCACGCGCATCATGCGCAGCGACACGGGGGTGGTCAGGCCGGTGGCCTCCAGGCTGTCGGACAAGCGCGCACCTTCGCGCACGCGCCGCGTGGCCTCGGCCAGCGACACGCGCAACGAGGGGCTCACCAGCTCGCCAGACGCCTGCATGGCCGGCACGGCCGTCACGCCGGCCTGCAGCAGCAAGCCGAGCGTGCGGTAGAGCGCCGACAGCTCGACGAGCCGCATGCGCTCGCCCACGTAAGGCATGGTCCACAACTGCGCGGCCAGCACGGCGCGCACGCGCGGCGAACGCCAGGCCAGCACCACGCCGGCGATTAGGCCCGCCACGGCCACCGCCACGATCAACGGGTTGGCGCCGACGAACTGACCAAAGCCCAGCATGACGCGCGACATCCAGGGCAGATCGCCGCCCAGGTCGTCATAGATCTGCGCGAAGCGCGGCACCACGAACACGGTGAGAAACAGCATCACCAGCGAGCCCGCCGCGATCAGGATGCCCGGGTAGATGAGCGCGCCGACCAATTTGTCGCGCAGCGCCTGCAGCCAGGCCAGGTATTCGGCGTGACGCCGCAGAGCCTGAGCGATCTGACCGGTGCGTTGGCTGGCCTCGATGGAGGCGATGAACAGCGACGAGAACGCCTCGGGCCGACCGCGCAGTGCCTGCGCGAAGTTCTGCCCCTGCTCGAGCGCGGCGATCACGCTGGACAGCACCTCGGTGGTGGAGCCGGCGGACTCTTTTTCGCGCAGCGTGACCAGCGCCTCGAAAAGCGGAATGCCCGCGTCGAGCAGCACGGCCAGCTCCTGGCTGAACAGCCGCAGCGGAAACGCCACCTTGCGCCCGGCACGCGCGCTCGCCGCCGCAGCCGGGGCGGCATCGAGCGACTGCAGCTTGACGATGTCGGCCGGCCGCACGGCGAGCTGGCGCGCCACGGCCACGGCGTCGGCCGCGTCGACCACGGCGTCGCGCAGCTGACGCGCTCCGCCTGTCGTGGCGGCCAGATAACGAACGGCGTAGCGGGCCATGGCTGCCCCCATCACCAGCTGGTGATGTCTTCGTCCTCGTCGGTGCCGCCCTCGCGGCCATCGCGGCCGAGCGAGAACAGGTCGTACTCGCCATGCTGGCCCGGGCTGCGGTATTGGTAGTCACGCTGCCACGGGTCCTTCGGGGGCTCCTTGGTCAGATAGGGGCCGCTCCAGCGGGTTTCGTTCGCCGGCTTGACCCAGAGCGCCGCCAGACCCTGCTCGGTGCTGGGGTAGTGGCCGGCATCGAGTCGGTACTGGTCCAGCGACTTTTGCAGCGCATCGAGCTGGGCGCGCGCCGTCTTGACCTCGGACTTGCCGAGCTGCTTGAAGAACCGCGGCCCGACGATGCCAGCCAGCAGCCCGATGATGACGAGCACCACCAGCAGCTCCAGCAGCGTGAAGCCGCGAGCGCGGTGGGCGGAAACGGACGAACGGAAAGAAGAGGCCTGTGTGCCGACTGACTGCTGCATGGGTGTTTACCTTTGGCGCGCATGCTAGGCCGGCGAGGTGACACGGCTTGATCCGAACGGTGCGGCCCAGATGATCCGAACGGACTATACGCAGATGGCCGCCACCATCACCCCCCTAAGCCATCACCCCCTCGATATTCAGGTGCATCAATGGATTAAGCCGAAGCAAGCGCTCACAACTACCCGAACCGCCAGATACCCCCCAACATCGCCGCGACTTTTGCACGCCCCTTGTTTAAGGGTTAACCCGCTATCTTGCGAGCACTTGCAGGTATCCTCGCGCCCAGGGTGCTCGGTTGCCGAGCCCGCCGCAGTACGCAGGAATTCGCACCATGTCCGACACCGTGATGGCGCTCACGAGCGCCTTGATTCTGGCCATCGCCCTGACCGCCAACTTCTTCGTCGCCGCCTGGCGCCTCAACCTGATCGGCATCTTCGAGCGCAGCGTGCCGCTGAGCTGGCGACAAGTGGTCGCTGGCGCCGTCGCCGCCGCCCTGCCCTGGATCGGCGCCTATGCCGCCATGACCCTGGCCGGACACTTCGCCGCCAGCCGCAACCCGGCCGACCTGGCTGTCAGCTGCGCGGCGCTCGGCTACGGACTGAGCCGCGTGATGGACGTGCTGGTGGACTGGGGCAACCAGCGCGCCGTCGCCTGATGCCGCCGACGAATCCAGCCGGCTCGACAAGACAGCGCTTTCAAGGCGCTGTTTTTGTTTGTGGCGGAGAGATTGCCCGCCCGGGACGGATGCGCAACGCTCCCACCTGATTCAAGCGAGTCGCCTGGCCACCGCACCGCCTCGCGGTTGGCACCACCTGCATAATTGAGCAACACTCAATTTTGCAGACCATGCCCCCCACCCTGCAACGCCTGGCCCCACGCCGCGCCAAATCACAACTCCGCGTCGCCGAGCTGCTGCGCGCCGCGCGCGGCGTGTTTTCGGAGCAAGGCTTTCAGCGCGCCACCACGGCGCAGATCGCCGAGCGCGCGGGCGTGTCGGAGGCCACCGTCTTCACCTACTTTGCCGGCAAGCGCGAACTGTGCATGGCCGTGATCAAGGATTGGTACGACGAGATCAGCTCGCAGCTGGAGGCCGAGGTGCCGCGCCTGCAAGGCATCCACGCTCAGTTGAGCTACGTGATCCGCCAGCATCTGGTGACCCTGCTGGCTGACGGTTCGGGCATGTGCGCCCTGGTGCTGGGAGAAGGCCGCGCCACCGCACCCGATTTGGCCGACCTGGCCGCCGTGAGCACCGAATGCAAGCGCCGCTACACCCAGCCGCTGATGGACTGCCTGGCGCGCGCGCAGGCGGCCGGCGAGATCCGGCAAGACATGCCGCTGCGCCTGCTGCGCGACCTCATCTACGGCTCGATGGAACACGTGCTGTGGGACTCGCTCAACACCCAGCGCCGCCCGGCCATCGACACCACCGCCGAGCAGTTGACCACCCTGATCTGGAGCGCCCTGCTGCCGCGTGACGCTTCTCTCGAATCGCTCGCGCGCTTTCGCGCTGACGTGAGCCAGGCCCTGCGGCAACTTGAAATTGAGTCGCACTCAAATAACAATACACCACCGCGTCGCGCGACCGCCAAGACTGGCGCCGCACGCCGATCGACCCGCTGAGCCGCCCCTGCGCGCCCAACGCTAGCCCTCACTCACCCGCCATGCCCGTCATCACCTCACAAATCAACCCGCGGTCCGACGCCTTCAAGGCCAACGCCCAGGCCATGCAGACGCTGATCGACGACCTCGAAGCCAAGCTCGAGCAGATCTCGCTGGGCGGCGGCGAAGCGCCCCGCGTCAAGCATCTGGCACGCGGCAAGCTGCTGCCGCGCGATCGCGTCGAGGGCCTGCTCGACCCCGGCACGCCGTTTCTCGAAATCGCGCCGCTGGCCGCGCTGAACGTCTACAAAGAAAAAGACGGCCGCGACGCCGCGCCCTGCGCGGGCGTGATTGCCGGCATCGGCCGCGTGGCGGGCGTCGAGTGCGTGATCGTCTGCAACGATGCCACCGTGAAGGGCGGCACCTACTACCCGCTCACGGTCAAGAAGCACCTGCGCGCCCAAGAGATCGCGCAGCAAAACCGCCTGCCCTGCATCTATCTGGTCGACTCGGGCGGCGCCAACCTGCCGAATCAAGACGAAGTCTTCCCCGACCGCGACCACTTCGGCCGCATCTTCTACAACCAGGCGAACATGAGCGCGGCGGGGATTCCGCAGATCGCGGTGGTGATGGGCTCGTGCACGGCCGGCGGCGCCTACATGCCGGCCATGAGCGACGAGACCATCATCGTCAAGAACCAGGGCACGATCTTCCTGGGCGGCCCGCCGCTGGTGAAGGCGGCCACCGGCGAAGAGGTGACGGCCGAGGACCTGGGCGGCGGCGACGTGCACACGCGCCTGTCGGGCGTGGCCGACCACCTGGCCAACGACGACACCCACGCGCTCGCGCTGGCCCGCCAGGCCGTGGCGCGGCTCAACTGGCGCAAGCAGCCTGAGATCGCGCTGGTCGAACCGCGCGAGCCGCGCTACGCGGGCGCCGAACTCGGCGGCATCATCCCCACCGACACGCGCAAGCCGTTTGACGTGCGCGAGGTGATCGCCCGCATCGTCGACGGCTCCGAGTTCGACGAGTTCAAGGCGCGCTACGGCAACACGCTGGTCACCGGCTTCGCGCACATCGACGGCATGCCGGTGGGCATCGTGGCCAACAACGGCATCTTGTTCAGCGAGAGCGCCAACAAGGGCGCGCACTTCATCGAGCTGTGCTGCCAGCGCAAGATCCCGCTGGTCTTCTTGCAGAACATCACCGGCTTCATGGTGGGCCGCAAATACGAGAACGAAGGCATTGCCCGCGCCGGCGCCAAGATGGTGACGGCCGTGTCGTGCGCGCAGGTGCCCAAGTTCACCGTGATCATCGGCGGCTCGTTCGGCGCCGGCAACTACGGCATGTGCGGCCGCAGCTTCAACCCGCGCTTCTTGTGGATGTGGCCGAACGCGCGCATCTCGGTGATGGGCGGCGAGCAGGCCGCGAGCGTGCTGGCCACCGTCAAGCGCGACGGCATCCAGCTCAAGGGCGGCAGCTGGAGCGCTGACGAAGAAGAGGCCTTCAAGGCGCCGATCCGCCAGCAATACGAAGACCAGGGCCACCCCTACTACGCCTCGGCCCGTCTGTGGGACGACGGCGTGATCCGCCCCGCCGACACCCGCCGCGTGCTGGCGCTGGCCCTGAGCGCCAGCCTCAACGCCCCGATCGAAGACACGCGCTACGGCGTGTTCCGCATGTGACCGCCGCAAGGACCACGCGATGAGCAATATCCAAATCGAACGCAATGGTGTGGGCAACGCCATCGCCCGCGTCTGGCTCAACCGGCCTGAGCTGCGCAACGCCTTCAACGACGCCACCATCGCCGAGCTGACGCACGCCTTCCACACGCTGGGGGCCGACGCCAGCGTGCGCGTGATCGTGCTGGGCGGCCACGGCAAGGCTTTCAGCGCAGGCGGCGACCTGAACTGGATGCGCGCCATGGCCGACTACACCTGGGGCGAGAACCACGCCGACGCCGGCCGCCTGGCCGAGCTGTTTCGCGCCATCGCGCACTGCCCGGCGCCGGTGATCGCCCGCGTGCAGGGCGACGCCTACGGCGGCGGCGTGGGCCTGACGGCGGCGGCGGACATTGCCGTGGCGTCGAGCAACGCGGGCTTCTGCCTCAGCGAGGTCAAACTCGGCCTGGTGCCGGCCACCATCAGCCCGTATGTGATCCGCGCCATCGGCGAGCGCGCCGCGCGCCGCTACTTCACCACCGCCGAGCGCTTCGATGCCGCACGCGCGCAACAGATCGGCCTGGTGCATGAGGTGACGACACCCGAGGCGCTCGACGACACCGTGAACGCCATCGCCAACGCCATCGTGGCCAACGGCCCGCAGGCCGTGCGCGCCAGCAAGCAATTGGTGGCCGACGTGGCCGGCGTGCCCAACACGCCTGAGTTGCGCGACCAGACCGCGCGCCTGATCGCCGACGTACGCGCCAGCGACGAAGGCAAGGCAGGGCTACAGGCTTTCTTGAATAAGACCACCCCACCGTGGCAGAGCGCTTGAGAGGCGTCTTCGATATGTTCACCAAAATCCTCATTGCCAACCGCGGCGACAACGGTCGCGCAGCGAACGTTGCGGCGAAGCCAAATTGCGTAACGAGCGAAGCGAGGGGCGATTGAGCCGAGCACTCATGTTTACAAAAATCCTCATTGCCAACCGAGGCGAAATCGCCTGCCGCGTGGCCGCCACCGCGCGCCGCCTGGGCATCCGCACCGTGGCCGTCTACTCCGATGCCGACGCCAACGCCAAGCACGTGCAAGCCTGCGACGAGGCCGTGCACATCGGCGGCCCCGCGCCGCGCGACAGCTACCTGCTGGCCGATCGCATCCTCGCCGCGGCGCAAGCCACCGGCGCGCAAGCCGTCCACCCCGGTTACGGCTTCTTGAGCGAGAACGAAGCCTTCGCCCAGGCCTGCGCCGACGCGGGCATCGCCTTCATCGGCCCGCCCGCATCGGCCATTGCCGCGATGGGCAGCAAGGCCGCCGCCAAGGCGCTGATGGAAAAGGCCAGCGTGCCGCTGGTGCCCGGCTACCACGGCGACCGGCAGGAACCCGACTTCTTGAAGGCCGAGGCCGAGCGCATCGGCTACCCCGTGCTGATCAAGGCCAGCGCGGGCGGTGGCGGCAAGGGCATGCGGGCTGTGCAGCAGGCCAGCGAATTTGAAGCCGCGCTCGCCTCATGCAAGCGTGAAGCGCTGACCAGCTTTGCCGACGACCACGTGCTGGTCGAGCGCTACGTCACCCGCCCGCGCCACATCGAGATCCAGATCTTTGGCGACAGCCACGGCAACTACGTGCACCTGTTCGAGCGCGACTGCTCGGTGCAGCGCCGTCACCAGAAGGTGCTCGAAGAAGCGCCCGCCCCCGGCATGACGCCCGAGCGTCGCGCCGAGATGGGCGCCGCCGCCATTGCCGCTGCCCGCAGCGTGGGCTACGTGGGCGCGGGCACCGTCGAGTTCATCGTCGAGCAAGATGTGCCCGACACCGCCGGGCCGTCCCAAGGTGGCGGCACCCCCTCGGGGGGCATGGGGGTCAAAGGCTTCTACTTCATGGAGATGAACACGCGGCTGCAGGTCGAGCACCCGGTGACGGAAGCGATCACGGGTCTGGACTTGGTGGAGTGGCAACTGCGCGTGGCCGCCGGCGAGCCGCTGCCGCTCAAGCAAGACGAGTTGCGCATCCACGGCCACGCCATCGAGGCGCGCATCTGCGCCGAGAACCCGCTGCAGCAGTTCTTGCCCGCCACCGGCCGGCTCAACGTCTACCGCACGCCGGCGGCGTCGAACTTTGCGATCAGCCCCGTCCGCGTGGACAGCGGCGTGCGCGAGGGCGACGAGATCTCGCCCTATTACGACTCGATGGTCGCCAAGCTCATCGTGCACGGCACCAACCGCGAGCAAGCCCTGGCGCAGCTCGACGCGGCCTTGAGCGAACTGCACATCACCGGCCTGCAGACCAATGTGAGCTTCTTGCGCGGCATCGTCGCCACGAAGTCGTTTGCGCAGGCCGACCTCGACACCGCCTTGATCGAACGCGAGCGCGACGTGCTGTTCGTGCCGCGCGAACTGCCGCCGCTGCTCGCCGTGGCCGGCGTGGTGGCGCGTCTGCTGGCCGACGAGCAGGCCCTGGCCTCGGCCGATACGTGGTCGCGTCGCGATGGCTGGCGCCTGCACGGCGTGGCGCGGCGCCATCTCAAGCTCGACGTGGCCGGCGAAGTGGTGCAGGCCGTGCTGACCTATCAGCACGACGGCAGCCACCTGCTGCAATTGGCACCGCACGCCGAAGCCGTGCCGCTGCAAGTCGCCTTGATGGGGCCGGATCGCTTTGACGTGACCCTGGGCAGCGGCCCCGGCACGCAGCGCGTCCGGCTGGCCGTGTACCGCCAGGAACCCCACGCCGAGCGCAACACCGAGCGCTTCAACGTGTTCGCCCCGCAAGGCACGAGCGCCGTGCATTACGTCGACCCATTGGCCCACGCGGGCGAAGGCCACGGCGGCTCGGGCCGCCTGACCGCACTGATGCCCGGCAAGGTGGTGGCACTGCTGGTCAAGGCCGGCGATGCCGTCACCAAGGGCCAGGCCCTGGCCGTGACCGAGGCGATGAAGATGGAACACACGCTCACCGCGCCCTACGACGGCGTGGTCAGCGAGTTGCTGTGCGCCGTGGGCGACCAGGTGGCCGAAGGCGCCGAGTTGCTCAAGCTCGAAGCCAAGGCGGCTTGAGCGCACCCCCACACGACAGGACCAACACCATGACCCTGCCCACCCACGTCAAGCTCGTTGACGTCGGCCCGCGCGACGGCCTGCAAAACGAAGCGCAGCCGGTGCCCGCCGCCACCAAGATCGAACTCGTGCACCGCCTGCAAGCCGCCGGCCTGCGCGAGATCGAAGTCACCAGCTACGTGAGCCCCAAGTGGGTGCCGCAGATGGCCGACAACGCCGAGGTGATGGCCGGCATCACGCGCCAAGCCGGTGTGCGCTACAGCGTGCTCACGCCGAACATGAAGGGCTTCGAAGGCGCGCTCGCGTCAAAAGCCGACGAGGTAGTGATCTTCGCGGCGGCGTCCGAGGCCTTCAGCCAGCGCAACATCAACTGCTCGATTGCTGAGTCGATCGAGCGCTTTCGCCCGGTCGTCGAGGCCGCGCACGCCGCCAAGATGAAGGTGCGTGCGGCGGTGTCGTGCGCGCTGGGTTGCCCCTACCAAGGCGAAGTCAGCCTCGATGCGGTGGACGACGTGGTGGCGCGCCTGCAAGACATCGGCACCGACCACATCGGCATTGCCGACACCATCGGCGTGGGCACGGCGCGGCGCGTGCAGGCCGTGATGGAGCGCGCCTTGAAGCGCGTGCCGCTGGCCGAGTTGAGCGGGCACTTTCACGACACCTACGGCCAGGCGCTCACCAATATCTACGCCTGCCTGGAGCTCGGCATCCACACGTTTGATGCCAGCGTGGCCGGCCTGGGCGGCTGCCCCTACGCCAAGGGCGCGACGGGCAACGTCGCCACCGAAGATGTGGTCTACCTGCTGCACGGCCTGGGCATCGAAACCGGCATCGACCTGAACCAGCTGGTGGATGCCGCCGCGTTCATCTCGACCGCGCTGGGCCGCAAGCCCGTGTCGCGCGTGGCCAATGCGCTGCTGGCCAAACGCGCCACTGCCTGAGCCCCGCGCCGACCTGATCCGAAACTCACCACACCTTCACGCATTCCACAGGAGACAACCATGAGCCTGCCCGGCCTGAACCACTTTCTCGGTGACGACATCGACGCGCTGCGCGAAGCCGTCAGCAGCTTTGCCCAGCAAGAACTCGCCCCCCGCGCCGCCGACATCGACCGCGACAACCTCTTCCCGGCCGACATGTGGAAGAAGCTTGGCGACCTCGGCGTGCACGGCCTGACCGTGAGCGAGGAATACGGCGGCACGAATATGGGCTACCTGGCGCACATGGTGGCCATGGAAGAAATCAGCCGCGCCAGCGCCTCGGTGGGCCTGAGCTACGGCGCGCACTCCAACCTGTGCGTCAACCAGATCAACCGCAACGGCACCGAAGCGCAAAAGCGCAAGTACCTGCCCAAGCTCATCAGCGGCGACCACATCGGCGCCTTGGCCATGAGCGAGCCCAACGCGGGCTCCGACGTGGTGAGCATGAAGCTGCGCGCCGACAAGAAGGGTGACCGCTACGTGCTCAACGGCAGCAAGATGTGGATCACCAACGGCGGCGATGCCGACACGCTGGTCGTCTACGCCAAGACCGAGCCCGAAGCCGGCGCCAAGGGCATGACGGCCTTCATCATCGAGAAGGGCTTTGCCGGCTTCACCAAGGGCGCGCACCTCGACAAGCTCGGCATGCGCGGCTCCAACACCTACCCGCTGTTCTTCGACAACTGCGAGGTGCCGGCCGAGAACGTGCTGGGCGGCGAAGGCAATGGCGTGAAGGTCTTGATGAGCGGCCTCGACTACGAACGCGCCGTGCTCTCGGGCGGCCCGCTGGGCATCATGCAGGCGGTGATGGACAACGTGGTGCCCTACATCCACGAGCGCAAGCAGTTCGGCCAGTCGATCGGCGAGTTCCAGCTCATCCAGGGCAAGGTGGCCGACATGTACACCGTGCTGCAAGCCGCCCGCTCCATGGCCTACACCGTGGCCAAGAACCTCGACAACCTCGGCGCGCAGCACGCCCGCCACGTGCGCAAGGACTGCGCCGCGCTGATCTTGTGGACGGCCGAGCAGGCCACCCGCATGGCCGGCGACGGCGTGCAGATCTTCGGCGGCAACGGCTACATCAACGACTACCCGCTCGGCCGCCTGTGGCGCGACGCCAAGCTCTATGAAATCGGCGCCGGCACCAGCGAGATCCGCCGCATGCTGATCGGGCGGGAGTTGTTTGCCGAGACGGCTTGAGCGCCCAACACGCCTCCCCCACCCCAAACAGGCGACTCTTCTACCGGTCGCCTAGAAAACGTTGCCAAGCGCATTTACGGTTTAACACTGCGAGCGATAAGCCGTCCGCAACCCGTAGCACCAGGTAAACCACCGCATCGGCAACCAAGGCTGCGGGCAACCCGACTACCCCAGCAAAAGCGGTCATCACAGGCTCGCCAAACCCTTGCGTGTTGGCGCGTTGCCTGGCGATCACCCGCGCACGCCCCCAACGGCGCAAACGGTTCGTAAACAACATCCGTGACTCCAGCCCCGCTGGGGGCGCCTCCCGCCGGCTCGAAAAACAGAGCCCAAGAACCGACAGCACAGCACGCCGGTTTGCAACGTGCAAATTTGTTTAATGCTTCGCACGGATGCATTTTTGCTGACCAAACAGCAGATTGGCATTGGACAAATAGTCAACCCCCCACCCCTCCAGAGAGGGGAGCAAATCATTGCCACAAATCAAGAAAGCCGCAAATATTGGTTGTTACCTTTCATGCCGACGGCGAGACACGAAACACACAAAGACTCCAGTCCGCCAAGCCGTTGTTGATTGGCGTGACGCCGAGCAAAGCCAGACATTTCGAGTGGTTGTCGTCCATCCAAATGCAACCGTTCGCGCCCTATCCCTATATATGTGCCGAGCAAGCAGCGATATGAAGTCATTCAAGAAACAGCAAGCGCCGATTGATCTACTGACTCTGCGCATGCGATTAGCCGCAACAGACTCTTCGCAGTGGCAATTGGTGGTAAACGATTTATGTCAGGCATTCGGCTCGCGAGGCGGCGCGCTCTTCACACCAGAGCCCGCGCCGGACATAACACCGGTCTACATCGCGTACGGCGATCTGCGTGCAGGTGTCGATGCATATTTCTCACGCTGGGCCAATCAGGATGCCTGGAACAAAGCGGCAGCACCGGGCCTCTTCAGCAAGGCAGGGCAGGTTAGATTCGGACATGAATTTCTGCCAGACGATGAGCTAAGAGCCACCGCGTTCTTCAATGAGTGGTGCAGCCGTTACAGCGCAGAGCAGCTGATTTCGTTGAAAGTGACGGATCAAAGCGACGCCCCCGTTCCAGTCGTTCATCTGACGCTGTTTCGACTGTTTTCGGACCCCCCGTTTTCGCGCGACGAACAACTCGTCCTCGAAGCGTTATGGCCACACCTCAGAAATGCCGTAAACAGAGCCTCATCGCTGTGGTCGATGCGTCCCAAGCATCTCGATGACGCAGCAGCCGAACGCACAGTGGATTCACTAGCGGTGCCAATTTGGATCATCCAAAAAAATGGACACATCCAGCACGCAAACACCGCAGCACACAACTTGATGGACAGAAATTTGTGGGCCAGACAGCAGCACGGCACATTGCAATCGGTTGGCGACATCAATGCCCGCGCGTTGAAAGCCCTGCTTGCAAAACAAGCCTCCGCGGAAACAAGCGATCAGACAACCGTCACTGTGTCCGCTCAACACAACGGCCGACTATTGCCCGGGATTCTGAGCATCGCCCCTCTCGCTGCCATGCCGCTGTTCGCCCATGCATGGCCACAAGCCATTGCTTTGTTGATGCTGAAGCACACCGAATGCTCGTCTGACATGAACCTCTTGCATCGTTCATGGCTTGATCATGTGGCCCACAGGTTTTCGCTGACCCCGGCAATGCGTGAGATTCTTGAACAACTGAGCCAAGGATCAACGGTCAAGCAGATCGCATTGCAGCGTGGCGTTGCCGAACGAACCGTTCGAGCTCAATTGGTCGAATTGGGCAAGCGCACAGGCCTCACACGCCAAGCCGACTTCGTGCGCCTGAGCATGTGCCCATGGTAGTCATTCTCATCGCCGCGCCACTTTCGCAACAGCACGTTCATCGCCCCTCTCGAGTGAGGTATTGCAATTTTGCCGGCGTCCGCTGGGCCGTCTGTGGCGCGACGCCAAGCTCTACGAGATCGGCGCCGGCACCAGCGAGATCCGCCGCATGCTGATCGGGCGGGAGTTGTTTGCCGAGACGGCTTGAGCCAGCGCAAACGGGGCGCGGGCGTGGACGCCGCGCCACGGCGTGGCGTGAATAGTTGCCCGCGTGATGCCTTCTTCGATCAGGCCCGCGCAAACCATGAGAAGGCGGGGCGCGCGAGGGTGCCATCATGGCCGTTCACATCAGCCAGGGAGCACGCCAAGATGTCTGCATCGCATCGACCCAGTCCCCGCATCACCCGTCGCCGTCTGCATGCGCTGGCCATCGCCGCGGCCATGAGTCTGGGCGGCCTGCCGGCGCATGGCGCCGAGGGTGTCACCCCCATCAGCTTCGACCCGCTGATGACGGTGAGCAGCACGCGCCTGCTGATGAACGGCCACGGCTCGCGCAAGAAGGCCTACTTCTGGATGTACGACCTGGCGTTGTACTTGCCGGGCAAGGCCTACACGGCTGAAAAAGCCGTGGCCATGGAAGGCCCCAAGGTGCTGAGCTTCGTGGCACGGCGCGACTTGCCCGGCGGCGACCTCGGGCGCCTGTTCGTCAAGGGCATGGGCCTGAACGCCTCGCCCGAGGCCATGCAGCGCCACGTGAAAGACGTGACCCGCCTGGTTGAGGTGTTCGCCGGCAAGCCGATGCTGCACCCGGGCGACGACTTCCGCATGGAATACGTGCCGGGCAAGGGCACCACCTTCTTCATCACCGGCCAGGCCCAGGGCGAACCCGTGGGCGACGCCGAGTTCTTCGCGATGGCGCTCAACATCTGGCTGGGGCGCGACCCCGCGGACGAGAAGCTCAAGGCCGCGCTGCTCGGCACCTGAGCGCGCGGGGCCTCGGCCTCAGCCTGCCGAGCCCTGCCCCTCGGGCGCATTGCGCCCCTCGAACAGCACATTGTTTTCAAGCGCGATGTGCTGCGTGAGGTCGTCGTGCAGGGTGCGCAACCCGGCCATCAAGGTCTGCCAGGTGTTGCAGGCCCCTTCGGGGGTGCTCAGGCCGTTCGCCAGCTCAACCATGCGCGCCAGAGCCTGGACGTGGTCTTCGTGCTCGAGGCGCATCACCGTCACCGGTGGCAGGCCCACGGGCGACATGCCGCTGCCGATCAGCCGAAAGAGGATCTGCTCTTCTTTTTGCATGTGCCCTTCGAGCTCGCGGTGCATGCCCTCGAGGTGATCGGCCAGCCCGCGCGGGCAATCGGGGCGGTCGGCGTGAACCTCTTCGACGCGGCGCGCCAACCGCACCAGTTCGGGCAGTTGTTGCCGGTGGCGCTCGTGGTAGCGCTGCAGGATGTGCTGGATCAGCTCGCTCGCGCTGGCTTGCTGCCAGTCGGCCAGCGTGCGATCAAGAGGGGCGGGGCTCGTCGTCATGATGGGGCGTGTACTTTCTGTCTCGAATCCGGGACTGAAATGTTAGCGCCCCCGCCCAACCGGGCCCGGCGCGCGAGCCCGCGTGAATCACTTGCGCAGCAACACGTTCATGCCCGGCGTCACGTCGCTCTCGTCGACGTAGCCGATGGCGCCCGGCGTCTTGTTGATCTGCTCGACCATCGCCGCCGCGTCTTTCACCTCGCGGGGCGGCGTGCCCTTGCCGACGTAGCGGCGCACCGTCCAGTAGGCGACGAACTTGTCTTCGTCCTGCTGCAGGTAGTCGGCCAGGAAGCGCTGGCGCACCGCCTGACCGGGCGCCGCGTTGAAGGGCACCACGGCCGCGCCGTCGACTTCGACGACCTTGCCGGTGTAGATGCGTTGCACGGTGGCGGCGTCGAGCTTGCGCACCGAGGTGTGCCCGATGATGACCACGTGATCACCCGCCCAGGCCGCCGAGACAGCAGCCCAGGCCAGGCAGGTGGCGATCAAGCCGCGTTGGAGTTTGAGGAGTCGCATGGTCGGCCTCCTCAGAACGTGAAGTTGTAGCTGAGGGACAGCACATTGAGCCCCTCATGCGCCACGGGCGGCCCGCCGGCCGGCGAGTCGATCATGACCGAACCGCGCCCCACCCAGGTGTGCATCAGCTCGGCCTTCAGCTTGCTCTGCGGCGTGAGCGCGTAGGACGTGCCCAGCATCAGCGACTGCTGGTCGTAGAACGGGATGCCGTCGGCCAGCATGCGCTGCTGGGCGTTGAGCTGATCGGCGCCAAGAATATAGGACGGCACGTTGACCGCGTTGAGACCCTGGTACACCGTGGTCGTGACGCCCAGCGTCTTGATCTTCGACCAGGTGACGTAGGGCGTGAACTTGTCGACCTTGCGCAGCAATGACACGTAGCCACCGATCGTGTTGGCGCCGATGTCGATGTCGTGCTGGATGTTGCGCTCGAGCTCGGTCATCACCCGCCAGCCGTTGCCCAGGCCCAGGTCCAGGCCGACGGTGAAGATGTCGTTGGTGAAGCTGCGCACCATGGTCGTCGGCATGTAGTAGCCGACGCCGCCGCCCAGCGATTGGTAGGCGAGCCGCCCCGGCATGGGCAGGCCGTTGTTGAACGCCGATTGAGCGTGGTGGACGCCCGCGCGCCAGGTGCTGTCTTCGGCACGCAGCGTCAACACCGCGCCACTGACGCGGGTGTTGACGTCTTGCAAGTACGAGGGCCCGAGGTCGCGCAGATAGGCGCGATGCACCACGCGCGGCGCCCTGCCCGAGTACACGTCGAGGCTCAGATCGCCCGCGTCGAGCGCCCAGTTGTGCGTGAGGTACAGGCCCGCGATGTCGGTGGTGGGCGAGATGGAATACATCTCGGTGGGCATGCGGGCGAAGTCGTAGCTCTGGCCCACGTCGAGATTCTCTGAGAACAGATACAGCGGCAGCCGCACCTTGCCGGCCCGCAACAGCCAGTCGTTGTTCGGCCGCCAGGAGACAAAGGCCCAGGCCAGGCTGGTCTTCCAGCGGTTTTCTTCGTCATTCGCGGGCGCCACCTTGGCCTGCACGGTGGCCGACAGCTCGGTGGTGAACTTCAGGTCGGCCTGCGCGCCCACCACGCTGTCGCGCTTGACGGTGCCATCGTCGCTGACGTACTGCTGGAAGTGATACGGCTTGTCGGACACCGCGTAGCCGGCGGTGCCGAAGCCGGACATCTGCAGCTCCAGCGCCGAGGCGGTCGTGGCCACCCCGATCAGGCCAAGAAGTGCAAGGCGCTTCTTGATGAACAACCGATGCGTGCGAATCATGCGAGTCCTTGCGAGAGAGTCAGTCCTGCCATTGGCTGGCGATATCGAGAAACTGCTGTTGAATGGCGACGAACACGTCCACCACCTCGGGGTCGAAATGCTGGCCCGCGCCCTGCAGCAGATGGCGGCGGGCGTCTTCGTGGCTGTGCGGCGGCTTGTAGGGCCGACGGCTGATGAGCGCGTCGTACACGTCGGCCACGGCCATCAGGCGCGCCGACAGCGGAATGGCCTCGCCCGTCAGGCCGTCCGGGTAGCCGCTGCCGTCCCACTTCTCGTGGTGCGAGCGAGCGATTTCCATCGAGTAGGACAGGAAGTCGGTGTCGTCGCCCATGCGCTGGGCGGCGCGGCGCAACATCTCCCAGCCATGCACGGGGTGGGTCTTCATGATCTCGAATTCTTCGGCCGTCAGCTTGCCGGGCTTGAGCAGGATGTTGTCCGAAATCGCCACTTTGCCCAGATCGTGCAGCGGCGCCGACTTGGCGATCAGCTCGATGCTCTGCGGACTCAGCAGGTCGAGATGCCGGCCGCGCCGCCACAGCTCGGTGGCCAGCACGCGCACATATTCTTGCGTGCGCTTGACGTGGTTGCCGGTCTCCTGGTCGCGAAACTCGGCGAAGGAGATCATCACGTAGAGCATCGACTCGCGCAGGCGGTCGAGCTGCACCATGCGCTCGTCGAGCTCGCTCGACAGCCACGCGTTGTTGTGGCGCAGCCGGTCTTGCAGGGTCTTGTTCTGCAGGTGCGTCTTGACGCGGGCCTGCACGATGGCCGGGCTGATGGGCTTGTGGATGAAGTCGGCCGCGCCCACCTCGAAGCCCAGCGCCTCGTTCTCGGGCTCCTGCATGGCGGTGAGAAAGATCACGGGGATGTGGCGCGTGCGCTCGTCGGCCTTGAGGCGGCGGCAGACTTCGTAGCCGTCCATGTCCGGCATCATCACGTCGAGCAGCACCAGGTCGGGCGGCGACTTGAGCGCCAGCTCCAGCGCCTTGGGGCCCGAGGGCGCGAGCTTGACGCGGTAGGCCGTGTTGAGCAGACCGGCCAGCAGGTTGAGGTTGGCTGGCGCGTCGTCCACCACCAGGACGGTCAGGCGGGCGGGAGCGCTTTGTTCAGGCGTCAACATGCTGCGCGGCCTCGTTCAACAGGGTCAATGCGCCTTCAAAGTCGCATCGTTCGATGGCGTTGTTGAGTCGGGTGAGCGTGAGGGGCGAGAGCGTCATCTTGAACAGCGCCCGCTGCTGCTGCCAGAGCACCATCGCCTGGCTGTCGTAGTCTTCGAGCAGCCGGCGCAGCGCCTCTTGCGCTTCTTGCACCTGACGCGGCACGATGCGCGGCGCGGGCGCCGCCGCCGGCCGCGCCACGCCGCCCGCGGTGGCGGGCCTGGCGTCCGCATCGGCCCAGCCCTGCGGCAGCGCGCGAACCGCCTCGGTCAGCGTGAGCAGATCGCGCAGAAAGGGCTCGACGATGGAGCCCAGCTGCACCGAGTCGGCCTCCTTGGCGGCCACCTCGACGCGCCCGGCCTGCGCCGCCAGCGCCTCGGCGCCGATGGTGGCCGACAGCCCCCGCAGGGTGTGCGCCTCGCGCTGCGCGGTGGGCCAATCGGCCGCCGCCACGGCTCGGCGCAGGGCCGGCACCGCGCCGTCGGCATGCCGCAGGTAGCCTTGCAGCGTCTGACGATACAGGTCGCGGTCGCCCGACAGACGAGCCAGCGCGAGCTCGGCGTTCAGGCCCGGCACGGCGGGCAGGGGCGGCGCGGCGCCGGCCTTCGTGGCCGCCGCGCCGCCGCCCGTCTCGACCGGGCGCAGCGCCTTGGCTGGCGCGTGGGGCTCGAGCGTGGCGTAGAGCTTCTGCGGGTCGAGCGGCTTGCTGATGTGTCCTTGCATGCCGATGGCCAGACAGCGTTCGCGCTCCTCGGTGAGGGCGTGCGCCGTCATCGCGAAGATGGGCACGTGCGCAAAGGCTTCGTCGGCGCGGATCTGCCGGGTGGCCTCGTAGCCGTCCATCGCCGGCATGTGCAGATCCATCAGCACCACGTCGTAGCCCGAGGGCCCGACCATGCGCAGCCGCTCCAGCGCCTCGACGCCGTTGTTGACCACGTCGATCACGGCGCCGCGCCGGCTGAGCAGCTCGGTGGCGAGTTGCTGGTTGAGCGCGTTGTCCTCGGCCAGCAGCACGCGCAGGCCGTCGAGCCGGATGGCGCGCTCGCTGCCCGCCGCGTCGGCCTGGCCCATCACCTCGATGCCGGTCAGCCGCGCCAGCAGGCTGCGCAAGGCGCTGGGCAGCAGGGGTTTGGACAGGAAGCCGGTGGCGCCGGCCTGCAACGCGGTCTCGTGCAGGCTGTCCCAGTCGTAGGCCGAGATCACCACCACGTTGACCGACGGGTCGATCGCGCGCAGGCGGCGCATTACCTCGGCGCCGTCCAGGTCGGGCAGCACCCAGTCGAGCAGCACCACGTCGAAGGGCTGGCCGGCGCGGCAGGCCTGCTCGATGCGGTCCAGCGCCTGCGCGCCCCCGTCGGCCACCTCGACGCACCCGGCGCCGTCGCGCTGCTCGGCCCCCACGCCGAGCGTGTGCAGCAGGCCGGCCAGCGTGAGGCGCGTCTCGGGCTGGTCGTCGACCACCAGCACGCGCAGGGCATCGACCGGCACGGGCGTGACGCCGCCGCTGGCATCGGAGACGATGGTCACGGGCAGGCGCAGGCTGAAGGTGGAGCCGCAGCCGTAGGCGCTGTTCACGCTGATGCGCCCGCCCATCAGGCCGGCCAGGCGCTGGCTGATGCTCAGGCCCAGGCCGGTGCCGCCGTAGCGCCGCGTGGTGCTGTCGTCGGCCTGCGTGAATTCTTGAAAGAGCCGCGCGATCTGCTCGGTGGTCATGCCGATGCCGGTATCGCTCACGTCGAATCGCAAGGTGGCCTGGTCGCCCCGGCGGCCTTCGAGATCGACGCCGAGCTTGACGTAGCCGCTGTCGGTGAACTTGACGGCGTTGCTCAGCAAGTTGGTGAGGATCTGCCCGACGCGCAGCATGTCGCCCGTCACCACGCCGGCCTGGGCCAGCAAGTCGGGGTGCGCGAATTCGCACAGCAGCTCGACTTCTTTTTCTTGCGCCTTCTGCCGCACCAGCATCAAGGCGCTGCCCACGGCCTCCTCCACCCGATAGGGCGCGCGCTCCAGCGTCAGGTGGCCCGCCTCGATCTTCGAGAAATCGAGGATGTCGTTGATCACGCCGAGCAAAATCTGCGAGGCCGACAGCACCTTGGCGAGGTAGTCTTGCTGCTGCACGCTCAGCGGCGTCTGCAGCGTGAGGTGGGTCATGCCGATGATGGCGTTCATCGGCGTGCGGATCTCGTGGCTCATGTTGGCCAGGAAGAGCGACTTGGCCTTGGTGGCCGCCTCGGCCTCGTCGCGCGCCTGCCGCAGGTCGGCCTGGGCACGCTCGCGCGCGGCGATGTCTTCTTGAATCGACTGCGCCATCACGTCGAGGGTGCGCCCCAGGGCCTCGACCTCGTCGAGCCCGCCCTCGCGCACGTTGCGCCGCGCGGTGTAGTCGCCCGCCGCGAAGGCCTTGGCGCGCAGGCTCAACGCGTCGATGGGCAGCAGCATGCGCCGGCGCACCATCACCAGCGCGAACAGCATCACCGGCACCAGGGCGAAGTCGCCCGCCACGGCCAGCACGATGAACCGCCGCACCCGCTGCGAGGCCTGCGCCACGGCCGCCTCGGTGCGGGCGCCCACCCGCCGCGCCAGCTCGGACAGCGCCCGCGTCAGCTCGGCGCCGTCACGCTCGTAAGCCGCGCTGTGCACCAGCTCGGTGGCGTAGGCGAGGTTGGGCTCGCCCTCGGACACGAAGGCCTTGCGCCGCGCGTCGTACAACCCCTGCGTGGCGGCAAAGGCGATCTGCTCGGTCTTCTTGAGCTGCTCGGTGGCGTCCATGGCGCGGCGCAGCACGGCCAGCTCGCTCGCCGTGAGATGCAGCGCCCTCATGCGGTCCACCAGCGTGCTGCGCGCGCCGTTGGCTGGTGCCGCATGACTCTTGGGGTCGGCGATCATGTCTTCCCAGTAGACGGTGGCGTCGTCGGCCTCGGGCTGGGGCTTCTCACCGAGGTGGATGCCCATGATCTCGTAGTAGGTGAGCAGGTAGTTGGGCCGACCGGTGGCGGTGTAGGCGCGCACCAGGCGGCGCAGCAACTCGGTTTCGCGGCGCAGCTTGTCGACGGCGCGCACGGTTTCTTCGCGCGCCGCCGCCGCTTGCGTGGTGGAGTCGTAGGCGCTCTTGATGAGCACCAGAAACAGGAAGTTCGCCCCGAGCGCCAGCAGCACGCCCACGAACAGGGTGTGCGAAACGGTTTTGAGCCTCACGAGCGACGCTCCTGGCGAAGCGCACCGGACGCGAGGCCGCAGTCACGACAACGGCGAGGACGAAGCAGCATCAACAGGCAATCGGGGCGAGCCGCCATCCGGCGCGTGGCTGAGCTCGAATCGATGATACGTGGCGAGGCGAACTCGCCGGCTCGGGTTCGGCCCCCATCCCCCCCGCCGAATTGAGCCCGGCCTCCACATAATTGGCAGACGCCGCCCAGCCGAATCAGGCGTAAACCCGCACCGGCAGCACGCCCAGGGCCGGGCGACGAAAATAGCGCCCCATGACGCCCGCCCAGCCCCCCGCCCTGCCCCGATCACCCGAGTTGCTGCTGCCCGCCGGCTCGCTCGACAAGATGCGCGCCGCGTTCGACTTCGGCGCCGATGCCGTCTATGCCGGCCAGCCGCGCTACAGCCTGCGCGCGCGCAACAACGAGTTCAAGCTCGAACAGCTGCAGCAAGGCATTCAAGAGGCCAAGGCGCGCGGCAAGAAGCTCTTCGTCACCAGCAACCTGCTGCCGCACAACGACAAGGTACGCACCTACCTGCGCGACATCGAGCCCATCATCGCCATGCGCCCCGACGGCCTGATCATGGCCGACCCCGGCCTGATCATGATGGTGCGCGAGAAGATGGACAGCAGCAACTGGCCCGACGTGCCCATCCACCTCTCGGTGCAGGCCAACACGGTGAACTACGCGGCGGTGAAGTTCTGGCAGAAGGTGGGCGTGACGCGCATCATCCTGTCGCGCGAGCTGAGCCTCGACGAGATCGAGAAGATCCGCCAAGAGTGCCCCGACATGGAGCTCGAAGTCTTCGTGCACGGCGCGCTGTGCATCGCCTACTCGGGGCGCTGCCTGCTGTCGGGCTACTTCAACCGGCGCGACCCCAACCAGGGCACCTGCACCAACGCCTGCCGCTGGCAATACACCACCCACGCGGGCTCCGAGCAGTCCGACTCGGGCGAGGTGATCCCCATCCAGCTCGAGGGCGACTTCAACTTCGCGCACGAGCAAGAAGAGGCCAACCGCGCCTTCTCGGCCTGCGGCGACGGCCAGCGCCACCCGGCGGCCGATCAGGTCTACTTGCTCGAAGAAGCCGAGCGCCCCGGCGAGCTGATGCCGATCATGGAAGACGAGCACGGCACCTACATCATGAACTCGAAGGACCTGCGCGCCATCGAGCACGTCGAGCGGCTCGTCAAGATCGGGGTCGACTCGCTGAAGATCGAAGGCCGCACCAAGTCGCTCTACTACGTGGCGCGCACCGCGCAAACCTACCGCCGCGCCATCGACGACGCGGTGGCCGGCAAGCCCTTCAACCCCGAGCTGCTGCTGGAGCTCGAAGGCCTGGCCAACCGCGGCTACACGGCGGGCTTTTTGGAACGCCGCCCCGCCAACGACTACCAGAACTACATCACCGGCCACTCCGAAGGCCACCGCAGCCAGTTCGTGGCCGAGGTCGTCGCCCTGGCCGACGGCTGGGCCGAGCTGGAGGTGAAAAACCGCTTCGCGGTGGGCGACACGCTCGAGGTGATCCACCCCAGCGGCAACGCGCTGATGAAACTCACCGAGATGCGCAACCTCGACGTCGAAGCCATTGAGGTGGCCCCCGGCAACCCGCTGCACGTGTGCATTCCACTCGATGCGCGCTTTGCCGGCGCCCTGATCGCGCGGCGGTTGGTGGCGCCGCTCACCCCGCCCGGTAGTCCGACGGCCGCGCCCCCGTCCACTTCTTGAAGGCGCGGTGGAAGGCGCTGGGCTCGGCAAAGCCCAGCGCGGCGGCGATGTCGGGCAGGCTGCGGCGACTGCCTTGCAGCAGGGCGATGGCCTGGTCGCGGCGCAGGTCGTCCTTGATCGACTGGTAGGTGTGCCCCTCGTCGCGCAGACGGCGGCGCAGCGTGGCTTCGGACAGGTGCAGCTCGGCGCAGAACTGCTCGAAGGCCGGCCACTCGCCCACCGGCCGCTCGCGCAGTCGGCGCCGGATGCGCGCCGCCAGGCTCTTGGGGTCGCGGTACTTCACCAGGAAGTTCGCCGGCGCCTCGCGCAAGAACTCGCGCAGGGTCGCGGCGGTCTGCACCACCGGCAGCTGCAGCACCGAACGCGCGAACACCAGCGTGGTCATGTCGGCATCAAAACGCAGCGCCTCGCAAAACAGCACGCGGTATTCGTGCGCCGCCACCGGCTCGGGGCAGGCAAACTGCCCTTCGAGCAAGGCGATGCGTCGCCCCACCAGCCAGCAGGCCAGGCCGTAGACCATGATGAGATAGGTGGCATGGGCAAACAGGCGCGAGTGGCCGTCGGCCGCGCGGCCGTGCCCATGCTGCGGGTCGTGCTGCGGGTCGTGCAGCCGGATCGTCACCCGCTCGCCGTCCACCACCAGCTCGCCGCGCACGTCGTCGAGCACCAGGCTCATGAAGTGCAGGCAACGCCGCAGCGCCTGGCTCAGGTCGGCGCTGCCCAGCGCGCTGGCGCACATCAGGGCGTAGCTGCCCACGCGCGCCGGGTGGCGGTCGAGGCCGAAGAATTCGTCGTTCAACGCCCGCGCCACGTCGCGCCACAACAGGCCGAACTGCTGCGGCGACACCCGGGCCAGCGGCTCGTTCAAGAAAGCCGGCGGAATGCCCGCGCGCGCCAGAAACTCCGCCGCGTCCAGCCCGCGCGGCGCCAGGCAGCGCACGGCCTCCTGCACGAAGTGGATGGCGATGGTGCCGCGTTCGGCTTTCATGCCCGAGCCTCCTGGGGTTCGTCCCCCGTTGCCGACTGGCCGGTTCGCGCAATCAAATTGATCGGTTTGAACATCGAAAAGCAGGGGTGGCGTCTCTACGATCCCGCAAGGATACGTGCGGCCGCGCGCCGCTGCCCCATCATTTTTTCAAGGACGAAGCCTTCATGAACATTTCTGACAGCGTCTACCTGATCACCGGCGGCGCCTCGGGCCTGGGTGCCGCCACCGCCCGCATGGCGCTGGACGCCGGCGCCCGCGTGGTCGTGGCCGATCTGGCCGCGCCGCAACCCGGCACGTTTGACGCGCGCCACGCCGACCGCCTCGTCGTCGTCTCGACCAATGTGGTGGACGAAGCCAGCGGCCAGGCCGCGGTGGACGCCGCCCTGCAACGCTTCGGCCGGCTCGACGTGCTGGTCAACGCCGCCGGCATCGGCCCGGCCGAGAAGATCCACGGCAAGAACGGCCCGCACCGGCTCGACAGCTTCACCAAGACCATCCAGGTCAACCTGATCGGCACCTTCAACATGATGCGGCTGGCCGTGCCGGCCATGATCAACTCGGGTGCGCCGGGCTCCGGCAGCGACGCCACCGCCTCGCAAGGCGTGATCATCAACACCGCCTCGGTGGCCGCGTTCGACGGCCAGATCGGCCAGGCCGCCTACTCGGCCTCGAAAGGCGGCGTGGTCGCCATGACCCTGCCGGCGGCCCGCGAGCTGGCCCGCGACCGCATCCGCGTGCTGACCATCGCGCCGGGCATCTTCGAGACTCCGATGTTGCTCGGCCTGCCGCAAGAGGTGCAGGACTCGCTGGGCCGCATGGTGCCCCACCCCTCGCGCCTGGGCCGCCCGGCCGAGTACGCGGCGCTGGTGCGCAGCATCGTCGAAAACGAATACCTCAATGGCGAAACGATCCGCATCGACGGCGGCATTCGCATGGCGGCGAAGTGAGGTGAGCATGTCTGAACCCATCGTGATCCTGGCGGCCCAACGCACCGCCATCGGCAGCTTCCAGGGCCAGTTCAGTAGCTTGACCGCACCCAAGCTCGGTGGCGCTGCAATCGCCGGCGCACTGCAAGCCGCTGGCGTGCCGGGCGCCGAAATCGATGAAGTGCTGATGGGCTGCTGCCTGATGGCCGGCATCGGCCAGGCCCCGGCCCGACAAGCGCTGCTCGCCGCCGGCCTGCCCGACAGCGTGCCCGCCACCACCCTCACCAAGATGTGCGGCTCGGGCATGAAGACCGTGATGCTCGGCCACGACATGCTGCGCGCCGGTTCAGCCAACCTCGTGGTGGCAGGCGGCATGGAGTCGATGACCAACGCGCCCTATCTGCTGCCCAGCGCACGCGGCGGCCAGCGCCTGGGCCACGGCCAGATGATCGACCACATGTTCTTCGACGGCCTGCAAGACGCCTACGACGGCCAGCTGATGGGCTTCCATGCCGATCAGACCGCCGCCGAACTGGGCTTCCCGCGCACCGAACAAGACGCGTATGCGCTGGCCTCGGTGGCCCGTGCGCAGACGGCGGTGAGCAGCGGTCTGTTCGCCAACGAAATCGTGCCGACGGCCGTGAAGACCAAATCCGGCCTGGTATCGATCACGCAAGACGAGACGCCCGGCCAATGCAAGCCCGAGAAGATCGCCACGCTCAAGCCCGCCTTCGGCAAGGACGGCACGGTCACCGCGGCCAGCTCGGCCTCGATCTCGGACGGCGCTGCCGCCTTGGTGCTGGCCCGCGAAAGCACGGCGCGCGAACGCGGCTGGCTGAATGACCAAAACCCGATTGCTCGCATCGTCGGCCACAGCACGCACGCTGCGAAGCCCACGCGCTTCACCACCGCCCCCGTCGGCGCCGTGCAAAAGCTCTTTGCCAAGACGGGCTGGACGGATGCCGACGTCGATCTGTACGAGATCAACGAAGCTTTCGCCGTCGTCACGCTGATCGCGATGCGCGAGCTGGGCCTGAGCCACGACAAGGTCAACGTGCACGGCGGCGCCTGCGCGATGGGCCACCCGATCGGCGCCACCGGCGCGCGCATCCTCGTCACGCTGATCCACGCCTTGCGCCAGCGCGGCGGCAAACGCGGCGTGGCATCGCTCTGCATCGGCGGCGGCGAGGCCACGGCGATGGCGGTGGAGTTGCTATGACCGGAGCCTATTTCTTTAGCGCGCACGAGCCCGAGCGCCCGGCCGCCCGAAGCCGGGCTCGATCCCCTCGGGGGATCGCATGCCGTACTCGGCAGGCGAGGGGTCGTCATGTCTGACGCACTGTTGACCGAAGACCAGCGCCTGGTGCGCGACGCGGCTCGTGCCTTCGCGCAAGAGCAGCTTGCCCCGAACGCCGGAACGTGGGACCGCGCTGGCGCATTGCCCGCCGCGGTCGTCAAACAGATGGGCGATCTCGGCCTGCTCGGCATGCTCGTGCCCGCCGACTGGGGCGGCACGCGCACCGACGATCTGGCCTACGCGCTGGCCATCGAAGAAGTGGCTGCGGGTTGTGCCTCGTGCTCGACGCTGATGAGCGTGCACAACTCGGTGGGCTGCGTGCCGATCCTGAAGTTCGGCACCGAGGCGCAAAAAAAAACATGGCTGCCGCGCCTGGTGACGGGCGACGTGATCGGCGCTTTCTGCCTGACCGAGCCGCAAGCCGGCTCCGAGGCAGATGCATTGAAGACGCGCGCGACGCTCGATGGTGACACCTGGGTGCTCAACGGCGCCAAGCAGTTCACCACCAATGGCGCGCGCGCCGGCATGGCCATCGTCTTCGCGGTCACCGACCCCGATCTCGGCAAGAAGGGCTTGTCGGCCTTCATCGTGGACACGTCCACGCCCGGCTTCACGGTGGCGCGCACCGAGCACAAGATGGGCATCCGCGCGTCCGACACCTGCGCGATCACGCTCGCCGATTGCCGCGTGCCAGCCGCCAACCTGCTGGGCCAGCGCGGCGAAGGCTTGAAGATCGCACTGTCGAACCTCGAAGGTGGCCGCATCGGCATCGCCGCGCAAGCCGTGGGCATTGCGCGCGCGGCGCTCGATGCCGCCAAGGCCTACGCGGTCGAGCGCGTGCAGTTCGGCAAGACCATCGATCAGCACCAGGCCATCGCGCACACGCTGGCCGACATGCACACGCGCTTGAACGCCGCGCGCCTGCTGGTGCACCACGCGGCGCGTCTGCGCACGGCCGGCGTGCCATGCATTTCAGAGGCCTCGCAAGCCAAGCTGTTTGCGTCGGAGACCGCCGAGTGGGTGTGCTCCAAGGCCATCCAGATCCACGGCGGCTACGGCTATCTGGAGGACTACCCCGTCGAGCGCCACTACCGCGACGCCCGCATCACGCAGATCTACGAGGGCACGAGCGAGATCCAGAAGATCGTGATTGCTCGCAACCTCTGAACATGAGTCGAGGAAACATCCCCATGAGCACCACACCCAGCACCACCGCCACGCTGTACGGCAACCAGACCGTTCGCCTGCTGATCAACGGCGAGTTCGTTGATTCGAAGAGCACCGAGCGCCGCCCCATCGTCAACCCGGCGACGCAGGCGGTGTTGGCCCACGTGCCTTTCGCGACCGCTGACGAAGTGAACGCCGCCGTCGCGGCCGCGAAGCAAGCCTTCAAGAGCTGGAAGACCACGCCGATCGCGGCGCGCATGCGCGTCATGTTGCGCTTCCAGGCGCTGATCCGCGAGAACCTGCCGCGCGTCGCCGCGGTGCTGACCGCCGAGCAAGGCAAGACGCTGGCCGACGCCGAGGGCGACATCATCCGCGGCCTCGAAGTGGTCGAGCACGCGTGCTCGGTCGGCACGCTGCAGTTGGGCGAGTTCGCCGAGAACGTGGCGGGCGGCGTGGACACCTACACGCTGCGCCAGCCCATCGGCGTGTGCGCGGGCATCACGCCCTTCAACTTCCCCGCGATGATCCCGCTGTGGATGTTCCCGATGGCCATCGTCTGCGGCAACACCTTCGTGCTCAAACCTTCTGAGCAAGACCCGATGAGCACGATGGAGCTGGTGGCGCTCGCGCTGCAAGCCGGCGTGCCGGCGGGCGTGCTGAACGTGGTGCACGGCGGCAAAGAGGTGGTCGATGCGATCTGCACGCACCCCGATATCGTGGCCGTGTCATTCGTCGGCTCGACCGAAGTCGGCACGCACGTCTACAACCTCGCGAGCCAGCACGGCAAGCGCGTGCAAAGCATGATGGGCGCGAAGAACCACGCGGTGATCCTGCCCGATGCGAACAAGGAACAAGCGCTCAACGCGCTGGCCGGCGCTGCCTTCGGTGCAGCCGGACAGCGCTGCATGGCAACGTCGGTAGCCGTGTTCGTCGGCGCCGCGAAGGACTGGCTGCCCGACGTGGTGTCGCGCGCGAAATCGTTGAAGGTGAACGCCGGCACCGAACCCGGCACCGATGTGGGCCCGGTGATCTCGCCGCGCGCCAAAGAACGTATCGAACGGCTGATCGCCAGCGGACCGCCTGAGGGCGCCGAGCTGCTGCTCGATGGCCGCGGCATCCGGGTGCCCGGCTTTGAAGCCGGCAACTTCATCGGCCCGACCGTGATCGCCAACGTGAAGACGACGATGCAGGTCTACACGCAAGAGATCTTCGGCCCCGTGCTGGTCACGCTGAACGTGGACACGCTGGACGACGCCATCGCGCTGGTCAACGCCAACCCCTTCGGCAACGGCGTGGGCCTGTTCACGCAAAGCGGCGCGGCGGCGCGCAAGTTCCAGAGCGAGATCGACGTGGGCCAGGTCGGCATCAACGTGCCCATCCCCGTGCCGGTTCCCTTCTTCAGCTTCACAGGCTCGCGCGGCTCCAAGCTCGGCGACCTCGGCCCCTACGGCAAGCAGGTGGTGCAGTTCTATACGCAGACCAAGACGGTGACGGCGCGCTGGTTCGACGATGCGTCGGTCAACACGGGCGTGAACACGACCATCAGCCTGCGCTGAGCATTCGTTCAGACACACGCACAACACGCACGATCAACGCACACGCAAGGAGAACGACATGAAGATCGCTTTCATCGGCCTCGGCAACATGGGCGGCCCGATGGCTCGCAACCTCGTCAAAGCCGGCCACGCGGTGCGCGTGTTCGATCTCAACAGCGTGGCCGTGCAGACGCTGGCCGATGCGGGCGCCGAGGCCACGCTGTCGCCAGCCGATGCCGTGCACAACGCCGAGTTCGTCATCACGATGCTGCCCGCGGCTGCGCACGTCAAAGCGGTATTGACCGGCCCCGAGGGCGTGTTTGGCGCTGTGCCGCTCGGCGTGCCCATCGTCGATTGCAGCACCATCGATCCAGCGTCTGCACGGCACTTCGCCGAGCTGGCCGAGAAGAACGGCAACCCGCTGGCCGACGCGCCGGTGTCGGGCGGCACGGGCGGCGCCACGGCCGGCACGCTAACCTTCATGGTCGGTGCGAGCACCGAGCTGTTCGCGCGGGTGCAACCGGTGCTGCAGGCGATGGGCAAGAACATCGTGCATTGCGGCGCCACGGGCACCGGCCAGGTCGCGAAGGTCTGCAACAACCTGCTGCTGGCGATTTCGATGATCGGTGTGGCCGAGGCCATGACGCTGGGCGCATCGCTCGGCATCGACCCGAAGGTGCTGGCCGGCATCGTCAACACCTCGTCGGGCCGCTGCTGGAGCGCCGACACCTACAACCCTTATCCGGGCGTGATGGACGGCGTGCCCGCCGCGCGCGGCTACAGCGGCGGCTTCGGCGTCAACCTGATGCTGAAGGACCTCGGCCTCGCGACGGCTGCCGCGCAGCAAGCCGGTCAGCAATTGCCGCTCGGCACGGTCGCGCAGCAGCTGTATCAAACATGGAGCGAACAGGGCCACGGCACGCTCGACTTTTCGTCCATCATCCAGATGCTTCAGGCACCATCGCGGTCTTGATCCCGCACCCTTCTTTTTTCGATTTCACATTTTTGAGAAGCTCATGATCGAACTCCAGATCGACGGCAGCGTCGCCACCATCACCCTCAATCGCCCGCCCGCCAACGCCTTCAGCCCTGAAGGACTGGTGCAGTTGCGCGACACCCTCGTCGAGCTCAACGCCAACGCCGCCGTGCGCGCGCTGGTGATCACCGGCAAGGGCCCGAAGTTTTTCAGCGCCGGCGCCGACCTCAACAAGTTCGCCGACGGCGACAAGGGCAATGCCATCGACATGATCCGCGCCTTCGGCAACGCCTTCGAGGCACTGGCCGAGACCCGCCTGGTGACCATTGCCGCGATCAACGGCTACGCGATGGGCGGCGGACTCGAATGCGCGCTGGCCACGGACATCCGCATCGCCGAAGAGCACGCGCAGATGGCGCTGCCCGAAGCCGGCGTGGGCCTGCTGCCCGGCGGCACGGGCACGCAGACGCTGCCCTGGCTGGTCGGCGAAGGCTGGGCCAAGCGCATGATCCTGACCGGCGAGCGCGTGGACGCCGCCACGGCGCTGCGCATCGGCCTGGTCGAAGAAGTCGTGCCCACCGGCGGCGCGCTGGCCAAGGCCACCGAGATCGCGCAACGCGTCAGCAAGCAAAGCCCCGACAGCGTGCTGGCCTGCAAGCAGCTCATCCACGCCGCCCGCAACGGCGTGCCGCGCCACGCCGCGCTGGCGCAGGAGCGCGAGCTGTTCGTCGATTTGTTCAACGGCCCCAACCAGCGCGAAGGCGTCAATGCCTTCCTCGAAAAGCGCGCGCCCAGCTGGAAATGAACATGAGCGAGGCAGGCGGCGCACCCGGCGCGGGTGTCGATGAGGCATTGCGCTTCGAGGTGATCAACCGCGTCGGGGTGATCACGCTGAACCGGCCCAAGGCGCTCAACGCCTTGTCGCACGACATGATGTTGGCCTTCATGCCGCTGCTCGACCGCTGCGAACGTGATGCAAACATCAAGGCTGTCTTGATCCGCGGCACCGGCCCGAAGGCGTTCTGCGCCGGCGGTGACGTGGTGGCCGTGGTCAACAGCGCCCGCGAGGGCACCTCGCTGCAGCGCGATTTCTTCATCGACGAGTACCGCGTCGACTACCGCCTGCATCGCTTCGCCAAGCCCGTCGTCGCCTTCATGCACGGCATCGTGATGGGCGGCGGCATGGGCCTGAGCCAGGGCGCGTCGCTGCGGCTCGTCACCGACACCACGCGCATCGCCATGCCCGAGACGCGCATCGGCCTGATCCCCGACGTGGGCGCCACGCATTTCTTCGGCCGCATGCCGGCGCCTCTGGCCTTGTACCTCGGGCTCACCGGCGTCACCATCCACGGGGGCGACGCGCTCTTCGTGGGCTTTGCCGACGCGCGTTCGCGCGTGACCCTGCCCGACGAACTGGACGACGCCTTGCGCGCGATCACCTGGGGCGCCGATGCCCAGTCCGATCTGCGCCAATCCTTGGCGGCACCTGACGCCACGCGGCTCGATGGGGCAACCCTGCCCGCGCTGAGCCCGGCGATCTATCGGCACTTCGACCCCGCCTGCTCGGTGGCCGAGACCATGGCATCGCTGGCCGAGGCGTCTGCGCAAGCCGCGAGCGCCGAAGCCGAGTGGGCGCGCACCACGCTCGAGCTGATGCGCAGCCGCTCGCCCCTGATGCTGGCGGTGTGCCGGGCCGCACTGCAGCGGGGGCGCCGGATGACGCTGGCGCAGAGCTTTCGCATGGAATACGACGTGCTGTTCCACGCGATCGCATGCGGAGAATTCCTCGAAGGCGTGCGCGCCCATCTGATCGACAAGGACGGCACGCCGCGCTGGCAACCAGCGTCCATCGAATCGGTGACGCCCGATCGCGTTGCCAGCTTTTTTGTGTCGCCCGACGTTGCCGCCGGGCGCCCGCATCCGCTGGCTGATTTGATCTGACCAATCCGCCCGGTCGGGCGTCTCAGTCTGTACGCCGAGACGCCAACCGCGATCGCCGCGTCGCCGTCGCGACGACGCCCGTCAAGGCCAGCAAAGGCCACACGGGCATCGCCCCACCCCCCCCACCGCCACCCGAAGATCCTGCGGCTCGCGCCGTGGTGGGCGCCGCGACGATGACGGTCTCGGTGGTGACCGCGCTCACGGGCGTGGGGGACGAGTCATCGATCACCGTCAATTGCACCGTGAAGGTTCCGGCCGCGCTGGGCGTCACGCTGATGCTGCTGGTGTTGGTCGGGCCGCTCAGCGCGCTGACGATGCCGCCGCCGTCCACCAGCACCCAGGCGTAGCTCACGATGCTGCTGCCCGTCACCGAGGGTTGCGAGCCCGATGCATCGAGGGTGATGGTCTGCCCATTTACAGGCGAAGACGGCGTCACCGTGATGCGGGGCACCGCGCCATTGGCTGCAGCGTTCACCGCCTGACCGGCATCCAGCATGCCCGCTCCGCAGGTGCTGGTCGTGCAATTGCATTCGGCCTGCGTGCTGCTGTTGGGCGCATGGCAGGCGGCCACACCCCCCACTTGCGGAAAGGCTCGCGCGGTGTCGCGCAGCAAGCGTCGCACATCGTCGGGCTGCAGCGCCGGACGCGCCTGCAGCATCAGCGCCGCCGTGCCCGACACCAGCGGCGCCGCGAAGCTCGTGCCCGTCGAGGCGTTCAGGCCATCGGTGTAGGTTGCCGTGCCCGCCGTGGTCGCGCCCGTGTTCGACGTGGTCAGGATGGGGTAGAGACAAAGCCCCGTCGCGTTCACGCAGTTGCCGCCCGGCGCGCTCAAGCTGATCTCCGACCCCACCGACGAATAGCCGACCTTGGTGCCGACGTGACGCAAGCCCCCCACGGCGATCACGCCGGGGCAGCTCGCGGGCGCGCCGACGGCCTGACCATCGCTGTTGCCGGCGGCAGCCACCACCACGGTGCCATGGCTGCGCACGTTGTTGATCGCGTCGATGTAGGCGGCTGAGCAGGCAGCGTTGCTGCCCAGGCTCAGGTTGATCACCTTGACCTCGCTCGCTATGGTGGGCGACAGCGTTGTCAGCCCCGACACTGCGTCCCCCACCACCCAGTTCATCGCGGCGATGATGTCCGAGTCGTAGCCACCGCATTGCGCCAGCACGCGCACCGGCAGCACCCGCACGTTCCAACCCACGCTGGCCATGCCCGCGTTGTTGTTCGACAGCGCTCCCACGAGCCCCGCCACTTGCGTGCCGTGCCAGCTCGAATTGGCCGCCGCGCTGCCACTGCTGCACTGCCCGGCCGATACCCAGTCGCCCGTATCGGTGGCGTCGGCGCTGCGCAGCGACTGCGCGGCCAGTAGCGCCGCACCCGGCAACAGCTTGCCCCCTGAACCCGTGGAGCCCAGGTCAGGGTGGTCGTAGCGCACGCCGGTGTCGATCACCGCAACGATGGCGCCGGTCGCCGAGCCCGTCCCGATCGTCCAGGCCGCTTCCGCATTGATGCTCGCGGGCGTGGTCGAGTCCGGGGTGTGCAAATACCACTGGCCGGACGCCGGCCCTATCGGCACGGCGCCGCCGTTCGGCAAATAGAGCGGGTCGTTCGGCACGGTCAGGATCTGGCGTCGCGCATCCACGACGACGTATTCCACATCCGGGTCCTGCCGCAACTGCGTCATCAAGGCCCGGGAATTCAGTCCACGCGTCTTGACCACATGCATTCGCGTGCCGACCATGCGCCCTTGCTGCAAGGCCAGCCCGGTGCGTCGACCGATACCGCGAATCCTCGCTGTGGCTGCCGACTCGTCCGCTCTGCCGTTGGCGGCGGCTACCGCACGGTTCGAGGTCGAATCATGCGTGGTTGTCGTGGCGCGGAATTTGACGATCACGCGCCCCTCTTCCAGCACTTGGGCACCGGCCTCGCCCGCATACAGCACACCAGCAGCCAGCAACCAGACCGCTGCTTGGAGGCTCCAGGCGACAGCAACGGTCAAGCGCTCGGGTAGATCCCGAAACATCGCCGCAGCGCACCGGGCGGTCTTGCACGTAGCGGAACCAGGGAACCACATCGACGGGGCTTTCCAGACTCGATATCAAACCTTCCATATCGGCATCGTCGCCCTAGCCCGCAGCGCCAAGCTTGCAGCAAAGCCCCAATCTGCGCGAGCAGCAGCGAGAAATGGCGCATTCCCGTAAATCCTTCACAGCGCGGGGGGAGTGGCCTCGCTACTACTCAGACGCCGTGGTCACCGACGAAACCGCAGCACAAGGCTGACAGTCTTCAGTCAAGATGGTGCGGCCAGACGCTCACCGCTCACCGCTCACCGCTCACGAATTCGACACGGGAATACGAATCGCAAATGCAAAACGCCCCCAACCGAATATCGACTGAGGGCGTTTCTAAATAATAGCCTGACGATGTCCTACTTTCACACGGGAACCCGCACTATCATCGGCGCTGAGGCGTTTCACTGTCCTGTTCGGGATGGGAAGGAGTGGGAC
>NZ_JAYSBZ010000021.1:0-44307 GCF_041915145.1 Aquabacterium sp. | reverse complement strand
CAACTGGCACGCTGCTGCAAACCGGCTCCACCCGACGAGATTGGCGGCTACGTCACGCGAGGCAAGGGGGTTGCCATTCATCGCACAGACTGCTCGAATTTCAGGCAAATGGTTGGCCGCGCCCCCGAGCGACGTATAGCCGTGGCCTGGGGGCGACAGCCGGATCGCAGTGGCGCCAAGGAGGCTCTTTACGCGGTCGATGTTGTTGTGCAGGCTCATGATCGCCCTGGCCTGCTGCGTGACCTGTGCGACGCCTTCGCCAAGGAAAAGACCCACGTGGTGGGCATGCAAACCCAGACGCATCGTGAACGCGTCGATGTCAGGCTGACGGTACAAACCGCGGATGTGACCAAGCTCGCGCATGTGTTGTCGCGTGTTGCGCAACTGCCGGGTGTGGACTGGGTACGGCGAAAGTAATCAATGGCTTTGCTCGACTCGGCAGAGTCATGCTATAGTCGCGTTTTCCCAGGCGCGTAGCTCAGCTGGTTAGAGCACCACCTTGACATGGTGGGGGTCGTTGGTTCGAGTCCAATCGCGCCTACCAATATGAAAGCCCAGTAAGTTTTGAACTTACTGGGCTTTTTCTTTGCCTGAGCCCCGCTGGCTATATACAGCTGAGTGCCTAGAATGTCCTGCAGCACTTGCAGGAGACGCTTTGATGACCCAGCCCAATCCCGCCGCCAAGCGTGCGCCGGCCAAAACCCCCCGCGCGGCCAAGACCAAGCCAGAGAAGGTCGAGGGAGCTGCGGCCGATGACAGCGGTGTGCGCGTACTCAAGAAATATCCAAATCGGCGCCTCTACGACAGTCGCACCAGCAGCTACATCACGCTGGCCGATATCAAGCAGATGGTGCTGGATGCCGAGAGCTTCAAGGTGGTCGATGCCAAGACCGGCGAAGACCTGACGCGCAGCATCTTGCTGCAGGTCATTCTTGAAGAAGAAAGCGGTGGGGTGCCGATGTTTTCGACTCGCATGCTCGAGAACATCATCCGCTTCTATGGCCACGCCATGCAGGGCCTGATGGGCAGCTATCTCGAAAAGAATCTGCTGACCTTCGTGGATCTGCAGGGCAAATTGGCCGAGCAGTCGGCCGGGCTGTATGAAAACAAGGCATTCAGCCCCGAGCTGTGGTCGCAGTTCATGAATCAGGCCCCCATGATGCAGGGCCTGATGGGCAACTATCTCGATCAGTCACGCCAGTTGTTTGCGCAGATGCAGGAGCAAATGCACAAGCAGGCTGAATCGCTCTTTCCTGGGTTCGCTCCCAAGGCCGGCGACAAGGAATAAGCGTCAGCGTTTTGGCCCCTTGCTGTGAGCCGGCTGCTTGCCGGGCTTCAGCAGGGGCTCCACAACGGGCCAAACGTTGTCCAGCAACATCGGTTGGGCTTCTTCCTTGGGGTGGATGCGATCAGCCTGAAACCAGCGCAAGGGCTCGGGGGCGTCCGCCACGCCTTTGAGCAAGAAGGGCACCAAGGCCGTGTGCTCGGCGTTCGCGACCCGGGTAAACACCGCGCCAAATTCTTCGGTATAGCGTCTGCCGTAGTTGGGAGGCACTTGGATGCCCACCAGCACCACCTGCGCTCCGGCGGCTTGCGAGGCTCGCGCCATGGCGGTCAGGTTCGCTGCCGTTTCGCTCACCGGTAGCCCGCGCAAGGCGTCGTTGGCCCCCAGTTCGATGATGACGTGGCTGGGATGATGGCGCGCCAGCAGGGCGGCCAGGCGGCTGAGCCCCCCCGACGTGGTGTCGCCACTGATGCTGGCGTTGACCACCTCGGCATCGATGTGGCGCTCGGCCAGGCGGCGCTCCATCAGCTTGACCCAGCCCGTGTCACGGCGCAGGCCGTATTCGGCCGAAAGGCTGTCGCCCACCACCAGCACGACATGTCGACCTACCGGCGATGGCTGCGTCGCAGCTTGCGCGTGGCCACCGAGCCGGCAGGCCAACGCGCCGATGGCAATCGCGATAAAGTGCCGGCGAATCCACGAAGCATTGAACATGAGCGAGCCCATCCTTGTCGTCGAGCGCATTAGCAAACAGGTGCAGGACTCTACCGGCCAGCTGACCATCTTGCACGACATCACGTTCAAGTTGGAGCCGCAGCAGTCGGTGGCTATCGTGGGTGCGTCGGGGTCGGGCAAGAGCACGTTGCTGTCCATCTTGGCTGGGCTGGATGTGCCCACCGGCGGCACCATGCGTTTGGCCGGGCACGACCTGTTTGCCTTGTCTGAAGACGCTCGCGCCGCTTTGCGGGCCCGACACATCGGCTTCGTGTTTCAGAACTTTCAGTTGCTGGGGCATCTGACTGCACTTGAAAACGTCATGTTGCCGCTCGAGTTGATGGGGCTTGACGGTGCGCGCGACCGTGCCCGGGCAATGCTTGAGCGCGTGGGGCTGGGCGCGCGGTTGGGGCACGTCCCCAAGCTCCTGTCGGGTGGAGAACAGCAGCGAGTGGCCCTGGCTCGGGCTTTTGTTGTGCAGCCGGCCGTGTTGATGGCCGACGAGCCGACCGGCAGTCTGGACGCAGCCACGGGCGAGCGGGTGATGGATTTGATGTTCGAGCTGAACCGCGAGCAGGGCACGACGCTGGTGCTGGTGACGCACGACATGGCCATTGCGCGCCTGTGCAGTCGGCAGTTGCGCCTGGAGGCTGGGGCTTTGGTGCACGACAGCGCGCTCGATCTCGCTGCCTGAAGCGGGCGCCGGCCGAGCGGTTAGCATCGACGGATGTCTCAAAAAATCCTCTTCGGTTTTCATGCGCTGACGGTGCGCCTGAAGACGGCTCCTCAGAGCATTCTCGAACTGCACTTTGATGCGACCCGGCGCGATCAGCGCATGCGCCAGTTCTTGACGCGTGCGCAAGAGGCCTCGGTGCGGCTCATCGAGAGCAGCGACGACACCTTGCAGCGCCTGTGCGGCACGCATCGCCATCAAGGTGTGGTGGCCAAAGTTGCGCCCATGCCGCAGCTGAAATCGCTCGACGATTTGCTCGACACTCTCGACGAGCCGCCCTTGCTGCTGGTGCTCGATGGCGTGACCGACCCGCACAACCTCGGCGCTTGTTTGCGTGTGGCTGATGGGGCGGGCGCTCACGCGGTGATCGCTCCCAAGGACCATGCGGTGGGCGTCAACGCCACCGTGGCCAAGGTGGCCAGCGGCGCCGCCGAGACCATGCCTTATTTCATGGTGACGAATCTGGCGCGCACGCTGGGCGAGCTGAAAGAGCGCGATATCTGGGTGATCGGCACGTCTGACGACGCACCGCGCACCTTGTACGACAGCGACCTCAAGGTGCCTCTGGCCTTGGTGCTGGGCGCAGAGGGGGCCGGCATGCGTCAGCTGACGCGCCGCACTTGCGACGACCTGGTCAGCATCCCCATGCGCGGTGCGGTCGAGAGCCTCAACGTGTCGGTGGCCAGCGGCGTGTGCCTGTACGAGGCGCGGCGCCAGCGCGGCTGATGAGTCGAATGCGGCTCAGGCAGAGGCAGAGATGCACATGCATCAATGCAAGGCTTGCAAGACCTCGGGGTTGACGATGTTCGTCGGTGTGCCGTTGACGAAGTTGATCAGGTTGTCGAAGGCGGCGCTGAAGTACTGCTCGTAGCTGTCTTGTTCGACGTAGCCGATGTGGGGGGTGCAGACGGCGTTTTCGAGTCGTAGCAAAGGTTGCCCTTGCAAGATGGGTTCGCTCTCGAACACATCCACTGCCGCCATGCCCGGGCGACCTCGGTTGAGCGCGCCCACCAATGCGCCTTCTTCGATCAGTTCGGCCCGCGAGGTATTCACCAGCAGGGCTGTGGGCTTCATGCGCATCAGATCGTCGCTCTTGACGAGGGCTCGGGTGGTGTCGGACAGACGCAGGTGCAGGCTCAGCACGTCTGCAGACTCGAAGAAGGCGTCGCGATTGGATGCCGTCAGGCAACCATCGGCCGCGGCTTGGGCGCGCGACTCGTCGCTGCCCCACACCATCACCTGCATGCCAAACGCCTTTCCGTAGCCCGCCACCAGACGCCCGATGCGTCCGTATCCCCAGATGCCTAGCGTTTTGCCGTGCAGCACCATGCCGATACCGAAGTTGGTGGGCATGGAGGCGGACTTGAGTCCGGACTGCTGCCACGCGCCGTGCTTGAGGTTGCCGATGTATTGCGGCAGGCGGCGCATGGCGGCCATTACCAAGGCCCAGGTCAATTCAGCTGGCGCGATCGGCGAGCCCACACCCTCTGCTACGGCAATGCCAAGCTGGGTGCAGGCGGCGATATCGATGTGCGGGCCGACTCGGCCCGTCTGGCTGATGAGCTTGAGTTTGGGTAGCTTATCGAGCAGCGCCCGAGGGAAGTGAGTGCGCTCGCGAATCAGCACCAATGCTTCGGCATCGCGCAGGCGAATCGACAGCTGACCCGTTCCTTTGACCGTGTTGGTGAAGACCTTGGCTTGGTAGCCGTCCAGTTTGGCCGCGCACTTCAGCTTGCGTACTGCGTCCTGATAGTCGTCCAGGATGATGATGTTCATGGTCACTCGATGTTGACCTGGAATTGTGCACCCGCCTCGCGTCCTGACTGGTGCGTCAGCCGCATGAAAACGCAACGCGGCATGACCAATCGTGCGCAGATGTTCCGCCGCGTGCAGCGGCGGCCGGGTCAATCAACCTGGCGGGTGAGCGAGAGGGCGGCGCTTACCAAGCGACGGTGCGCCCGCTGTCGCGCGTGCAGTGGCCCGACTGGGGCACTCGCGAGGGGAAGTTGGTGTTGATGTTGTTCATGCGCGCGTGGGCGAAGCTCTGTCCGCGGTGCTGTGCAAGCACGTTGAACACATCTGAGCGCAAATGCCAGAGTTCGCGTAGCGAACGAGCTTTCTCGATGCGGCAACGCAACTCGAAGGTGTACTCCGGTGAGAGATCTGCCAAACCTACGAAAAACGCCTCGCGCACCGATTGGATCTGACCCTTGGGGCGTTGTTGCAAGGAAGGCTCGGACTGATTGGTCAGCTTGCGCCACCACCCGCGCAGCAATCGTTGCCAGAAAGGGCGGCTGCGCGAAAACAGGGCGGGGGGGCAGACTTCTGTCCGATGCAGCGGCGTGGAGGCTGTGACGCTGGGCGTGCCGGCGGTGGCGTCGAATCCGGTGTTGTCATGAATGAAGAACGGCATGACGGCCTCGCTGATCTCTTGTGCTGGATGACGCGATTTGCGCGGAGTGATGCAGCGGGATCAAGCACAGGCAGGCTGCATCTGAATCACGCATGCTTTATCGGCAGCGCATGGCTTTGCTTGAGACATTCCGTCGCGTCTTTCACCCGATGAAAAGTTCTCGGTCATATCTGGCCCCGTGTGACAAGGTTATGAGGGAAAAGCCTAGGATGCGCTACAATTGAAAGATTTGCCCCACCACCCAAGCACGCCTAGCGAAACCCAAGCAGTTTCCCTCTTCGGCTTTTTTGCGCCCTGATTTTTCAGAGGCGCGTGAAAGTGCGAACGAGCGCTCTGAGCAATCAGGCACACCGGGCGTGCTTCAGATATTGGAGAAGACCCCCCGTGCTGCCGCCCCTCCTCCCCGCGCAACAAGAAATCGCTCTTCTCGCGCTTGCAGACGGCACGATCTTTCTCGGCACTTCGATCGGCGCTGCCGGTCACACGGTTGGTGAAGTGGTGTTCAACACCTCGCTCACCGGCTACCAAGAAATCCTCACCGACCCCAGCTATTGCCGTCAGATCGTCACCCTGACGTATCCGCACATCGGCAATTACGGCGTCAACCCCGAGGATGTCGAAGCCGCGAAGATCCATGCTGCTGGCTTGATCATCAAGGACTTGCCGGTTCGCGAGTCCAACTTCCGCAAGACCCAGACGCTGTCCCAGTACCTCAAGGCCGAAGGCACGGTGGCCATCGCCGGTATCGACACCCGCAAGCTGACACGACTGCTGCGCACCAAAGGCGCGCAAAACGGTGCCATCGTCGCGCTGCCGGCTGGCCAGGCCGTGACGGAAGCCATCAAGGCCGACGCCATCGCCAAGGCGAAGGCAGCGCCCAATATGGCCGGTCAGGATCTCGCCCAAGTCGTGACGCGCACCGATGTGACGCAATGGACCGAGGGCGAGTGGCAGCTTGCCAACCCGCAACTGGGCGGCAAGCCCGGCTTTGCCCAACTGACCGCCCCCAAGTTCCACGTGGTCGCGTATGACTTCGGCGTCAAGCGCAACATCCTGCGCATGCTGGCCAGCCGCGGCTGCAAGGTCACCGTGGTGCCGGCCAAGACGCCCGCAGCTGAAGTGCTGAAGCACAAGCCTGATGGCATCTTCCTGTCCAACGGACCCGGGGATCCGGAGCCTTGCGACTACGCCATCGCCGCAGCCAAGGAACTGATCGAAACCGGTATCCCGACCTTTGGCATCTGTCTGGGGCACCAGATCATGGCCCTGGCGTCGGGCGCCAAGACCTTCAAGATGAAGTTCGGTCACCACGGCGGCAATCACCCCGTGAAAGATCTCGATTCTGGCCGCGTCAGCATTACCAGCCAGAACCACGGTTTTGCGGTCGATGAGAAGACGCTGCCCGCCAACCTGCGCGCCACGCACGTCAGCCTGTTTGACGGCACCCTGCAAGGCCTGGCCCGTACCGACAAGCCAGCCTTCTGTTTCCAAGGTCACCCTGAGGCTTCACCCGGACCCCATGACATTGCCTACCTGTTCGACCGTTTCGTCGCGCTGATGGAGAAGAACCATGCCTAAGCGCTCCGACATCAAAAGCATCCTCATCATCGGCGCCGGCCCGATCATCATCGGTCAGGCCTGCGAATTCGACTACTCCGGCGCACAGGCCTGCAAGGCCCTGCGCGAAGAGGGTTACAAGGTCATCCTGGTCAACAGCAACCCTGCGACCATCATGACGGACCCGAACACGGCCGACGTCACCTACATCGAGCCCATCACCTGGCAGGTGGTCGAGCGCATCATCGCCAAGGAGCGTCCTGACGCGATCCTGCCGACCATGGGTGGCCAGACCGCGCTGAACTGCGCCCTGGATCTGCACAAGCACGGTGTGCTCGACAAGTACAAGGTCGAGATGATCGGTGCCAACGAGCACGCGATCGAGAAGGCCGAAGACCGTCTGAAGTTCAAGGACGCGATGACCTCCATCGGTCTGGGCTCGGCCAAGTCTGGCATTGCCCACTCGCTGGAAGAAGCCTGGGCAGTGCAAAAGCGCATCCAGGCCGAAATCGGCGGCTCCGGCTTCCCCATGGTGATCCGCCCCAGCTTCACGCTGGGTGGCACCGGCGGTGGCATTGCCTACAACCCCGAAGAGTTCGAAGAGATCTGCAAGCGTGGTATCGACCTGTCGCCCACCAACGAACTGCTGATCGAAGAGTCGCTCATCGGCTGGAAAGAGTACGAGATGGAAGTGGTTCGCGACAAGGCGGACAACTGCATCATCGTCTGCTCGATCGAAAACCTGGACCCGATGGGCATCCACACCGGTGACTCCATCACCGTGGCCCCGGCTCAGACCCTGACCGACCGCGAATACCAGTTGCTGCGCAACGCCTCCATCGCCATCCTGCGCGAGATCGGCGTGGAAACCGGCGGTTCGAACGTGCAGTTCTCGATCAACCCGGACAACGGCCGGATGATCGTGATCGAGATGAACCCACGCGTGTCGCGTTCGTCGGCGCTGGCCTCCAAGGCCACCGGCTTCCCGATCGCCAAGATCGCCGCCAAGCTGTCGGTCGGCTACACGCTCGACGAGCTCAAGAACGACATCACCGGTGGCGCAACCCCCGCTTCGTTCGAGCCTTCGATCGACTACGTGGTCACCAAGATCCCGCGTTTCGCTTTCGAGAAGTTCCCTCAGGCTGACAGCCGCCTGACCACGCAGATGAAGTCTGTGGGTGAAGTGATGGCCATGGGCCGTACCTTCCAGGAGTCCTTCCAGAAGGCCCTGCGTGGCCTGGAGACCGGTATTGATGGTCTGACCGAACGCAGCAACGACCGTGAGGAAGTGCTGGAAGAAATCGGCAATGCCGGCCCTGAGCGCATCCTGTTCCTGGGCGACGCTTTCCGTCTGGGCATGAGCCTGGAAGAGATCTTCGAAGAAACCAAGGTTGACCCCTGGTTCCTCGCTCAGATCGAAGACATCATCAAGACCGAAGCCGACGTCAAGGCGCGCAAGCTGGACACGTTGACCGCAGCTGAGATGCGTTACCTGAAGCAAAAGGGCTTCTCGGACCGCCGCTTGGCCAAGCTGATGGGCACCAACCAGCACGACGTGCGTAAGGCTCGTCACGCGTTGGGTGTGCGTCCGGTTTTCAAGCGGGTGGATACCTGTGCGGCCGAGTTCGAAACGCAGACGGCCTACATGTACTCGTGCTACGAGACAGCAGATGGCGAGTGCGAAGCCAACCCAACGAACAAGAAGAAGATCATGGTGCTGGGCGGCGGTCCGAACCGCATCGGCCAGGGCATCGAGTTCGACTACTGCTGCGTCCACGCCGCGCTTGCCATGCGCGAAGACGGTTACGAGACCATCATGGTCAACTGCAACCCCGAGACCGTCTCGACCGACTACGACACGTCCGACCGCCTGTACTTCGAGCCGGTGACGCTCGAAGATGTGCTCGAAATCGTGGACAAGGAAAAGCCGGTTGGCGTGATCGTGCAGTACGGCGGTCAGACTCCGCTGAAGCTCGCGCTTGATCTCGAAGCCAATGGTGTGCCCATCATCGGTACCACGCCCGACAGCATCGACGTGGCCGAAGACCGTGAGCGCTTCCAGAAGCTGTTGCACGAAGTCGGCCTCAAGCAGCCGCCCAACCGCACGGCGCGCACCGAAGAAGCCGCCCTGCAACTGGCGCAAGAGATCGGCTACCCGCTGGTCGTGCGTCCGAGCTACGTGCTGGGTGGTCGCGCGATGGAAATCGTGCACGGCGACAAAGACCTCGAGCGCTACATGCGTGAGGCCGTGCGCGTGTCTGAAAAGTCGCCCGTGCTGCTCGACCGCTTCCTCGACGACGCGGTCGAAGTCGATGTGGACTGCATCAGCGATGGCGTTGACGTCATGATCGGCGGCATCATGGAACACATCGAGCAAGCCGGCGTGCACTCGGGTGACTCTGCCTGTTCGCTGCCGCCCTACACCTTGAGCGTTGCCTTGCAAGACGAGCTGCGTAGGCAAACGGCCTTGATGGCCAAGGCGCTTAAGGTCGTCGGCCTGATGAACGTGCAGTTCGCCATCCAGGGTGACGTCACCGGCAGCATCGACAAGGCCACCGTCTACGTGCTCGAGGTGAACCCGCGCGCTTCGCGGACCGTGCCCTACGTGTCGAAGGCCACCGGCCAGCCGCTGGCCAAGATCGCGGCACGCTGCATGGCCGGCCAGAAGCTGAAAGACCAGAAGAGCCCCAACGGCCGCGCGCCCGCCGAGGTGATTCCGCCGTATTTCAGCGTCAAGGAAGCGGTGTTCCCGTTCAATAAGTTCCCGGGTGTCGACCCCATCCTTGGCCCCGAAATGCGGTCGACCGGCGAAGTCATGGGCGTCGGCAAGACGTTTGGCGAAGCCATGCTCAAGAGCCAGCTCGGGGCCGGTTCCCGTCTGCCGAGCAAGGGTACGGTGTGCATCTCCGTCAAGGGCAGCGACAAGGATCGCGCGGTGCTGGTCGCCAAGGACTTGCACGCCATGGGCTTCACGTTGATGGCGACCAAGGGCACGGCCGACGCCATCTCGACAGCGGGTATCCCGGTGACGGTGGTCAACAAGATCAAGGACGGTCGTCCGCATATTGCCGACCTGGTGAAGGCGGGTGAAATCCAGCTGGTCTTCACGACTGTGGCTGAGACGCGCACGGCCATTGCCGACTCGCGTTACATCCGCACGGCAGCGCTGGCCAACCGTGTCACTTACTACACCACCATGGCGGGTTGTGAGGCGGCGACCGAGGCTCTGAAGCACCAAGATGATCTGGTGGTGTATTCCCTGCAGGAACTGCACGCCCAGCTCAACTAAACTTTTTTCAAGACCAATTTTTTGAACCTGCAGCCGCCGCCAGCCCTGATGAACTCAGGCGCGGCGGCTCGTTTTTTGTTGCCGAGGAAGACTCCATGTCCACCATTCCGCTCACCCGACGTGGCGCCGAGAAACTGAAAGAAGAGCTGCATCGCTTGAAGACCATCGAGCGTCCGGCCGTCGTCAATGCCATCGCCGAAGCGCGCGCTCAAGGCGATCTGTCCGAGAACGCCGAATACGACGCTGCGAAAGATAAGCAGGGGTTCATCGAGGGGCGCATTCTCGAAATTGAAGGCAAGCTCGCGGCGGCTCAGATCATCGATCCAACGTCGCTGGACGCAGGCGGCCGTGTGGTTTTCGGCGCCACGGTTGAAATGGAAATCGAGAGCACCGGCGATATCGTGATCTACCAGATCGTGGGCGATGATGAGGCCGACCTCAAGGAAGGCAAGATTTCGATTGGCTCTCCGATTGCTCGAGCTCTGATCGGCAAGGAAGCGGGGGATGTTGCGTCGGTTCAAGCCCCTGGCGGAATACGCAACTACGAAATCATTGAAGTCCGCTACATCTGAAGAACAAGCATGACCATGCTGGTACGCTTGCAGGTCATGATGCCCTGACCGCGGGCCGGCATGCTGCTGACTTTTGTAGGCCGCGGTGCTTGGCTACGAAGTGCTGCCGCCCATGTTGGACACGCTTGTGCGACGTCGAGGCGCTGCAAGAGTGCGTGAGCGGCGGCGATCAACCTTGGCTTTGCTTCTTGAAGCTGGTCGCGCGTTTCTTGACACGCTTGATCGAGCCGCCTGCGGTGACGCGTTGATTGCCCATGATCTTGACCTTGCTGACCGTCGGTCGGCGCGTGCCGCTACGGGATGCCTTGACGACGGTTACCACGCGCGGACCTGGGTTGCGGCTCTCGCCCGCATCCTTGGCCTTCGCCGAAACGGGGCGCCACAAAATCAGAAGCTTGCCAATGTGCTGGATCGGTGCGGCGCCAAGGGTGTCGCAAAGCGTGACCAAGATGGTTTCGCGAGCGTCTCGGTCATCAGAGAACACGCGGACCTTGATCAGGCCGTGAGCCTTGAGCGCAGCATCGGTTTCTTTGACGACGGCAGGAGTCAATCCATCCGAGCCAATCAGAACGACCGGATTGAGATGATGTGCATCGGCTCGGTGGGCCTTGCGCTGGGCAGGTGTCAATGTAATTGCGGGCATCCTCATATTATCGGTGCACGATGAAAGTAAAAACCAAGAGCAAGAAGGTGAACAAGGCGTGGTTGCATGATCACGTCACGGATCCCTACGTCAAGTTGGCGCAGAAAGAGGGCTATCGAGCCCGAGCGGCCTACAAGCTGAAAGAAATCGACGAGGCCTTGGGGCTGATCAAGCCGGGACAGTTGGTTGTCGATCTGGGCGCCGCGCCGGGGGCCTGGAGTCAATACATTCGTCGCAAATTCGCCCCCAAGCAGGCCGGGATCGGTGGGGCGGCGTCCGGCCAATTGGACGGCGTCATCATTGCGCTCGATTTGCTCGACTTCGAACCCATTGATGGCGTGACCTTCATCCAAGGCGATTTTCGTGAGGACGCCGTGCTGAGGCAGTTGCATGAAGCCGTGAACGGGCGTGCCGTGGACGTGGTCGTTTCCGATATGGCGCCCAATTTGTCGGGCATTGAATCATCCGACTCGGCCAGGATTGAACACTTGGTTGAGTTGGCCGTGGAATTCGCCCAAGAAAACCTGAAACCAGCGGGGGCCTTGGTCTGCAAAGTCTTCCACGGTAGCGGCTATAGCCAATTGGTCGAGCTGTTTCAAAAGAATTTTCGTGTGGTGAAACCGGTCAAGCCGAAAGCATCACGAGACAAGTCGTCCGAGACATTTCTGGTTGGAATAGGGCTCAAGTCGGCAGGTAAAAATGTCGATTCGACCGAATAGCGTCGGTTTGGTGTGGCTGTTGCGCCGGCGGCAGGGATAAATTCGACTGGGGTCTAGACTTGACTCGTCTAGAATCGTCCCCACATACCGCGTAGTCGATCCGCGCTTTTCATGGCCGACCTTCAGGTCGCCGGCACGGGTTTCGATGGAATTGGAAAAGGAGCCGCGGTGAACAATCAATGGTTCTCGAAGTTGGCAGTTTGGCTGGTGATTGCCTTGGTGCTGTTCACCGTATTCAAGCAGTTTGATCACAATTCGGCCAACGGGGCGCAAATCGGCTACTCCGATTTTCTTGAAGAGGTGCGGGCCAAGCACATCAAGAGCGTGACGCTGCAAGAGGGCGGCAACGGTGGCACCGATATCGTGGCGATCACCAGCGACGACAAGAAGCTCCATACCACTGCCACATACCTGGATCGAGGCCTGATCGGCGACCTGATCAACAACAACGTCAAGTTCGACGTCAAGCCCCGCGAGGAGCCGTCGCTGCTGCTGGGGCTGTTGTATTCGTGGGGGCCCATGCTGCTCCTGATCGGCGTGTGGATCTACTTCATGCGTCAGATGCAGGGGGGCGGCAAAGGTGGCGCATTCAGCTTCGGCAAAAGTCGGGCACGGATGCTCGACGAGAGCAACAATTCGGTCACCTTCGCCGATGTGGCGGGTTGCGATGAGGCCAAGGAAGAAGTCAAAGAACTGGTCGACTTCCTGAAGGATCCGCAGAAATTCCAGAAACTGGGCGGGCGCATTCCGCGCGGCGTCTTGATGGTGGGCCCCCCGGGGACAGGCAAGACCTTGCTGGCCAAGTCGATTGCCGGTGAAGCCAAGGTTCCGTTCTTCTCGATTTCTGGTTCTGACTTCGTCGAGATGTTTGTTGGTGTTGGCGCAGCTCGTGTGCGCGACATGTTCGAGCAGGCGAAGAAGAATGCGCCGTGCATCATCTTCGTCGATGAAATCGATGCTGTGGGGCGTCACCGCGGTGCAGGTCTTGGTGGTGGCAACGATGAGCGCGAACAGACGCTCAATCAGATGCTCGTCGAGATGGATGGCTTTGAGACCAATCTCGGCGTGATCGTGATTGCCGCAACCAACCGTCCGGACATCCTCGACCCCGCCTTGCTGCGTCCCGGCCGTTTCGACCGTCAGGTTTATGTGACCCTGCCCGATGTGCGTGGTCGCGAGCAGATCCTGAATGTTCACATCCGCAAGGTTCCGGTGAGTCAGGACGTTCGCCCTGACATCCTGGCCCGAGGAACGCCAGGCTTCTCCGGTGCCGATTTGGCGAACTTGGTCAACGAGGCTGCGCTGTTTGCCGCTCGTCGCAACGGCCGTGTCGTCGAGATGCAGGACTTCGAGAAGGCCAAGGACAAGATCATGATGGGCCCCGAGCGCAAGTCCATGGTCATGCCCGAGGATGAGCGTCGCAACACGGCGTATCACGAAGCAGGCCATGCTTTGCTCGGCAAGCTGTTGCCGAAGTGCGATCCTGTGCACAAGGTCACGATCATTCCGCGTGGTCGTGCCTTGGGTGTGACCATGTCTTTGCCTGAGCGCGACAAATACAGCTACGACCGACAGTACATGGAGAGCCAGATTTCCATGTTGTTCGGGGGCCGGATCGCCGAAGAGGTCTTCATGCATCAGATGACGACTGGCGCGAGCAATGACTTTGAGCGTGCAACGCAGATCGCACGCGACATGGTCACGCGCTACGGCATGACGGATGCGTTGGGGCCGATGGTCTACGCGGATAACGAAGGTGAAGTGTTTCTTGGCCGCTCGGTGACCAAGACGACCAACATGTCCGAGCAGACCATGCAAAAGGTCGATTCTGAGATTCGCCGCATCATCGATACCCAATATGCTTTGGCTCGCAAGCTGATCGAGGACAACCAAGACAAGATGTATGCGATGGCTACCGCGCTGCTTGACTGGGAAACGATCGACGCTGATCAGGTCGACGACATCATGGCGGGCAAGCCGCCTCGGCCTCCGAAAGACTGGACGCCCTCAGCCAACAAGTCGAGTGGAGGCGGTGGTGGGGCGACACCGCCGGTTAACACGGACGGAGCACCGGCTGCGGTGTAATCGATCTGCATTGAAAATTTAACGGGGCTGAGGCCCCGTTTCTTTATGTCGCAATCTGTTTGGCACACCGGCCGTTTTGAAATCGATTTAGCGTGTCCTCGCGTGATGGGCATTGTGAACGTCACGCCGGATTCGTTCTCCGATGGTGGGGATCACCTGGATCTGACGGCCGCGTTGAATCATTGCGAGCGACTGCTGAAAGAGGGCGCGGACATTCTTGATATCGGCGGCGAATCGAGCCGACCTGGTGCGTTGCCAGTTCCATTGGGCGAAGAGCTTCGGCGGGTAACGCCGGTGCTGCGCCATGCTGTGAAGCTGGGCGTGCCTGTTTCGATCGATACCTACAAGCCGGATGTCATGGCGCATGCGCTCGACTTGGGCGTGGACATCATCAACGATATTTATGGCTTGCGGCGACCTGGTGCGTTGGATGTCGTGAGTGCACATGCGGCATGCGGGGTGTGCCTGATGCACATGCGTGGCGAACCAGCTTCGATGCAGCAGCAGGTGATTTCGAATGACGTGGTCGACGATGTGCGGTCGTTTTTGGCCGCACGTGTCGAGGTGCTTACCCAGCTGGGGGTTGACGCCTGTCGCGTTGTGCTGGACCCTGGCATCGGTTTCGGCAAGACGGTTGAGCAGAATTTTGAATTGCTGCGCCGTCAAGCGGAACTACTGGATTTGGGGCTCCCCATATTGGTCGGGTGGTCGAGAAAGTCGTCGCTGGGCGCGGTGTCTGGCCGCCCGGCAGGCGAGCGAGGTGTGCTGAGCGCGGCTGCCGCTCTGGCAGCGGTGCAGCTGGGTGCTCGCGTCGTGCGTGTGCACGATGTGGCCGATACGGTCGATGCATTGAAGGTTTGGGGGCTGGCGGGTTTGTGCAGGCCTCGTCATTGATGAGTAATTGAAGAGACGGCAATATGAGAAAGTATTTCGGCACGGACGGTATTCGCGGGACGGTTGGGCAGGGCGCGATCACTCCTGATTTCATGTTGCGCTTGGGGCATGCGGTGGGGCATGTTCTCCGTCGTGGTGATGAGCGGCCCACCGTACTGATTGGAAAAGATACGCGCATATCCGGCTACATGCTTGAAGCTGCCCTGGAGGCTGGTTTCTCGTCGGCTGGTGTCGATGTGGTTTTGACCGGACCACTTCCCACGCCTGGTGTCGCTTACTTGACTAGAGCGCTGCGCTTGTCGCTGGGCGTTGTGATCAGCGCGTCACATAACCCGTTTGGCGACAATGGGATCAAGTTCTTCTCGGAGCGCGGTGAAAAGTTGCCGGACGAGTGCGAGTTGGCCGTGGAGGCCGCCTTGGAGGAGTCGCCGCAATGGTCTGACTCACGCGGATTGGGCAGGGCTCGCCGCCTGACCGACGCCGGCGGGCGATACATCGAGTTTTGCAAGAGCACGTTTTCGACCGATCTCTCGCTGCGTGGTCTGCGGATCGTGGTGGATGCCGCGCACGGAGCCGCCTACCAAGTTGCTCCGGCAGTCTTTCACGAGCTTGGTGCCGAGGTGATTCCGATCGGGTGCAGCCCTGATGGCCTGAACATCAACGACGGTGTGGGCGCCACTGCTCCCGACGCGTTGGTGCGAGCCGTGCGCGCCAACCATGCGCATTTCGGTATCGCTCTCGACGGCGATGCTGACCGCTTGCAATTGGTTGATCAAGCCGGGCGGCTCTATAACGGCGATGAGTTGCTGTACGTGATGGTGGCGGATCGCTTGGCTCAAGGGCAACCCGTTCCGGGGGCGGTGGGCACCTTGATGACCAACATGGCCGTGGAATTGGCTTTGCAGCGACAAGGTGTCGAGTTCGTTCGCGCGAAGGTGGGCGACCGGTATGTGCTGGAGGAGCTGCAGGCGCGCAAGTGGACTCTCGGCGGAGAAGGGTCGGGCCATTTGATCGCGCTTGATCGTCACACGACCGGTGACGGCATGGTTAGCGCATTGGCCGTCTTGCAGGCCGTCGTGCGCGGTGAACGCACCTTGTCCGACTGGTTGTCTGGAGTTTCGCTGTTTCCCCAAAAGCTCATCAACGTGCGACTCAAGCCGGACGGGGCGGATTGGCGCGACAACCCTGCGCTGATTTCAGCGCAAGCTGCCGTCAGCGCCGAACTGACTGGCAAGGGACGCACGCTGATTCGTGCGTCTGGAACCGAACCGGTGGTGCGCGTGATGGTTGAAGCGCAAGATGCCGAGCTGGCTGATCGCGCGGCTCGGCGCTTGGCTGAGGTGATTGCCGGCTAAGCAGGGCCGCTGCGCGCAACGGGCTTGCGCGTCCTTCCATGAACGAACGCCCGGCTGGCCCGGGCGTTTTTGTGCGCCTTGGCCGAGCTTATTGCTTAGGTGGGGTCAGCACGCGGTCAATGACATGCACGACGCCATTGGTGGCAATGATGTCTGTTCGGGTGACAACGGCATCTTCGACCGTCACGAATGAGCCAGAACGAGACAAGGCCAGCGAGGCGCCTTGAACGCTCTTGACCGAGCTGTTCTTGACGTCTGTGGCCAGCAAGGTGCCAGGCACGACGTGGAAGCTCAACACCGTTTTCGCGGCTGCAGCATCCTTGAGTCGGGTCTGCATGGCTGCCGAGACGCTACCAATCGCTTCGTTGCTTGGAACGAACACGGTGAACGGACCGGGGCCGCGCAGTGTTTCGTCCAGCCCTGCATTCGCAATCAGTTGACTCGCCGCCGACAGTTGCGGGTCGGCCGCGATTGTTTCAGCCAGGTTTTTGGGGCCCGAGGAAGTGGCGCAGCCGGCCAGGAGTGCCAACGTGGCGCTGACAGATGCGAGGATCAGAGTACGTTTTTTCATGTGCGTCCTTCGGTCTTGGATGGTGGCCTTGTAGCAAGGCAGGACGCACGATAGAAGTCGATTGTGTCAATTGCATGACCAATCCATGACGCGGATCGTGACACCAAGAGGAGCCCATCAGCAATAGCGGAGCGTCATTTGAGTGTCACAATTGATTATTACAGTGATCGCGTGAACCTAGCTAAACCCCTGAAAGGTGTGCGCATGACTATCAAAATGATCCGCTCGGTGATGGCGCTGAGTATGGCAACTTCGTTTGCCGGTGTGGTGTTTGCTCAAGATGTGACGGGTGCAGGTGCGTCGTTCCCCGCCCCGATTTACTCGAAGTGGGCTGACACCTACAACAAGGCAACGGGTGTGCGAATCAACTATCAATCGGTTGGTTCGGGCGCGGGCATCAAGCAGATCAAGGCCAAGACCGTGGACTTCGGGGCCTCGGACATGCCCTTGAAGGACGAAGAGCTCTCGAAGGACGGGCTTGTCCAGTTCCCGACCGTCATTGGCGGTGTGGTGCCGGTGGTGAATATCAAGGGCGTGCAGCCTGGTCAACTAAAGCTGACGGGGCAACTCCTGGGCGATATCTACCTCGGCAAGGTTACCAAGTGGAATGACGCTCAGATCACGACGTTGAATCCTGGTGTGTCGCTGCCGGACGCGCTGATCTCGGTGGTTCGTCGTGCCGATGGTTCTGGCACGAGTTTCATCTTCACGAACTATCTGTCGAAGGTGAACCCTGAATGGAAAGCCAAGGTTGGCGAGGGTACGGCGGTGAATTGGCCGACGGGCGCCGGCGGCAAGGGTAATGAGGGCGTTTCTTCCTATGTTCAGCGTTTGCCGAACTCGATCGGCTACGTTGAATACGCCTACGCCAAGCAAAACAAGATGGAGTACGTGACCTTGCGTAACCATGCTGGCAATTTTGTGGCCCCCGATGATCTGACCTTCAAGGCAGCGGCCGCATCGGCCGAATGGAGCAAGAGCTTCTATCAAATCCTGACCGATCAGGCTGAAAAGGACGCATGGCCCATTACCGGCGCAACCTTCATCCTGATGCATAAGGTGCAGGACAAGCCGGCAACTGGCACCCAGGTTCTCAAATTCTTTGACTGGGCATATGTCAATGGTGACAAGGCCGCAGCGGAGCTTGAGTACGTGGCCCTGCCTGATTCCGTGAAGGCACTGGTTCGCAAGCAGTGGGCAGGCATTGCCGACGCTGCAGGCAAATCGATCTCCATCAAGTAATTGATTGGCGGGCCCGCTTGGTCACTCGTGTGACCAATGCCGGCCCGTTTTGGTTTTGTCTACGAAGGGTTGGATGGACATCCGCGCTTTCGTGAATAACTTGTGCGATGTCAGGAGAGCTCATGTCTGCCACTCTTCCCGCTCCCGCAATGAATGATTTGAAGCAAGTAGCGCATAGCAAGACTCAACCGCCTCAACCGGCGCGGAAGGTTGTTGCGCCCTGGGCTGATGCCGTGTTTGCCATGTTGGCGCGTGGCGCCGCGTTGCTGACGCTTGGTCTGCTGCTGGGCATCATTGCTTCTTTGGTCGTTGGGGCTGCACCGGCGATCAAAGAATATGGCTTGAGCTTCTTGTGGCGTTCCGAGTGGGATCCCGTGCAGGATCACTACGGCGGGCTCGTGATGATCTACGGCACGTTGATGACGTCGCTCATCGCGCTGCTGATCGCCGTTCCGGTCAGTTTCGGCATCGCACTGTTCCTCACCGAGTTGTCTCCCGGCTGGCTGAAGCGGCCGCTGGGGATTGCTGTCGAGTTGCTGGCCGCCGTGCCCTCCATCGTCTACGGCATGTGGGGTTTGCTGGTGTTCGGGCCGATCCTGGCCTCGTTCGTGCAGCAGCCTTTGCAATCGGTTTTCTCAGCTGTGCCGGTGCTGGGCGCCTTGTTTTCAGGCCCACCGGTCGGGATCGGGATTCTGTCTGCCGGAATCATCCTGGCGATCATGATCATCCCGTTCATTGCGTCGGTCATGCGCGACGTTTTCGAGGTCACGCCTCCTTTGCTCAAGGAGTCTGCCTACGGTCTGGGGTCGACGACCTGGGAGGTGATGTGGAAGGTGGTTCTGCCCTACACGAAGACAGGTGTGATTGGCGGGATCATGCTGGGTTTGGGTCGGGCGTTGGGTGAAACCATGGCTGTGACATTCGTCATCGGCAACATGAACCAGCTCAACTCGCTGTCGTTGTTCGAGGCTGCCAACAGCATTACGTCTGCGTTGGCCAATGAATTTGCCGAGGCCGGTGAAGGCTTGCATCAGGCCTCGCTGATCTACCTCGGTCTGGTGTTGTTCTTCATCACCTTTGTGGTGCTGGCGTTCTCGAAGATGCTGCTGGCACGCTTGAAGAAGGCTGAAGGAGCCCGCTCATGAGTTCGCAACACCATGCGGCGCGGCGCGCCATGCATGCCAAGCGCAAGCGCACCAACGCCATTGCGCTCACCCTCTCGCTGGCGGCAATGGCCTTCGGCGTGTTCTGGCTGACCTGGATTCTGTTTGAGACGGTGCGTCTCGGCTTGGGCGGGTTGAGTCTGGCCACGTTCACCGAGATGACGCCTGCGCCTCAGGCGGACGCGGGCGGCTTGGCGAACGCCATTGCCGGCTCGGGTTTGATGGTGACTGGCGCGACCTTGATCGGTACCCCGATTGGCATCCTGGCGGGCATCTACCTGGCTGAGTACGGTCAGCGCACCTGGCTGGGCAGTGTGACGCGCTTCATCAACGACATCCTGCTGTCCGCCCCGTCCATCGTGGTCGGGTTGTTCATTTATTCGGTGGTGGTGGCTCGAGCTAGATCATTTTCAGCCTGGGCCGGGGTGCTCGCGCTGGCTTTGATCGTGATCCCGGTGGTGATTCGCACCACCGAGAACATGTTGATGCTGGTGCCCAACTCGTTGCGCGAGGCTGCCTACGCGTTGGGCATGCCGAAGTGGCGCGTGATCATGTCGATCACCGTGAAGTCGGCGCGAGCTGGCGTGATCACCGGGGTGCTGTTGGCCGTTGCGCGGATCGCGGGTGAGACCGCGCCTCTGCTGTTCACGGCGCTGTCAAACCAGTTCTGGTCGCTCAACATGGGGCAACCCATGGCGAGCTTGCCGGTCACGATTTTCAAATTCGCCATGAGCCCATACGAGAACTGGCAAAAGCTGGCTTGGGCGGGTGTGTTCCTGATCACGGTGGGCGTGTTGCTGCTGAATGTTTTGGCGCGCAGCTTGTTCCGCAATCGTCATTGAATTGGGGCTCTCTGATGGATACCAAAGTGCATGTGCCTGCCACTGACATGGCCAAGCTGTCGGTTCGCAATCTGAATTTCTACTATGGCAAGTTCCATGCGTTGAAGAACGTCAACATGGAGTTGCCCGAGAAGAAGGTCACCGCGTTCATCGGCCCGTCGGGCTGCGGCAAGTCCACCTTGCTGCGCACCTTCAACCGCATGTTCGAGCTCTACCCTGAGCAGCGCGCGCAGGGTGAAATCCTGCTCGATGGCGAAGACATCCTAACCTCGAAAGACGATGTGTCGTTGTTGCGCGCGAAAGTGGGCATGGTGTTCCAGAAGCCGACGCCGTTTCCGATGTCCATCTACGACAACATCGCCTTCGGCGTGCGACTGTTCGAGAAACTCTCGCGGCCTGAAATGGACGAGCGTGTCGAATGGGCCCTGAAAAAGGCAGCGCTGTGGAACGAGGTGAAGGACAAATTGCAGCAAAGCGGCTCGGGTTTGTCGGGCGGTCAGCAGCAACGCTTGTGCATTGCTCGCGGCATAGCCATCAAGCCGGAGGTGCTCCTCCTCGATGAACCGTGCTCGGCACTCGACCCGATCTCGACGGGGAAGGTCGAGGAGTTGATTCACGAGTTGAAGAGCGACTACACCGTGCTCATCGTGACCCACAACATGCAGCAGGCGGCGCGCTGCTCCGACTACACCGCCTACATGTATCTCGGCGAGCTGATTGAATTCGGCCCGACTTCCGAGTTGTTCATGAAGCCGAAGAAGAAGGACACCGAGGACTACATCACCGGTCGATTCGGCTGAAGCCGGTTTTCAACCTGGGTTGATTTGTCGCTAGCTGTTGACGCTGAATTTGAGAGAGGCACGTAATGACCGAGAAGCATTTGTCGACGCAATTCGATACCGAGCTGAGCGCGATTTCGTCGCGGGTGCTTGAAATGGGTGGGTTGGTCGAGTCGCAGGTGGCGCAAGCCATCTACGCGCTGACTCATTTCAGCGGGGACATCGCCAGCCAGGTTCTGGAGGTCGAGGAACGCGTCAACTCGATGGAGGTCGAAATCGACAGCGATTTGTCCACCATCATCGCGCGCCGTCAGCCGACCGCTCGCGACTTGCGTCTGCTGATCGCCATTTCGAAAACCATCGGCAATCTGGAGCGTGTGGGTGACGAGGCCGCACGTATCGCGCGCACGGTGCAGCGTCTGATCAACACGGGGATGTCGAGCCGCTTGCGCTTGCCGGCGGGCGACGTGTCGTTCGAAGCGGGCTTGGCCACGACTTCGCTGCGCAAGGCGCTGGACGCTTTTGCCCGTCTTGACACACACAAGGCCCTCGAGGTGATCAAGCAGGACAACCAGATCGACCAGGAGTTCGAAGGGCTGATGCGCAAGCTCATCACCTACATGATGGAAGACCCGCGCACGATCACGGCCAGTATCGACTTGGTGTTCGTCGCCAAGGCGATCGAGCGGGTGGGTGATCACGCCAAGAACTTGGCGGAGCAGATCATCTACATCGTCAAGGGGACGGATGTGCGGCATAACACGGTCGAGGCGGTCGAATCCGTTCTCAAGTGAGCCGTCGTTGCATTGAATCGATAAGGAGTCCGGAATGAGCCGAGTGCTGGTTGTTGAAGACGAGGCCGCGATTGCCGAACTGATTTCACTGAATCTGCGGCATGCGGGCTACGAAGTGTCCGTAGCGACGACTGCGGATCAGGCTCAGAGCGAAGTGACCCGCGTGCTGCCTGATCTGGTCATCCTGGATTGGATGTTGCCTGGGCAGTCCGGTTTGTCGCTGGCAAAGCGTTGGCGCGGTGACCCGCGCACCAAGGATCTGCCGGTGATCATGTTGACGGCCCGCACGGACGAGACCGATAAAGTCGCCGGGCTGGATGCCGGCGCCGACGACTACCTCACCAAGCCTTTCTCGACCAACGAGTTGATGGCACGCATTCGTGCGGTGTTGCGTCGCAAGGCGCCCGAGGCGCTGGACTCGGCTGTCGAGATTTGCGGGCTGCGCCTGGACCCGGCAACCCGCCGCGTCAGTCATGGCGAGAACGAGGTCAAGGTTGGTCCTACGGAATTCCGACTCCTGCACTTCTTGATGACGCATCCGGAGCGCGTGCATAGCCGCTCGCAACTGCTTGATCGCGTGTGGGGTGACCATGTCTTCATCGAGGAACGCACGGTCGATGTGCATGTCAAGCGCTTGCGTGAGGCATTGGCGCCGGTGAAGTGCTCGCATCTGATCGAAACGGTGCGTGGCGCAGGGTATCGCCTCACGCAGCAGGCGTCAGCCTTGACCGCCTAATAGACCTCTCGCACGGCATCACGCTCTTTCATCATGAAATGGAACGTCTCGCGCGTTGTCGCGGGTGTGTTTGCGCTTGTGGCAGGCAGCGCCTTGGGCTGGATGGCGGGGCGCCAGATGCCCAATCCGCTGCTGCCGGCGTTGATCGGCGCGAGCGTCGGGGTGCTGCTGATCGCCTTGGCCGACACATGGCACGGCTACCGCCTCTTGGAATGGCTGCGGCTGGGCACGGATTCTGCCGCGCCGTCCGACACCGGCATGTGGGGCGAGATCGCTCATCGCGTTGAACGCGCCTTGCGGTTGCGTGAGAACCAGGCTGAGCACGAGCGCGAGCGTTTGTCCGAGTTCTTCGAGGCCATCGAAGCGTCGCCCAACGGTGTGCTGCTGATGGATGCCAATGATCAGATCGATTGGTTCAGCTCGGTGGCGGCCGACCATTTTGGTCTGCAGCCGGAGCGTGATTTGCGCCAGCGCATCACCAACCTGGTTCGATCGCCGGCCTTTGTCAGCTACCTGCAGGCCGGCAACTTCGACATGCCCGTGAAGTTCGTCAACCCGCAAGGGCAAGGCATGCTCTCCGTGATGATTCGGGAATATGGCGATGGTCAGAAGCTCGTGCTCACGCAGGACATCACCGAGCGCGAGCGGGCCGAAACCATGCGGCGGGATTTCGTGGCCAACGTGTCGCACGAAATACGCACGCCGTTGACGGTGCTGTCCGGCTTTATCGAGACCCTGGCCAACCTCCCTTTGACGGAGGTGGAGCGCAAGCGAGTGTTGAGTCTGATGTCGCAGCAAACCGGGCGCATGCAGGCCTTGGTGAGCGATCTGTTGACCCTGGCGCAGCTCGAAGGCAGTCCTCGCCCGGCCCTGGATCGATGGGTTCCGGTGGCGCGCTTGTTGGCGCATGTCGAGTCGGATGCTCGATCGCTATCCCACGGTCGCCACCACCTCTCGTTTACGCCGGCGGCTGGCGACGTCCCGACTGCCGCCCAGATCGCCGGATCAGAGACCGAGTTGCTCAGCGCTCTGGCCAACCTTGTCAACAACGCCATACGCTACACGCCAGAAGGTGGGCATGTCGATGTGCGTTGGCGCGTCACGCCGGATGGTGAAGGTGAATTCCAGGTGCGTGATACGGGCGCCGGGATCGAGGCCGAGCATCTGCCGCGTCTGACCGAGCGCTTCTATCGCGTGGACGGCAGCCGTTCCCGCGACACGGGGGGAACGGGCTTGGGCTTGTCCATCGTCAAGCATGTTGTGCAGCGCCATGCGGGCGAATTGCACATCGAGAGCCAAGTGGGCCAGGGATCATGCTTCACGCTGGTATTCCCGCCGGCCCGGGTGCGAGCCTCCATCGAAGATGCCCGCAAGGGTGAGTCTCCGGCGGCCTGATCGTGCACCGAACGGTGCGAAGTGCGGCAGTTGCCGCGGCATCAAGGATTCTCTGACACCTGCTCCGAACCGCTTGCTCCCGAATCCGACTTGGCTATGCGCCGGTAGATCACGATCGACTCGGTGTTGATGGTGCGCTGTCGCTCGCGAGCGACTTGTTGCCAGCCGTCGATCGTGGGCGCGGCGCTGCGAGCCGGCAAACTGATGATGAGATAGCGTCTGCTGCTCTGATTTGCCGGCGTCTGGCCATCGACCTGCAGATGGCCGAAATACTCAAGCGCAGTCAACAAGCTGACATTGGCGCCGGGGGCGGCTACCGACGCATTGGTGGGCAGCCGACGCACGACGCGCTCGACGAGGTTGCGGTAGCTGCGCGCGTGATCGAGCAAGGGTAGCCATAGCGTCATCAGAAGCAGCCAGCACATGGTCACCCCACAAGCGGGCAGCACGAGGCTCTTCCAAAGCGCATGCTGATGCCGGCTGGTGCGCCATCTGACCAGTGCCAGCCAAGCCACTGTGCCGGCGGCTGCAAAGCAGATACCCAGCCATGACAGTGCGGGTTTGAAGCCCGGCGCCGCCAGTTTGAACACATTGGCGGCCGTCTTGGCTGGAACACCCGTGTACATGGCCGAGAAGATGAACCAGATGGCCAGCCCGATGGCCGTGAAGAAGAACACCGAGAACCAGTCGATGGCCGAGGAGACGCTGCGCTTGAGGGTCGGCAGCGCAAATGACGCCAGCACCGCGCTGGCAGGCAGCGATAGCAGCAAGGCGCGGTCTGATCCGCCCACCGCAATGCAGGCGACCACCCCCACACCACCCAGCGCCAAGGGGATGGCAATGTGTCGATACCGGACGTGGTGGCGCCATTGCCAGGCCGTCCAGCCCGCCATGGGCCAGGCGGGCCAGGTGAACCACGACAAGGTCTTGACCAGCTCGAACGGTGAGGGCGGCGCGCTGAGGCGCCAGGCCCAGGTCGAGGTGGCCCAGGCCGTGACGGTGGCCAGCACGGCGCTGGCGATCACCCAGGGAGCAAAGGCCTGGGTGTCGGAGTCGGTCGCCACGTAGCACAGCGCGATGCCCGCCGCGCCAGCCAGCAGCGCAATGCTGGGGCTGCCACTGCCAGCCATCAACGGCAGGGCAACCAACACGGCGGCTCGGGCAAAACGGGTTTTCATGGCCGCTGCGGACAGCGCGTAAAGGTAGGCCGAAAAGCCCGCCAGCTGCACCAGCTCGGGGGTGGTTTCATGCCCTAGTTGCAGCAGCCCGATCGTGGCGATCAGGGCCAGCAAGGCGCCATCGGCGATGGCGCGAGCGTAGTCACCTGGTTGCGCTTCGCCGCCGAAGGCCAGGGGCAAGGGCTGCGCTGCGTCGGATCGGGCCAAGTGGTAGGCGCTGTACCAGGTGAACAACAGGACGCTGCCCAGCATGAGCGTGAACGGAATCCGTGCCGCAAAGGCCGGATCCAACCACGGCAACAATTTGATGAAGGCGGCCCCCAGCCAGTAGGGGAACAAACCGCCACCCGTCGCCGGAATGCCGCCAACAGAGGGGGTGAACCAGTCAGACCAGCCACGCGCCACGCCCAGCATGTGCCCAAACGCCGCGATGTCGGCGTTCTTCCAGGGATCGCGACCGAACAGGCCGGGCAGCAGATACGCCGCGCAGAACAGGATCAACGCCAGACGGGGCAGGCGTTGAACGTCGCGTTGGGTAACGATGGCGGGGGTGGGAGTGTTCACGCCGGGAGCGAGTGTGATGCGGTGAGGCGAATGTGGTTGGCGGCGATTGTGCCTTGAGAGGCCCGGTTGCTCGGGCATATGTCGTCGCAGCAGCTAACCCTGCAGATGAATCTGGGTGCCGGCGGCACAAAAGCAAAAGGCAGCCTGAGCTGCCTTTGCTGAGAACCGGACTTGTGCGCTGGTGATTCGGAAAATCGGCCAACGCAAGTCGAGGTTTACTTCTTGATGCCGACGCGTGCGAACTTGTTGCGGAACTTCTCGACGCGGCCGCCCAGGGAGTCGATGCTCTTTTGGGTGCCGGTATAGAACGGATGCGATTCGCTGGAGGTTTCGAGCTTGAACAGGGGCAGCTCGCGGCCGTCTTCCCACTTCACGGTCTCACGAGTCGGAGCGCACGAGCGGGTGATGAACTTGAAACCGTTGGATTGATCCCAGAAAACCACGTCGCGGTAGTCGGGGTGGATGCCTTCTTTCATGGAAACCTCACGCTATTCAAATGTCGCCGGAAGCCACGCAGCACCATGCATGCGCACTCTCCGAAAGCGGAAAACCTGGGATTATAGCCGACAGGTTCCCCCTTGTGCCACCAAATTCAAGTTCTATCGCTTCGATCAGCCGCCGCGGCGCATCATGTCGAAGAAATCGTGGTTGTTCTTGGTGGACTTCATCTTGTCGAGGATGAACTCCATCGCCTCGATCTCGTCCATCGGGTAGAGCAGTTTGCGCAGGATCCAGCTCTTTTGCAGGATTTCGGGCTTCAGCAGCAGTTCTTCACGGCGGGTGCCTGACTTGTTGAGCAGGATGGACGGATACACCCGCTTCTCTGCCATGCGGCGATCCAGGTGGATTTCGCAGTTGCCGGTGCCCTTGAACTCTTCGTAGATCACTTCGTCCATGCGGCTGCCGGTGTCGATCAGGGCGGTGCCGATGATGGTCAGCGAGCCGCCTTCTTCGATGTTGCGCGCCGCACCGAAGAAACGCTTGGGACGCTGCAGCGCATTGGCGTCCACGCCGCCGGTCAGCACCTTGCCACTCGACGGCAGCACGTTGTTGTAGGCGCGAGCCAGGCGGGTGATCGAGTCGAGCAGGATGATCACGTCCTTCTTGAGCTCGACCAGGCGCTTGGCGCGTTCGATCACCATTTCGGCGACTTGCACGTGGCGGGCAGCGGGCTCGTCGAAGGTCGAGCTGATCACTTCGCCGCGCACGGTGCGCTGCATTTCGGTCACTTCTTCGGGGCGTTCGTCAACCAGCAGCACGATCAGATGCACGTCCGGATAGTTGGCCGTGAGGGCGTGCGCCAGGTTCTGCATCATCACCGTCTTGCCGGTCTTGGGCGGCGCCACGAGCAGTGCGCGCTGGCCCTTGCCGATGGGGGCAATGAGGTCGACGATGCGACTGGTGATGTTTTCTTCGGATTTGATTTCGCGTTCGAGCTTGAACTGTTCTTTCGGGAACAGCGGCGTGAGGTTCTCGAACATGATCTTGTTCTTGTTGACCTCGGGCGACAGGCCGTTGATGCGATCCACCTTGACCAGCGCGAAGTAGCGTTCGCCGTCTTTGGGCACGCGGACTTCGCCTTCGATCATGTCGCCGGTGTGCAGGTTGAAGCGGCGGATCTGGCTGGGCGAGAGGTAGATGTCGTCCGTGGACGCCATGAAGCTGGTGTCGATGGCGCGCAGGAAGCCGAAGCCGTCGGGCAGGACTTCGAGCACGCCGTCACCGAACACTTGCTCGCCACCTTTGGCGCGCTTTTTCATGATGGCGAACATCAGCTCCTGCTTGCGCATGCGGCTGGTGTTTTCGAGCTCCAGCGTCTCGGCCATCTGGACGAGTTCGGTGATGTGGAGCGCTTTGAGTTCGGACAGGTGCATCGGGTCAGCCCTTGAGTGTCTGAGCTCGGCGGCCAAAAGCTGCCGGTAGCAAGAGACCAAGAATGTGAGTGGTGGTTCGCCGGTGTGCATGCGAGCGATATGCCGCATGCTGGCTTAACAAAAGTACGGGTTCGGGGGTTAGTCAGCGCAGGCTGTTGGCCTGGCGATACCGCGAGTCGCTTGCAAATGCTGATCGAAGCTCACGCGGTTGCCGATTTCGGCAGAGTCTTCGCGGTTGGCAGCATGTGGCGCAACCAACCGCTTGAGGGGGCATTATAGATTGGCATCGATGAAGGCCGTCAACTGGGCCTTCGAGAGTGCGCCAACCTTGGTGGCGGCCAGTTGACCGCCCTTGAAGATCATCAGGGTCGGGATGCCGCGGATGCCGAATTTGGCGGGGACGTCGCGGTTCTCGTCGACGTTCATCTTGGCCACGGCGAGGCGACCGTTGTAGGTGGTGGCGACTTCGTCGAGGATGGGCGCGATCATCTTGCACGGGCCGCACCACTCTGCCCAGTAATCGACCAGCACGGGTTGGCTGGCGTTCAGGACGTCGCTTTCAAACGATGCGTCCGAGATGTGTTTGATCAACTCGCTGCTCATGCTCAAATCCTTGAAACGGCCGCGACTTCGGCGGCTTGTTGGAGCCCGGTGGTTCGCATGGCTGCGCAACCGAGCGGTGGGTTCGGAGAATTCTGACATAAAGCCTGTTACCTCAAGGGTGGCATTGCCCGCAATTGAACTATGACGTTGATAGCCGAGCCTGGGTCACTTGTTGCTGAGCCGCCCGTCGCGCCCGGATGGGCTCACGCGTTTGCGGGCGGCGATGCGGGCTGGGCAGCGTGGGCGCAAGGCGTTGCGGCTTGGCTGCGGCAAAGCGGGGTGTCCGCGCGGGACGCCTACGTGCTGCTGCCATTCGCGGCGCATTTGCCGCTGGCGCGCCGGGCCTGGGTCGGCGAGGTGGGCGGTTGGCTGCCGCGCATCGAAACCACGCGCACGCTGGCACAGGCGCTGGGGGGCACGTTGGCCACGCCGGCCGGCGCCTTGAGCGGCGACCGCATGGTGGACCGCCTCACCGCTCGCGCGATGCTGACTCGGCACGCCTGGGCGCGGGACTGGGCTCGGCGCGACGGCCTGGGTTTCGCGCAAGCCGTCGATCGATTCGTCGAGACCGCGCAGCAACTGCTGCGGTCGGTGGCCGGCGTGTTGCCCGAGCAGCGGGGCGCCTTTTGGGATCAGGGGCGGGCCTTGCTGGCGCCGTCTGCCGGGGCGGGCGCCCGCGAGCGGCTGCTGGCCGGTCTGGCCCTGGAGTGGGCGGCGCAAGCCCCGGCGCCAGTGACGGACGCACTGCTGGGGTGCCGCCCGGCTGCGTGGGTATTGACCAACGTGGGCACGGCCGAGCCCGTGGTGCAGGCGGTGATGCAGCGTGCCCGGGCAGAAGGCGTGCCCTTGTTGTGCCTGGACGCGGTGGCGGCGCTGCAAGGGCGGCTCAGCGCGCCCGATGCCGCGCTGCCGCAAGCCTGCGTCGAGCAGGCGCTGGATTTTGAAGACGAGGCGCAGCGAGCGGCGGCGCGGATTCACCAGTTGCTGGCGCAGCGTCAAGCTGGAGCGGGCGTGGTGGCCCTGATCGCGCAAGACCGCAGTCTGGTGCGCCGCGTGCGGGCCTTGCTGGAGCGCGGTGGAGTGGCCGTGGCCGACGAAACGGGCTGGAAGCTGTCGACCACCCGGGCGGCTGCGGCGCTGATGAGTCTGCTGCGACTGGCTCGCGTGCAGGCGTCGTGCGACGACTTGCTGGATGGCCTGAAATCGGGCTGGGCCGACTGGGCCGGGCTGACTGCGGGCGAAGCCGGCGAGGGCGAGCTCATGGATGGCGAGCAGGCACTCGAAACCTGGGCGCGCCGCCTGGGCTGGACCCGAGCCTGGAGCGTGGACTGGCATGTGGAGCGCGACGAACCTTTGCGCCCCGGGTGGGACGACGCGCGATCTCTTTGGGAGGCTGCGGCCCGGTTCGCTGCCATCGTGCGAGGGGGCTCGCGAAGCTCATTGCTCGATGCCTTGCAGCGTGTGCACGATGGCTTGCAGGCTTGCGGCGCGTTGAGCGCCTTGCAGGCCGACGATGCCGGTGCGCAGGTGCTGGACGCCTTGCGCCTGACACGGCTGGGCGCCGCGTTCGCCGACGATGCCTGGGGGGCGGCAGCCCGGGCCACGCAGGTCGATTTCGAAGGCTTGATCCGGTGGGTGGACGAGGTGCTCGAGCAAGTCGCCTACATGCCGGGCATGCCCGACGCGGCCGATGTGGTGATCACGCCGATGGCGCGCGCCGTGCTGCGGCCGTTTGCCGCCGTGGTCTGGCCCGGTGTCGACGAAGACCACCTGGGCGAGCCCGCGGTGGCGCCCTCGTTGCTGGGCGAGCGGGTAGCGCAGGCCCTGGGCGTGCCGACCCGGGCGGTGTTGCGCGAGCAGCAATGGGCCGGCTTTCGGCTGCTGCTGGCCTCGCACCCGGTGCACTGGCTGTGGCGCGAGGCGGACGGCGATCGGCCGCTGGGTTGCAGCCCCTTGCTCGAGCGCTGGAAGCTGAAGCGCGCCATCGAGTCCTGGCGAGTGGCGAGCGATGCGCGCGGCGAGTTGACGCTCTCGCCCACACCGGTGATTCGCCCGCTGCCGCGCCTGTCGCCTGACATCGAAATGCGCCTGCCGGCACGGCTCAACGCCACCACCTACGAAGCCTTGCGCAGTTGCCCCTATCGATTCCAGGCCGAGGTGCTACTGGGTTTGCGTGAGAGCGATGAGCTGGAGGACGGCATCGACAAGCGCGATTACGGCACCTGGCTGCATGAGGTGCTGCGGCGCTATCACGCCGACGATAACCCCGGTGCCATCAGCGCGGCCGCGTTCGATGTGGACGCCGAAGTCGATCGCCTCTGGCAGGCGGCCGAGGCGGTGACCGCCGAGAACGGCTGGGACGAGGCCGAGCGGCGCGCGGCCTTCTTGCCCTACTACGCGGCCTTCGCCCGGCTGGCGCGGGTCTACGTGCAATGGTGGGCCGAGCAGCGTGCTCGCCTGGGCGCCGAGGTGCTGCGCATGGAGCTGCCCGTGCAGGCCGACTGCGCCGAGTTGCGCGAGCTGGGGGTGTCGCTGTCGGGGCAGCTGGATCGAGTCGACTCGGTGCGCCCGAGCGAAGGGGCCGATGCCGGCACGCCGGGGCTGCGCGTGTGGCGCATCCTCGACTACAAGACGACAGCCAAGGCGACCTTGCAGGCGCGCGTGAAGGTGCCGACCGAAGACACGCAGCTGGCCTTTTACGCTGCCATGCTGATCTTGCAGGAGCAGCAGATGCCGCGCCTGGAGGCCGGTTATCTGAGCCTGGAGGACCGCCAGGCCAGCCTCGTCGCGCACCCCGAGGTGGAAGCCAGCGCGCGCAGCCTCATCGCCGGGCTGGTGCACGACATGCAGCGCATCGCGCAGGGCGAGCCGATGCGGGCGCTGGGCGAGGGGCCGGCTTGCGACTACTGCCGCAGCCGTGGCCTGTGCCGGCGTGATCATTGGGGCGACGAAGCCGAGGTCCAGCCGGGGGTGAACGCATGAGCGAGGCGATCGTGTCAACGCAACAGGCGCCGCAAGCGGCCTCGCAAGAGGCGTCGTATTGGATGGACGGCCGCCACGTCGAGCGCGCCGGGTTTTATGCCGTGGCGTGCGACCCGCGTCGCAGCGTGGTTGTCGAGGCCTGTGCGGGCGCCGGCAAGACGTGGATGCTGGTGTCGCGCATCTTGCGGGCGCTGCTCGAAGGAGCCGAGCCGCAAGAGATTCTGGCCATCACCTTCACCAAGAAGGCTGCTGCCGAGATGCGCGAGCGTCTCTTCGAGTGGTTGCGCGACTTTGCCGCGGCCGATGACGCCCAGCGCCAGCGCGAACTGGTGATGCGCGGCCTGCCACCCGAGCAGGCCGCGCAACAGGCCGGCGCCTTGCAGCAGCTTTATTGGCGCGTGCTGGCTGGTGGGCGCGCGGTGGAGATCCATACCTTCCACCGCTGGTTCTCGCGCCTGATGCGCGCCGCACCGATGGACATGCTGGCCGAGCTCGGCCTGCCGCCCGAGATGAACCTGCTGGAGGACAACACCGAGCTGTTGCCCGACATCTGGCGGCGCTTCTTGCTCGCGGTGTCGGCCGACTTGGGCCTGACCGACGACTACACCGGCCTGATCGGCGAGCTGGGGCGGCACTCCACCCATGCCTGGCTCGAAGCCGCGCTGGCCAAGCGCAGCGAATTCGAGATGGCCGACGCAGCAGGCGTGGTCGAGTCCTGCCTGCCCGACGCCGCGCACTGGTCCGAACGTTGGGCGGCATTTGCCACGCCTGCCGAGGCGGTGCTGGGGGGTGACCTCAACACCCGCCTGTGGCGCGTGGCCCGGCATTGGGGCGCGGCCAAGGGCGCGACGCCGCTGCGGCTGGCGGCCGAGCTGGAGGCCGCGCTGAGCCAGACCGACGCCGAGATCGCATTCAAGGACGTCTGGAGCGCCCTGTTCACCCAGAAAGACACCCCGCGCGCCAAGTTGCCCGAGAGCGACGACTGGCCGGCCGTGGCCGACGAATTGCAGGCGCTCAAGGCCGCCCGCGACCAGCAGATCGCGCACGAGCTGCACGCTCGCATGACCCGGCTGGCTCGTGTGCTGCTGCAGGCGTATGTGGACATCAAGCGCGAGCGCGGTCTGGCGGACATGGACGATCTCGAACGCGGGGCGCTGCATCTGCTGCGCGACGCTGCGTTGTCCGGCTGGGTGCAGGAGCGGCTCGATGCGCGCGTGCGGCAGGTGCTGATCGACGAGTTTCAAGACACCAGCCCGCTGCAGTGGCAGGCGCTGCATGCCTGGCTGGCGGGGTATGCCGGCGCTGGCGGCGGCGCGAGCGGGCGCGAGCCGCCGGGGGTGTTCATCGTGGGTGACCCCAAGCAGAGCATCTACCGCTTCCGGCGTGCCGAGCCGCGCGTGTTCGAGGCGGCGCAAGCCTTCGTCACGCAAGGGCTGGGCGGCGCCTTGCTGGCCTGCGATCACACCCGACGCAACGCCCCGGCCGTGCTGGCCGCGCTCAACGGCATGTTCGAGCAAGCCTCGGCCGAGCGCGCGTTCGCGGGGTTCAGGCCGCACACCACCGAATCGAAGACCGGCGGCGCCGTGCTGGCCTTGCCGGGCGTGCCGCGCTCGGCCCGTTCGGCCGAATCGGGCGATGCGTCGGCCGGCGAAGACGCTGCCCCGGCGTCCGACGAGGGCGTTGTGGATGACGACTGGCGCGACAGCCTGCTCACGCCCCGGCACGCCGCCGAAGAGGCGTTGCGCCAGATCGAGGCGCGTCAGGTGGCGGCGGCGATTGCCGAGCTGCTGGCGCAAGCAGACCAGCCGCGTTTGCGCCCGGGCGACGTCTTCGTGCTCAGCCGCCGGCGCGAGGCGCTGCGCTGGGTGGCGCAGGCCTTGCGCGAGCGACACATTGCTCACGTCGCGCCCGAAGACCATGCCTTGCTCGAAGCACCCGAGGCCCGCGACGTGGTGGCGTTGATCGACGCGTTGGTGTCTCCGCAGCACGACCTCTCGCTGGCGCACGCCCTGCGCAGCCCGTTGTTCGGGGCGACCGATGTTGACCTGTTGGCCCTGGGGGCGGCGGCGAGTCGCGCCGTGGCGGGGGACGCCCGCTCGCGCAGCGGGCGAGGAGGGTGGTGGCGAGCCTTGCTGGCGCACGATTGGCCGGCTCACCCCGCCTTGCAACGCGCGCGCCGGCTCTTGCCTCGTTGGCAGCTTGCGGCCCAAGGGGTGCCGCCGCACGATTGGCTCGACCGCATCGTGGCCGAAGGCGAATGGCGCGAGCGGCTTGCGGCCGCCGTGCCCGCCGCCCAGCGGCAGGTGGCTCTGGCCGCGCTGGACGCCGTGCTGGCCCAGGCCCTGGCTTTGGACGGCGGGCGCTACCTCACGTCCTACGGCTTCGTTCGGGCGCTCAAACGGCAGCCCTTGAGCTTCGTGGCGCCTCAGCAGGCCGATGCGGTGCAACTGTTGACCGTGCACGGCGCCAAGGGGCTGGAAGCGCGCGTCGTCTTCATCGTCGATGCCGATGCCGCGCCCGCCAAGGCCGACACGCACACGCTGCTGATCGACTGGCCGGTCGATGCCCCGCACCCGACCTGCTGCGCGTTCGTGAAGTCAGAAACCAAGCCGCCGCCGTCGCTGGTGCGGGCCATGGACACCGAGCGCCTGATGCGCCAGCGCGAGGAGCTCAACGGCCTGTACGTGGCGATGACGCGGGCGCGCGAGCAACTGGTGTTCAGCCGACTCGAGCCGCATCGGCGTGGCGAGCATGCCACCTGGTGGCAACGCGCCGAAGCCACCGGCGGCCTGGGCGGCGCGGCCATCTGGCAGCCGGGCGCTGGTTCGACCGCGGCGGTGGGCGAGGGGCGCGCGCTGGAGCCGATCCGCCTGCCTGCGGCGCGGCGCTTTGTCGAGCGAGCTGAACCGGGGGCCGAGACGCACCTCGCGAGTCCGGCCGACAACCGCGAAGCCCAACTGGGGCGCGCGGTGCACCGGGTGCTGGAGTGGCTCACCGCGCGGCCCGTGGCGCAGCGCAACGCGGCGCTGCCCGATGCGACCCGCGCGGCGGCCGCCGAATTCGGGCTCGGCGCCGCGGATGGGCCCACGCTGGAGCACTTGGTGCGGCCGGTGCTGTTCAACCCGGCCTTGCAGCCCTGGCTCGACCCTGCGGCGCTGGCGTGGGCCGGCAACGAGGTGGAGCTGGTTGACGGGGGCGACGTGCTGCGGCTCGATCGCCTGGTCGCCCGCCCGCTGGCGACCGGCGGGCAAGAGTGGTGGGTGCTCGACTACAAGCTGCAGCATCGGCCTCAGGAATTGACCGCCTATCGCGAGCAACTGAGCCGCTACCAACGGGCCGTGCAGGCGCTGCAACCGGGCGACATGGTGCGGGCGGCGTTCATCAGCGGCGCCGGTGAGCTGATCGAATGCGGGGTGGACTCGATTTAGGCCGCCAGACGCGGGTTTTTTCACGTACTGATCGCAGGTGAGCTGGCATTCAATCGGGTGAACTGCCTTTCGACACGTCATCACGCCGCATGGTTGCTCACGCCCGCCCGCTTGCCTCTCGACTGGGGCGCTTCGAGTTGCGTCATCTGCTGGGCAAGAGCGCCCGCTCGATGACCTGGGCAGGGTTCGACAGCCGGCTCGACGCCGAAGTGCTGCTGAGCTTGCCGCGCAGCGCCCCGTCTGCGGCCGGTGTCAAAAGCTGGCTGGACGCGGTGCAAGGCGCGGCCCGTCTGAACCACCCCAGGTTGCTGACTCCGGTCGAAATCGGTGTCGAAGACGGCTGGCCCTTCGCGCTGTACGACTTGCGTGAGCTCGTGCCGCTGTCGGAACAACTGGCCAGCGGGGCGCCCACGCCCTGGAACGTGGCCGAGTGGGGCTGCGACCTGCTCGAAGGTCTGGCCTACGCGCACGAGGCCGGCGTCAGCCACCTCGATGTCGGCTTGCACCAGGTGGTGTTCGACTCTCAAGGTAGGGCCACGCTGCTCGGCCTGGCGGTGGGGATGTTCGTGACCGACCCGAACGCGTCAGCCGCTGCGGCGCACGCCCAGGGCGGACACCATGGCGCCACGGCGGATGCCACGCAACTGCGCAGCCAGCGTGACGCCAGCGAGCGCGACCTGCTGACCTTCGGGCTGCTGCTGCACCGCCTGTTGGCCGGACACCCCGCCCTCGACGAGCCCGATCTGGCGCAGGCCGCCGCCCGGGTCGGCCGCGAGATCGTGCGCCTGCCCTGGACGACGCCGCACACCGTGCCCGACACGCTGCGCGCCATCGTCAACCGCGCCACCGATCGCCAGCCGCGCCAGCGCTACCTCAGCGCGCGTACCTTGCTGCGGGCCTTGCATGGCTGGCTTGAAGTCAACGCGCAAGATTCGGCGGGGCCGCTGGCCCTGCTGCTCGACCGGCTCAACAGCGTCGGCGCCTTGCCGGGGCGCGAAGGTTTGTCGGCTCGCGTCAGCAAGCTGGCGCGCATGGAAGGTCAGCGCGTCGACGAAATGGTTGATCTGATCGTGCAAGACCCAGCTTTGGTGTGCGAACTGCTGCGCATGATCAACGCGGTGCAGTTCCACGGCCACGGCGAGGGCCCGGTGAGCTCGGTGCGCCGGGCGGTGTTTCTGGTGGGCATGCACGGCGTGTACTCGGCGGCGCAAGGCCTGCGTCCGTGGCCGGGCGCCCTGCTGGGCGGTGGGCGCGGCGACGCGGCCGTGCTGCTTGAGCGCGCGCTGCGCCGCGCTTGCGTGGCCGGGCTGGTGGCCGATGCGTTGTGTCCGCCGGGCACCGACTCCTACGAGGCACTCAGCGCCGGCATGCTGCAGAACCTGGGGCGCCTGCTGGTGCTGTATCACTTCCCGGAAGAAGCGGCGCAAATCTCGCGCCTGACGCTGCCGGAGCCGCCCGAGGTGCCGGGCATGGCTGAGACGCCGGGCATGTCCGAGTCCGCCGCCACCAGCGCGGTGCTGGGCATCGAATACGAGGCGCTGGGCCTGGCCGTGGCCAAGCATTGGGGGCTGGACGAAGAACTGGTGCAGGCGCTGCGCCCGCTCAATCTGCAGAGCCCGGTGCGCAAGCCCGACGACCGGGGCGACGTATTGCGCGCCGTGGCCAGCGCGGCCAACGAGGCGCTGGACGCCATCGAGCAACCCTCCGCCAAGCAAGCGCATGCGCTCAGCCACGTGGTGCAGCGCTACGCGCGCGCCATCGACATCAACCTGAAAGAAGTGCAGGAGGCCCTGCAGTCGGCGCGCAAGGCGATCGACGAGGGCAGCTTGAAGTTCACCAGCGCGGCGGGCTGAGCCGCCTAACGAGGCGCCGCCCGGGGCTCAGCAACCGAAGCGTCGCGCCTGATGCGCCTTGCAGGCCGCGCCGAACGCGGCAAACAGCTTCACCGAGATCGGGTTGGCGGCCGCCATCCACTCGGGGTGCCATTGCACGCCGAGGTTGAAGGCCGGCGCGTCCACCTTGGTGAAGGCCTCGATCAGTCCGTCGTGGGCGCGGGCCTCGACGCGCAGGCCGGGAGCCAGCTGCTTGATGCCCTGGCCGTGCAGGCTGTTGACCTTGAATTCACCCGTGCCCACGATCTGCTCCAGCAGTCCGCCGGGCTCCACCGACACGTGATGGCGCAGCGTGCCGTAGCGGCTTTCGAGCGACTGGGTTTCGTCGTCGCGGTGGTCGTCGAGCCCATCGGCCTCGTGCACGGCCTGGTGCAGCGAACCGCCGAGGGCCACGTTCACCTCTTGAAAGCCCCGGCAGATGGCCATGAGCGGCACGCCCAGCTCCAGCGCCCGGGGGATCAACCCCAGCGTGAGGCGGTCGCGCTCGAGGTCGAGCGGCAAGGCGGGGTTGTGCACCGCTTCGCCGAAGTAGATGGGGTGCACGTTCGAGGGCGAGCCGGTGAGCAAGATGCCATCGGCGAACTCGAGCAATTCGTCGATTGCGTCGGCCTCGGTGGCCGGCGCCACCAGCGGCATGCAACCGGCCATGCGGACGGCATCGACATATTTGCGGCCGGCGGCGTGGAAGACGTGGCCATCGAGATTGCGCTGGCAGGTCGGCAGCAGCACGCGAGGGCGAGTGAGCTGGATGACTTCGGGCGCGTTCATGGTCAAAGGCGTGGTTCGGGTTGACGAAATCGCCGTTGCAAGCGGCGTGCCATTTTTGACTGTCATGGCATGACAACGAGGTGGGGAGCCATCAGGTTGACGGCCGTGCCACGTGTCACCCGTCTATTGAACCGCGCCGCGCCCTGAGCCGAACCGCGAAATAGCGCACGCGGGGCGCCTCAATAAAAGGCACCACGGCTGGCCGCTCGACAGCGGTGCTGCGCCGGAGTCAACCGCGCAACGCCAGCGCGCATTCGCGCACCAGGGCGGGGCCCCGGTAGATCAGGCCCGTATAGATCTGGACCAGGTCGGCGCCGGCGTCGATCTTGGCCCGGGCATCGCTGCCGCTGAGCACGCCGCCCACGCCGATGATGGGGTAGCCCGCGCCGAGTGCCGCACGCAGTTGGCGGATCACGCGGTTGCTGGCCTCGAAAACCGGCCGGCCGCTCAGGCCACCGGTCTCGTCGGCGTGCGGCAAGCCCTTGACGGCCTCGCGCGAGATCGTGGTGTTGGTGGCGATCACGCCGTCGATGGCGTTCTTCTTGAGCGTGGCGGCGATCACGCCGACCTGCGCTTCGTCCAGGTCAGGTGCGATCTTCACGAGCATCGGCACGTTGCGGCCCAACTGCGCGGTGAGCTTCAGACGGCGCTCTTGCAGCGCGCCGAGCAGGGCGTCGAGCGCTTCGTCGCTTTGCAGGCTGCGCAGGTTCTGCGTGTTGGGCGACGAGATGTTGACGGTCACGTAGTCGGCATGCGGCAGCACGCCTTCGAGCGCGATCAGGTAGTCGTCCACCGCGCGCTCAATGGGGGTGGTGGCGTTCTTGCCGATGTTCAGGCCCAGCACGCCGCCTTGCGAGCGAAAGCGCGCCTGCTTCACGTTGGCCAAAAAGCTGTCCAGCCCCTCGTTGTTGAAGCCGAGTCGGTTGATCAGCGCGTCGGCCTCGGGCAGGCGGAACATGCGCGGCTTGGGGTTGCCCGGTTGCGCTTTGGGGGTGACGGTGCCGACCTCGATGAAGCCGAAGCCCATCGCGCCCAGGCCGTCGATGCAGCGGCCGTTCTTGTCGAGCCCGGCGGCCAGGCCGATGCGGTTCGGGAAGGTCAACCCGGCGATCTGGACCGGGTCGGCCACCCGGCTTTGCGACCACAGGCACTGCAGCGGCGTGTTCTGAAAGCGGGCGATCGAGCCGAGGGTGACCTCGTGGGCGTGCTCGGGGTCGAGACCAAATAGAAAGGGACGGGTGAGGGCGTACGGTACGAGAGGCATGGTGCGTGATCGGGCTGAGGGCGGGGCCGGCACGCGATGGCGCATCGGCAACCCGCCATTTTCTCAGACCCGATCAGGCCGGGCGTGCGCGCCGAGCTTCTCAGTGGGTGGTGGCTGGCGCGGCAGGCGGGCAGGGCGCAGAGATGGTCACGCACAGGCGCGACTCCGGCACCACCTGTCGGCTCTGGGCTTGGCGGTAGCGCGCCTCGAAGACGGGCAGAAATTGCCCGGCGTCGGGGTAGTCGTTTTGTAGTGCGCTGCGCACCCGCGTGAGGGCGACATACCAGTAGGCCGTGGCGGCGACCGGGTCGCTCGCCATCTGGTCGGCGTAGTAGGCCAGGCAGCTGTCGTACTCGGACAGCAGTTCGTGGATGGTGTGGTCGCAAGACAGCGCGAACTGCACGCCGCGCTCGATGCCGGTCAGCTTGTTTGACGGCGCATGCCAGTCGTGCGCGCCGCCGTGAGCCTGCGCGGTGGGGCTCGTCAGGCCCACCAGGCTGGTGAACATGAGCGTCGCGGCATGAGAAAGAAGGGCTCGACGCATGCGAAAACCTCGTCTGGAAATAGAAAAGCCGGCAGCGCTCGGGCTGCCGGTCAAGCACCTGACCGCCGCAGCGGTCGCTCTTGTACTTGTTCCGGTTGGATCAGTGCTTGGTGATGCGGCCCAGGGCCGGCGGGGCCAGCGGAGCCAGCTCCGACGAGTGAGCCTTCCAGTAGGCCACTTGAGCGTCGATGTCTTGCGCGCCGCCCAGGCGGTCGGTGCCGCTGTTGAAGATGGTGAGGTTGTCACCGCCGGTGGCCATGAAGCTGTTGACCGTGACGCGGTAGTTCAGCGCCGGGTCAACCAGCACGCCGTTGATCTTCAGTGTCGAGGCGTCCACCTTGTCGCAGTCGGCGCGGCTGGCGCTCCAGCTGTAGCTCAGGCTGGCCGAGGGCTGCATGATGCGCTGGGCGGTCTGCTTGTTCCAGGACTTGCAATCGGCCGATGCGGCAGACGACGGCGGGAACTGCTGCTCCAGCGCTTGCTTGAGCTGGGCGCCGGTGAGCGTCATCACCACCAGGTTGTTGCCGAAGGGCATGAAGGTGAAGGCTTCGTTGTACGACACCTTGCCGTCGCCCGCGCCACCGTTGTTCGGGGCGCTGGCCGAGTAGGCGAACACCGGGTCGGTGCCGCGCAGGCCGCCGGCGTTGGTGAAGGCCACGACGGCGCCGCCCTTGTCGGAGTCGGCGGTGGCGTACAGGAAGGCATCACCCACCAGGTTGCCGGCTTGCGATTCACCCGCGGCGTTTTGCACCTTGGTGATGTCACTGGTGATGTAGCCCACGATCTGGCCCGCGATCGGCTTGGCCAGCGTCTTGTAGCCTTGCACCAGGGCATCGACGGTGGGGTCGGCCGCCAGCGTGCTGGGGTTGACCACGATGTTGGTGGCGGTGGTGCTGACCACGTCGCGCGTTGTCGTGTCGATGTTCAGATTGATGTCGGTCACCACCTGGGCGTACTTGCCGGCGCTGGTCAGGCGGCGACCATCGGGGCGTTGGGCATCGGGGCGCACGCAGTTGTAGGCCCAGTGCGTGTGGCCGCTGACGATCACGTCCACCTCGGGGCTGAAGCGGTCGAGCAGGGGGATGATGTCCGACGACAAGCCCGTGCAGTCGTCCTTGCCGCCCGTGGTGAAGCCACCTTGGTGGATCAGCACGACCACGGCGCGGATGCCTTGGTTGCGCAGTTGCGGGATCAGCGCGTTCACGGTGTTGGCTTCGTCGTTGAACTGCAGGCCGGCCACGCCCGAGGGGGTGACGATCGACGGCGTCTGTTGCAGCGTCATGCCGATGAAGGCAACGGGGATGCCCTTGAAGCTCTTGACCTTGTAGGCCGGGAACAGCGTCTTGCCGGTGGCCGTGTCGACCACGTTGGCGGCCAGGTACTTGAATTTCGCGCCCTCGAACGGCACCGGCGTGCCCACGTCGGCCCCACGGCAGGTCGTGGCGGGGTCGGCGCCCACGGCGCAGCCGCCGGTTTGCTTGCGCAGCAGTTCGGTCTTGCCGGCGTCGAATTCATGGTTGCCGACCGCGTTGAAGTCCAGGCCGATGCGGTTCATGATTTCGATCGAACCTTCGTCGTGGAACAGGGCCGAAGCCAGCGGGCTGGCGCCGGTCAGGTCACCGGCCGAGACCACGGCGTTGTTCGGGTTCTGCGCTTTCAGGGCGTTGATCTGGGTGGCCATGTAAGCCACGCCGCCCGTCGGGTTCACGCCGAACAGCGCGCCTTGCTTGTCGAAGGTGCCGTGGAAGTCGTTGAACGCGATGACCTTGACCTGCAGCGTGTTGCCCACCGTCGAGCTGGTGGCAGCTGCCAGCAGCGTGGCCTGGTCGGCAGTGCTCAGGGGCGAGCCGGCGATCACGGTCTTGGCGTTGTTGACGAAGGCGGTGTGGCTGCCCCAGGTGATGTTGGGCAGGTCGGCCTTGAGCAGGTCGTTCAGCGTGCAGTTGCCCGCGCCGTCGCCATCGGCGTCGACGTTGGCGATGGTGGTGTCGACACCGCCGATGAACACGGTGGCTCGGGCGTCAGGTGTGGCGCAGGTGGCGGCCTGGCCGCTGCCGAAGGCGGCAAGCAGCGAGAGGGCGATCAGAGTGTGGCGCATGGTTCGGTCTTTCGAATGCGAGAGGACGGAGCGGGCGAGGGGGCGTATCAGCCGCGGCGGCGAGCGACGAGGCCCAACGCGACCAGGCCGGCGAGCAGGATCGAGTAGGTGGCGGGCTCCGGCACGGCGGTGGTGACGGAGACGCCGAGTACGCCGGCGCCATAGGCCGAGTTCAGCACCGAGCCCGACACGGTGTAGCTGCCGGGGCCGAGCAGCCAGCTGCCATGGCTCCAGTTGTTGCTGGCCAGGGCTTGAGCAAAGTCCACGCCGATGTCGGTGGCGGTGTCAGCGCCCGGGGCCGACGTGGCGGCGTTCACCACCACGTTGTTCAGCGCGTCGCGCACGACCACCTGGAAGGTGTCGCCAGCCAGGCCTGCGTCGGTCACGTTGAGGTAGCCGGCCTGGGTCAGGGTGAGGCTGAAATCGAGCGGTTTGGGCTCGTTGAACGCGTAGTCGTCCAGCCAGGTGCTGCCGGTGTCGCCGAAGTAGGCGGCGTTCCAGGCGTCAACGGCGAGGTTCACGGTGGTGGCGTGCGATGCCAGGGAAGCGGTGGCGAGCAGGGCGGCGCTGGCGAGGCGAATGGCCTTCATGGCGGATCCTTTGTACTGACGGGTTGAACAACGGATCCGCACCTTAGGCGTGGGGGGTGACGCAGAGGTGACGTCGATTGCCGCGGCGTAGTCTCAAAGACGCCCGCTCATCGGCGCATGCAGGCCGTGCTCGGCTAGCCAGACATCGCATCGGCGTGGGGTTCGTGAAAAGGTTGCCGACGCAATTGCTGCTTATGCAGTAACATGCCAGGCAGTTAATTTCACGGGGCGCTGCAAGGCCAGCCATGAGCAAGAAAGCCAACTTCTATTCCGGGGCCACCTACGACCCGCCCAAAAGCCTGGGCTGGTTGATTCGCCGCGTGGTGGCCGCCATGGGCCGCGAGGTGTCGGCGCGCATCGAAGGGCAAGACCTGACACAGGCGCAGTGGGGGCCGCTGTTCATGATCCATACCTGCCGCTGCCAGACCGCCGCCTCGCTGGCGCGCGAGTTGAACGTGGACACCGGCAGCATGACGCGCACGCTCGATCGCCTGGAAGACAAAGGCTTCTTGCGCCGCGAGCGCAGCACCGACGACCGACGCGTGGTCAAGCTGGTGCTGACCGAATCGGGCGAACGCGTGATCGCCGACATCCCTTACGTCCTCTCCGACGTGCTCAACGACTTCTTGCATGGCTTCACGCGGGCCGAGCACGACCAGTTGTTCTCGCTGCTCAGCCGCCTGCTTGAAAACGGCGAACGGCTGCAAGGCGGGCAGGGGCAGTCATGACGAGCAACACATACGCCAAGCCGGCACGGAGCAATCAGCCATGAGCACTCATTCGCATCAATCACTGCCTGGTCGGCTGGTGGCGGTGGTCGTCGCTCCGATCATGGTCGCCGCGATGCTTGCCGGCTGCGCCAACCCAGGCGGCATTGCGCCGCAGGCCGAGTTGCGCACGGCGCAATCGATGGGGGCGGGCGATGGCGCACGATCTGATTGGCTGCACAACGACTGGTGGCGCGCCTACGGCGACCCGGCGTTGAACCAGCTCATCGAGCAGGCCCTGCAGAGCAGCCCTTCGGTGCGCGTGACGCAAGCCCGCCTGAGCTCGGCCATGGCTCAAGCGCAAGCAGCGGGTGCGGCGTTGATGCCGCAGGTGGGGGCCGAGTTGCAAAGCACCCGCGAGCGGATGTCCGAGCACTACATCTACCCGCCGTCGCTGGCCGGGCACATGGTGAGCGACAACCTGCTGCGCGTGGGCGCCAGCTGGGAGCTCGATCTGTGGGGGCGCGACCATGCGGCGCTGCAGGCCGCCGTGGGCACGCAACGCGCGGCCGAGGCCGACTTGGCCGCTGCGCGCTGGTACTTGTCGACCCAGATCGCCAAGACCTACGTGCAGCTGGCCCGCTTGCAAGACCTGCGCGACGTGGACCAGGCCACGCTCAAGCAACGCGAGCAGACGCACGATCTGGTGGGCGACCGTGTGAAAGCCGGGCTGGACACGCAGGTCGAGCTGCGCCAGTCTGAAGGCGCATTGCCGCAGACCCGGCAAGAGATCGAGGCCATCGACGAGCAGATCGCGCTCACGCGGCACACCCTGGCCTTGCTGGTGGGCAGCAGCCCGCAGAGCATGGACGGGCTGACGCCGCGTTTGCAGGCCTTGAGCAGTGTCGAGCCGCCAGCGGTGATCCCGGCGGACCTGATCGGTCGGCGACCCGACCTCGCGGGCGCGCGCTGGCGCGTCGAGGCCTCGCTCAAGGGCGTCGAGGCCGCGCGGGCGGCGTTCTACCCGAACGTCAACCTGGCAGCGTTCGTGGGCTTTCACAGCCTGGGGGCCGAGCACTTCTTGAGTGGCGGCAGCCGCGAGTTCGGTGTGACCCCGGCGGTGAGCCTGCCCATCTTCGAGGGCGGGCGTTTGCGGGCTCAGTTGAGCGGCCGGGTGGCTGATGCCGATGCCGCCGTCGAGACCTACAACTTCATCCTCGCGTCGGCGGTGCGTGACGTGGCCGATGCCATGACCTCGCAGCATTCCTTGCGCAAGCAGTCGGCCGAGCAGCGGCAGGCGCAAGCTTCGGCCGAGGGCGCCTACGACCTGGCCCTGACACGCTACCGGGCCGGTCTGGGCACCTACCTGACCGTGCTCAGCGCTGAAACCGCCGTGCTCAATCAGCGCCGCCAGGCCGCCGAACTGAAGGCCCGTGAGCTTGATTTGCAGATTGGCCTGGTCCGCGCCCTGGGCGGCGGCTATGTGGCCGAAGCCAGCACGCAGTAACCCTCTACGTTTTCAAGGAAGACATCATGTCGGCACCGTCTCAACACGCTTCAAATTCCAACGGCACGCGTCGCGTCGCCATGCTGAGCATCGCGGCCGTTTGCACGGCATTGGTCGTCGGATATGGCCTGTATTGGGGGCTGCACGCGCGCTACTTTGTCTCGACGGACAACGCCTACGTGGCCGGCAATGTGGTGCAGGTGACCCCGCAAGTGGCGGGCACGGTGCTGGCCATTCGCGTGGAGGACACCGACTTCGTGAAGGCCGGCGACCCGCTGGTCAAGCTCGACCCGGCCGACGCGCAAGTGGCGCTGGATCAGGCGCAGGCTCAACTCGGGCAGACGGTGCGCGAGGTGCGTACGCTGTTTGCCAACGACGCCACCTACCAGGCCAACGTCAAGCTGCGGGAGGCCGAGTTGAGCCGCGTGCAGGCCGACGTGAACAAGGCGCAAGAAGACTTGGCGCGCCGCCAAGGGCTGACGGCCAAGGGCGCCGTGTCGAAAGAAGAACTCGAACACGCGCAGACC
>NZ_JAYSBZ010000020.1:0-44717 GCF_041915145.1 Aquabacterium sp. | reverse complement strand
GTCGAACACCAGCGGCGGCACGGCCAGCGTGTCGCACACGGCGTTCATGTCGGCCTCGAACTGCGCCAGCGTGGACTGCACGCGCAAGGTGGTGTTGAGACGACTCTCGGCCACCTGCCGCGAGCGCAGCAAGGCGTCCACCCCGGTCCAGGCCATGCCCGCCATCACCGACAGGATGAGCAGCGCCACCAGCACCTCGATCAGCGTGAAGCCGCGAGCGCCCAGGCGGGGGGAGCGGAGAGCCGGCCGACGCATCAGAACCTCGGCACGATGGTAGTGAGCGTGAGGATGGGCAGCCCCGCCTCGTCGCGCACGTTGGCGTCCACGCGCCGGAAGTTCGGGTTGGGCGTCGGCCGCACCACCATCTGCCCCCGGTAACTGCGCCCGAGTTGCTCGCAGGCGAAATCGCCCTCGCCGATGCCCGGAAACTGCCGCGCCAGCTTGAGCGCGGCGAGCTGGTTGTCGGCGCACCACTGCGCGGCCGTGACGTCGGCCAGGCGCTGCGCGCTGTTGGTCATCGACCCGGCGGCCTTCATGCCCGCCGCCAGCGTCACGGCCACGATGGCCAGCGCCACCAGCACTTCGATGAGGGTCATGCCGCGTTGCCGCATGCTGCCACGCCCCGGTGTCACCGAACCAGGCCGGCCGGCCCCGGCGCGGAGTTCGACTCGGCCGCGTCGGCGCTGCCGTCCAGCGCGAACGGCCCGAGGCCGTCGGACACCAGCGTCACGCTGCGGTCGTCGATGCGCAGCACGATGCGCTGCGGGCCGATCAGGGGCTCGGGGCCCAGCACGATGCCGGGCGCGGCGGCGGTGGCGCCGGCCACTTGCACGGTCACGCCGGGCTCCAGCCAGCGGCGCGGTGGAGCGAGCCGCTCGGGCAAGCCGACGAAGTTGAAGTCGAGGGTCTCGTTGCGGGTCTGCACCGGGCGCGGCAGCCACGTCACCGCCACCCCCAACGCACGACTCTCGGAACGCGCGGCCTCCAGCAGAGAGGCCAGTCGCACCGCCTCGCGCTCCAAGCGCGTCTCGGCCGGGTCGCGCAAGGCCAGACCGGCCACCGCGCTGACCACGGCGATCAACGCCACCACGATCAGCAACTCGAGCAAGGTGAAGCCGGCCGCGCGGACTGCACGGGCCGCGCTCAAACGCCGAACGGCGTCATTGCCACGAGCCGATGTCGGCATCCCGGCCTTCACCGCCGGGTTGCCCGTCGGCCCCCAGGCTGAACACGTCGACCTCGCCCTTCACACCCGGGTTCACATACTGGTAGGGGTTGTGCCACGGGTCGGCGGGAAGCTTTTCAAGATACGGCCGCCAGTTGGGCGGCGTCGGCCCTTCGGTGGGCTTGGCGGTCAAGGCCTTCAGACCCTGCTGCGCGGTGGGGTAGCGCAGGTTGTCGAGCTTGTAGAGCTTGAGCGCCTGCATGATGTTGTTGACGTCGGTCTTGGCGGCGGTGACGCGGGCGTCTTCGGCGCGGTCGAGCACGTTGGGCACGATCAGCGCGGCCAGCAAACCGATGATGACCAGCACGACCATCAGCTCGATCAGGGTGAAGCCGCGCGCCACCAAGGCACGAACCGGGACGCGGCGAGAAGGCAGGTTGGCAAGCATCGTCTTGATCAGCAAAGGTGTTGAAGAGGCAGCACGGCTGCCGACACTGTAGCGAACATCGCCCCGCCATCGGGTAACCGAAATGCAGGCGTCAGCCCCGTGTGTTCCCGGTTTCAGGCCAGGGCGCATCCATCATAATGGCCCACCATGGTCTCACGTCTTACCGCTTTCCTGGTCTGGGCTGCCGTCGCGGCCAGCGTGGCGTTCTGGGGGCTGCGTCTGCTGGCGCGCCCCACTGCCGCGCCGGCGCAAACGCTGCCGGTGTCGCTCGAACAGGCGGCACGCGGCGACATCCTGCGACTCTTCCCGGCCCCGCTGAAATCGGCGGTAGCGGCCATCGAGCCGGCACTGGTGAGCCGCTTCAAGCTGCTTGGCGTGATCGCCCCACGCGAAGGCTCGGGCGCCGACGGCGTGGCCCTGATCGCCGTGGACGGCAAACCGCCGCGCGCCTATCACGTGGGCAGCCGGCTGGATCGCGACCTCGTGCTGCAGTTCGTCAACCAACGCGGCGCCTCGGTGGGCCCGGCCAACGGCCCGGCGGCCGGCATGCTCAGCGCGCCGACCCTGCCGCCGCCCAGCACCGGCGTGTTGCCCAGCGCGCAATCGCTGCTGAACAGCGGCGACGTCAACGCCTCTGCGCCGCCAGCTGGTGGGGGCGTGCCGCCCGGCATGCCCATGGGCGCCGCGCCGCAACCGCCCGCCGGCAACCTGCCGCCAGCCCCGGGCGTGCCGCCAACCGGCCAGCCCTGAGCCAGCGCCTGACGCGGCCACCCGTCCAGCGGGCTGGCTGACCCTGCGCTCAAACCTCGGAATACAGCGACGACCCCGGCGACGTGGACAGCTCGTCGTCATAAGCGTCGAGCACGTGGGCGTCTTCGACGTCGGCACTCATCGGCGCGAGATCGGACGGGAAGGTGGTGCCTGGCGATTCGCCTTCGGCCACCTCGGTCAGCAAGGCTGCCGCGCTGTGGATCAACGGCCAGGCCAGCACGGCGCCGGTGCCGTCGGTGCTCGACATGCCGAGCTCGAGCAGCGCCGTCGCCTCGAACAGATCGAGCGCTGCCGTGAGCCCCGGGTGCGGGTGGCTGCGGCTGAAGACGACGTAGTCCATCACGGCCGGCGCGATGCGCGAAGCCACCAGCAGCGCGGCGCAGGCCGGCAGGCCATCGACGACGATGAGATGCCGCTTGCCGGCCGCCACCAGGATGGCGCCGACCATCATGGCCACCTCGTAGCCGCCGAACGCGGCCATCACCTCGACCGGATCGTTGATGTTGCGATGTCGCCCCTGCGCGCCTTGCAGCACCACGAGCTGGCGCGACAAGTCTTGCTGCGCCAGCAGCGTCGGCGTGGCCAGCAACTGGCGCAGCGAGATGCGGCCATGCGCCAGACGCGAAATCACCAGCGCCGCGCTCTCGAACGCGCCCTCGCCCACGCCAGCGCAGGCCAGCAGGTTGCCGGGCAGGGTGTCGGCGATTTCCATGCCGGCCTTGATGGCGGCGTGCGCCTGGGCCAGCGTCATGGCCGGGCCGACGCGGCAGTTGCGCGTGCCATGGGCGATCTTGCGGGCCAGCAGGCCGGCGTGCGGCTCGAGCGCCTCGGCCACGCCGGCGTCAACGATGGACAGCTCCATGCCCTGGATGCGGGCAAACACCGGCAGCGGCAGTCGCCCGCCGAGCAGCTCGCGCACCTGGGTGGCGGTGGAGCGGGTGGGCGGCAGGATGCGGTCGACGACCAGGCCGTGATCGCCCGCGAACACCAGCATCTGCGGCTGCTCGAGCCGCGGCTTGAGATTGCCCTGGATGAGCCCGAGGCGCACGGCCAGGGGCTCGAGTTCACCCAGGCTGCCGACGGTCTCGCTGCGACGCAGCAGCTTCTCGCGCAGCGCGCGCTCCAGACCGGGGTGAGCGGTTGAGTGAATCAATGAACTTTGCACAGCAGACATGTTCTGGTCCGGGAGGAACGACTGGAGCCTGACTGCCACGCGCCTTGGAAAATCAATCGCCAGCAGAGAAGAAACATTGTGAAGACCGCGTGACGAGCGTCAACGCGGACTAGTACCGGCTTCCCGCGATTGAGGGATCACGTTTGTAACGTCTTATTTCAATTCAACGCAGAAACAGTCGGTAGACCGGGTTGCGGGTTTCTTCGACGAAGGAGTAGCCCAGGCCATCGAGGAAGGAGCGCAGCTCGCGCCCCTCGGCACGCGGCGCCTGGATGCCGACCAGGATGCGGCCGTAGTCGGCCCCCTGGTTGCGGTAGTGGAACAGGCTGATGTTCCAGTTCGGGTGCATGCTGGTCAGGAACGTCATGAGCGCACCCGGCCGCTCGGGGAAGGTGAAGCTGAACAGGCGCTCGTCCTGCGCCAGCTCGGAGCGCCCGCCCACCATGTGGCGGATGTGCGTCTTGGCCAGTTCGTCGCCGGTGAGGTCGACCGTGGCGAAGCTGTGCGACTCGAAGTGCTTGGCGATGCGCGCCGATTCGCCGCGCCCGCTGGTGCTCAGGCCGACGAAGATGTGCGCGCGCCGGTCGTCGGAGATGCGGTAGTTGAACTCGGTGACGCTGCGCGGGCCGATCAGCTCGCAGAAGCGCTTGAACGAGCCGCGCTCCTCGGGGATGGTCACCGCGAACAGCGCCTCGCGCTCCTCGCCCACGTCGGCGCGCTCGGCCACGAAGCGCAGGCGGTCGAAGTTCATGTTGGCGCCGCAGATCACCGAGACGAAGGTCTTGCCCCGCGATTTGTGGCGCTGCGCGTATTGCTTGATGGCGGCCACGCCGAGCGCCCCGGCGGGCTCGACCACGCCGCGCGTGTCCTGATAGATGTCCTTGATGGCCGCGCAGACGGCGTCGGTGTCCACCACGACGAACTCATCGACGTGCTGGCGCACCAGGCGCAGCGTCTCTTGCCCCACGGTCTTGACGGCCGTGCCGTCCGAGAACAGCCCGACGCTCGGCAGCGTGACGCGCTTGCCGGCCTTGACCGAGCGCAGCATGGCGTCGGAATCGACCATCTGCACGCCGATGACCTTGATCTCGGGGCGCACCGCCTTGATGTAGGCCGCCACGCCCGAAATGAGCCCGCCACCGCCAATCGCGACGAACACCGCGTCGATCGGACCCTGGTGCTGGCGCAGGATCTCCATGGCCACGGTGCCCTGGCCGGCAATGACGTCGGGGTCGTCGAATGGGTGGACGAACACGAGGCCGCCGTCGCGCTCGAGCTTGAGGGCGTGCTCATACGAGTCCGAATAGCTCTCGCCGTGCAGCACGACCTCGCCGCCCAGCGCCTTGACGGCGTCCACCTTGACCGCCGGCGTGGTGACCGGCATCACGATCACGGCGCGGCAACCCATGCGGCGCGCGCCCAGCGCCACGCCTTGCGCGTGGTTGCCGGCCGAGGCGCAGATCACGCCGCGCTTGAGTTGCGCCGGCGTGATCTGCGCCATCTTGTTGTAGGCGCCGCGCAGCTTGAAGCTGAACACGGCCTGCTGGTCTTCGCGCTTGAGCAGGATCTGGTTGCCGAGCCGGGCCGAGAGGTTGCGCGCCGGCTGCAGGTCGCTCTCGATGGCCACGTCGTAGACCCGCGCGGTGAGGATCTTCTGCAGGTAGTCCGACAAGGTCAGCGGGCGCGCGGCGCGCCCCGTCTTCTTGGCAGCCGATGCAGCTCGGGCGACGCGGGCCATGGCGGTTTCTCCTACAGGCGGTCTCGATGGTCGGACCCCGATCGACGGGGCGAAGCCATCGATCATAAGAGACCAGAAAAAAACCCGAAGCCTTTGCAAGCTTCGGGTTGAAATCCACCAATGGAGGAGGGTGGAGGAGACAAACATGAGGCGGCAGAACCGCCACGTTCTGACCGCCGCCAGAACGATGTATCGAATTGTATACGAAGCGCGGGTTTTCCTGCACGCGACCCCGTCGGCCAGAGGCCTATTCGCGGCAACGCGTGACTTTTGCCGCCTCAACCGCCCGAAACGTCGCCCCTCCGCGACGGCGGCACAATCGCCGCCATTGCGATTGCCCAGCAGGACACACACACCATGGAATGCACGATCAACTGGCTGCCCGCGTCGGGCATGGCCTTCGCGGCCGAGACCGGCAGCGGCCACCTCATCAACATGGACGGCGCCCCGGACGGCGGCGGCCGCAACCTGGCGCCGCGCCCGATGGAAACCGTGCTCGCCGGCACCGGCGGCTGCACGGCCTACGACGTGGTGCTGATCCTGAAGCGCGGCCGCCACGACGTGCGCGGCTGCCAGGTCAAGCTGACGGCCGAGCGCGCCGACACCGACCCCAAGGTCTTCACCAAGATCCACATGCACTTCGTGGTGACGGGCGTGAACCTGACCGAGACCGCCGTGCAGCGCGCGGTGCAGATGTCGCACGAAAAATACTGCTCGGCCAGCATCATGCTGGGCAAGACTGCCGAGATCACGACGAGTTTTGAAATCTCCCCCCCTACGGCCTGATGGCCGCCCCCTCGAGGGGGCCGCGCCAGCAGACCGGCGGAGCCGGATCTGCGGCGCGCGCTGGGTAGGGTGGTTTGTGTATCAGATGTAGTGCGCGGTGGTGGTCATGACCTTGGCCGCAGCGCGCATCAGGCCGCGCACCGGGGCCGGCAGCTCGATGCCTCCGGCGCGCTCGGCATCTTTGGCGTGGCGCACTTCGTCGTCGCGCATCTGGCGCACGATGGCCCGCGAGGCGGTGTCGCCCTCGGGCAGTTTTTCAAGATGGCTGTCGAGATGCTGCTCGACCTGCCGCTCGGTCTCGACGACGAAGCCCAGGCTGACGCGGTCGCCCACGCGGCCAGCCGCCAGGCCGATGGCGAACGCCCCGGCGTACCAGAGCGGATTCAGCAGGCTCAGGCGGCCGCCGAGCTCGTCGACGCGCTGCTTGGTCCAGGCCAGGTGATCGGTCTCCTCGCGCGCCGCCGCCTCGAAATGCTCGCGCAGCGCGGGGTCGCGCGTGCTCAGGGCCTGGGCGTTGTAGAGCGCCTGGGCGCAGACCTCGCCGACGTGGTTGACGCGCATCAGCGCTGCCGCCTCGCGCTTTTGCGCGTCGTCGAGCACGGCGCTTTCGGTCAGCGGCTGCGGGCACGGGCGCGAGGCGCCATGCACGCCCAGCACGGTGCGCAAGGCGTTGTCGGCGGTCATCAGCAGGCGATCGAGCGCGGAGTGGTGGATGGTCATGGCAAGCCTCTCGAAAACCCGACGCGGTGGCCACGTCCGGGGCAACGCCACCCGCCTGTTCGCGGGGATGGAGATCAGGCATGTTACCCATGCCGCGCCGCGCTGGCTCGGGTAGGCTGACGACTCGCGATCCGCCCCCTGGGTCGGCCATCGCCCCGCTGTTGTCTCCGCAGTTGCAGTCGTCCGCCATGCCCCGCTTTGCCGCCAATCTCAGTTGGCTCTATACCGAGCACCCCTTTCTGGATCGCTTTGCGGCAGCCGCGAGCGATGGCTTCGACGGCATCGAGTGCCTCTTCCCCTACGAGCACCCCGCCCACGAGCTGCGGGCCCGGCTCGACGCCCACGGCCTGTGCTGGGTGCTGTTCAACGCCCCGCCGGGCAACTGGGCGGCTGGCGAGCGCGGCATCGCGGCGCTGCCGGGGCGCGAAGCCGAATTCCGCCGCGGCATCGAGCAGGCGCTGCACACGGCGCACACCCTGGGCTGCACGCGCGTGCATGTGATGGCCGGGCTGGTGCAACCCGCCCTGCCCGTGGAGCAGCAGTGGGCCACCTACCAGCACAACCTCGCCTGGGCCGCCGCGCAAGCCGCCAGCGCCCAAGTGAAATTGCTGATCGAGCCGATCAACCCGATCGACATGCCCGGCTACCTGCTGACCCGCCAGGCCGACGCGCACCGCCTGGTAGCCGAGATCGGCGCGCCCAACCTGCTGGTGCAGATGGATCTGTATCACTGCCAGATCGTCGAAGGCGAGGTGCTGAGCTGGCTCACCGGCGCGCTGCACCCGCAGCACGGCCCGAGCCGGATCGGGCACATGCAGGTGGCCGGCGTGCCCGGTCGCCACGAACCAGAAGCCGGCGCCATCGACTACCCTGCCGTCTTCGAGCTGATCGACCAGTTGGGCTACGCCGGCTGGATCGGCTGCGAATACCGCCCGCGCCTGACCGGCCAGGCCGACGCCACCCGCGCCGGCCTGGGCTGGCTGCGCCCGCACCTCGATCGACAACGCAACGCCTGGGCCACCCCATGAACACTTCGACTCTCACCACCCGCGACGGCCTGCAGTTGCATTGGCACGAATGGCGCATCGATCACCCCCGCGGCACCGTGCTGCTGGTGCACGGCCACGGCGAGCACATCGGCCGCTACGAACACGTGGCGCGCTACCTGAACCAGCAAGGCTGGGCGGTGGCCGGCTACGACCAGCGCGGCCACGGCCGCTCGCCCGGCCGACGCGGCCACATCGCGCAGCCCGACGACCTGCTGCACGACTTGGCCGCCGCCATCGACCAGACCCGCGCCCGCCTGCCCGGCGGCCCCTTGATCGTGCTGGCGCACAGCATGGGCGGCGTCACCGCGGCCCGCTTCGCGCTCGGCCAGCAAGGCCTGGAGAGCGGCGACTGGGCCCGCGCGGTGGACGGCTACGTGCTGTCGTCGCCGGCGCTCGACGTGGCGCCCAGCGCCGCGCAGAAGCTGCTGCTCGCCTTCGGGCTGCGCTTCATGCCGTGGCTGAGCGCGTCGAACGGGCTGAAGTCGGCCTGGGTGTCGCGCGACCCAGCCGAGGTGGCCAAGTACGACGCCGACCCGCTGGTGCATGGCCTGATCGCCCCCAAGCTGGCCCAGTTCATCATCGACAGCGGTGAGCGGGCGCTGGCGCACGCGGCGGAGTGGCACGTGCCCACCCTGCTGCTCTACGGCGGCAGCGACCGCTGCGTGAACCCGGCCGGCAGCGACAGGTTCGCGGCGACGGCACCCAAGAAGTGGGTAAGCGCCCACGCCTACCCGGTGCTTTATCACGAGATCTTCAACGAACCCGAGCGCGACGAGGTGCTGACCGAGGTCGGCGCCTGGCTCGATCGCACCTTCAACGGCACGGCCCACCTGACACGCCGGGCCTGACCGCCACCGGGCCCGCAGCGGCCCATTTCACGCCGCCCCGACCTCGCGATTCAAGTCCCTGGTCCGGCGGGCCGACATGGATAGACCGGGCCTCTCATTTGGGGAGGGGGCCGGCTGTGCACACGCCATGTCCTCGGTCATCAACAGCAACCTCGCCGCCCTGACGGCCAGCCGCAACCTGGATCGCACCCAGGACGGCTTGCGCACGTCCCTGCAGCGGCTGGCGTCGGGGCTGCGCATCAACAGCGCGGCCGACGACGCCGCCGGGCTGGCGATCGCCGAACGCATGACCAGCCAGGTGCGCGGCACCACCCAGGCGCTGCGCAACACCAATGACGGCATCTCGATGTTCCAGACCGGCGAGTTCGCGCTGGGCAGCATGGTGGAGCGGCTGCAGCACATGCGCGAGCTGGCCGTGCAGGCCTGCAACGCCACGCTGAGCAGCGCCGACCGGGCCTCGCTGGACTTCGACCTGCAGCAGTCCACCCTCGAACTCGACCGCACCGCCAGCGTCACCGCCTTCAACGGCCGGCACCTGCTTGACGGCTCGCAAAGCCCGCTCAGCCTGCAAGTGGGGGCCGATGCCGCCGATACGTTGAGCGTGGATCTCTCGACCAGCGTGCGCAGCGCGCAGCTCGGCGCCATCGCCACGGCCACCTCGGCCGACCTGCGCACGCTCAATGGCAGCGGCGGCGGCGGCGGCTTCGTGTTCGCCGGCACCTACACCACCGTGCCCATCGGCAACCTCGATTTCTCGCGCCCCGACATCCCGTTCACCCCCGGCTACGCCACCACCACCAGCACGCCCGTCAGCAACTACAGCGGCACGGGTAACGCCGCCGTCTTCAAGGTCGATGGCCTGACGGTCAACCTCAACGCCAACTACGGCAACCTCGCCGGCGTGGCGGGGGCGGTGCAGTCGCAGCTCAACGCACAAGCCAGCGGCGCCTACGTGGTCTCGCAAAACGGCAGCGCGCTGACGATCACCAAGACCTCGAATGCCAACTATGGTCACGTGGCGCCGAGCATCAGCGCGGTGAGCGGCAGCAATGCGGCGGTCTTTGCCAGCGCCACCACCACGGCGGGCACCGCCTCGTCACGCAACACGCACGCCGGTTTCTCGGTGGACGGCCACCGCGTGTCGCTCACCACCGACTTCAGCGGCAACGCCGCCGGGCTGATGAGCGAGATCCAACGCCAGCTCAACCTGGGCGCGGCGGGGGTGTACCGCGTGACCGGCAGCACCAACGGCATCAGCATCAGCCACACCGCCGACAACGTGCTGCCCGACGTCGGCCAGTTCACCGACACCGGGGCCGCCAACTTCTCGCGCGGACAGGCTGCAGCGCTCACCTTGAGGGCCGGCGACCTGACCGTGCAGGTGGGTCAGGGCCCGACCATCAACGTCGTCGGCAGCTTCACCGACGCCGCCAGCCTCGCCAGCGCCGTGCAGTCGCAAGTGGCCGGGGTGGTCGCCAACGTGGACAACCAGGCCGGCACCCTCAAGATCAACGCCACCGAAACCGTGACCATCGGTGGCTCGCAAGCCCAGTCGTCAGGCGCGCTGGCCTTCAACCCGTTGGTCAACCCGCCCGCCGGCAGCCTGGACGACGCCAAGCTGATCACGCAGGGCGACGCCAGCAATGCCGTGCTGCGCATCGACGCCGCCATCGACACGCTGAGCGCCCGACGCGGCCTGCTCGGCGCCACCTTGAACCGGCTCGAAGCGGTGGTGGCCACGCAGCAAGACCACATCACCGTGATGAGCGCCGCGCGCAGCCGCATCACCGATACCGACTTCGCCAGCGAAACCGCCGCGCTGAGCCGCAACCGGGTGCTGCGCAGCGCCGGCCTGGCGATGGTGGCGCAAGCCAATGCGCGCCCGAGCAGCGTGCTGACGCTGCTGCGCTGAAGCGCCTCACCCGCCTCGCACCCACCGCGCCACGGCCCGCGCCCGCGCCCGGGCCCAGTCGGCCACGGCTTGCACCCGTTGCCACGTCGCGCTGGCCCGGACACGCGCCAGCCACGCCGCCTTCTTGGCCCGCCACCAGGTGAGCGCCCGTGCAAACCAGGCGATACCCATGAGCTGCGGCTCGGTGAGGATGAACAGCCGCCCCACCAGCGCCGTGCCCGCCACCTTCGCGGCCAGGATGACGCTCAAGCCGAGCCCGCCATGCCCTTGGTGGATCAGCCACAGCGCCCCCAGCTTGACCGGCAGCAGCGCCAGCGCCGGCAGCGCAAACAGCGCCAGCGCGGCGTAGGGCGAGGCGCGGCGGATGCGCGCCTCGAGCGCGGCCAGTGGCGGCAGACGCGCCACCCAGGCCGCGAAGGCCGTGAGCGGCCGCCAGCCCCATTCCTCGAACAGCAGCACTGCGGCCAGCAGGGCCGTGCCGAGGCCGCGCAGCACGCGGCCCAGCAGCCGCCACAGCGACTTCATGGTTCGATCAGGCGGCCAGCAAGCGCAGGGCGCGCCGCACGATGGCCAGCGAATAATGCGCCGCCACCTCGGCCATGAACCGGTTGAAGTCGACGTGCGCGGCATCGTCGGCGCGGTCCGACACGGTGCGTACCACCGCGCAGGGCACGTTGAAGTCGTGGCAGACCTGCGCCAGCGCGGCGCCCTCCATCTCGACGGCCAGCGCCTCGGGCAAGGCCTGCCGCAGCGCCTCGGACTCGTTTTGCGTGGACACGAAACGGTCGCCGCTGATGATGAGGCCGCGGTGCCCACGCGGCGCCGTGATGCCGAAAGCCCGCAGCCGCGCGCCGTCGAGGTGCTCGCCCTGCGCGCCGGCGGCTTCGGCCAGCACCGTCTGGGCGGCGCGCCACAACACGTCGGACAAAGCCGCGTCCGGCACGAAGCGGCTCACGCCGGTGAGCGGCACTTCAAAGCGCGGGAAGAGCGGCGAGGCGTCCATGTCGTGCTGGGTCAGGCCGTCCGCCACCACCACGTCGCCCACTCGCACGTGCTCGCCCAGGCCGCCGGCCACGCCGGTGAACAGGATGCGATCGACCTGGAATTCGGTGATGAGCAAGGTGGCCGTGGTGGCCGCCGCGACCTTGCCGATGCCGGCCAGCACCGCCACGACCTCGTGGCCATCGAGGTGGCCGACCCAGAACTCGCGGCCGGCGCGCACCCGGGGCACTTCGTCGGGCATGGCCTGCAGCACGGCGCGCAGCTCGTCGTGCATGGCGGCCACGATGGCGAGGCGGCTCATGGCCGCCCCCTCGAAATCTGCTGCATGGTGTCCCCTTGGCCGCACACGGCGCGCGGCATTCGGGGCAGTGTAGCCAGCCACCCGGCGCGCCGGGTTAGCGCGGCGTTAAGGCAGCGGTCAGGCCGCGCGCTGCTGCGCCACCCGCTCGACCGCTGGCTGGTCGCGCAACTCGCGGCGCAGCACCTTGCCGACCGGCGTCTTGGGCAGCTCGGCGCGGAACTCCACCACCTTCGGGCGCTTGTAGCCCGTGAGGTTGGCCTCGCAATAGGCGCGCACGTCGGCCTCGGTGACGGGCGGGCTGTGCTCGGCTTCGCTCTCGCGCACCAGCACCAGCTTCACGGCCTCGCCGGACTTGTCGTCGGGCACGCCCACGGCGGCGGCTTCGAGCACGCCGGGCATCTGGGTAAGCACGTCCTCGATCTCGTTCGGATAGACATTGAAGCCCGACACCAGGATCATGTCTTTCTTGCGATCGACCACGCGCACGAAGCCGCGCTCGTCCATCACGCCGATGTCGCCGGTGCGGAAGAAGCCGTCGGGCGTCATGACCTTGGCGGTTTCATCGGGCCGCTGCCAGTAGCCGGCCATCACCTGCGGGCCGCGCACGCTGATCTCGCCGGGCGAGCCCAGCGGCACGGGCTGCCCGACCTCGTCGAGGATGTGCACCTCGGTGGACGGGAACGGCAGCCCGATGGTGCCGCTGAACTCGGTGGACGTGGGGATGTTGCAGGTCACGCCCGGAGAGGTTTCGGACAAGCCGTAGGCCTCGCAGATGTTGACCGAGGTGCGCTCGCGCCACAGCTGCGCCGTGTGGTGCTGCACCTGCATGCCGCCGCCCACGGTGACGCGCAACTGACTCCAGTCGACCTTGTGGAAGTCCGGGTGGTGCACCATGGCGTTGAACAGCGTGTTGACGCCCGGGAAGCTGTGGAAGGGTTGACGCGCCAAATCCTTGAACAAGGCCGGCAGATCGCGCGGGTTGATGATCAGCACGTTGCAGCCGCCCAGCCGCATGTTCAGCATCATGCAGGCCGTGAAACCGAAGATGTGATACAGCGGCAGCGCGCAGATCAGCACGGGCTGCTCATTGCGATCGAGCTGCGCCCACAGGATGTTGTTCCAGGCCTCGGCCTGCAGGATGTTGGCCACGATGTTGCGGTGCGTGAGCATGGCGCCCTTGCTCACGCCGGTGGTGCCGCCGGTGTACTGCAGCACGGCCACATCGCTGCCCGCCAACTTGGGCGCGCGCCACGCGGCACGCGCGCCCAGGTCGAGCGCCTTGTTGAAGCGCACGGCGCCCGGCAGCTCGAAGGGCGGCACCATCTTCTTGACGCGGCGCACCACGTGGTTGACCAGCGTGCCCTTGAGCGGCCCGAGCAGGTCGCCCACCGCGGCCAGCACGATGTGACCCACCGCCGTCTTGCCCAGACATTCCTGCAGCGTGGCGGCGAAGTTCTCGATGATGACGATGGCCTTGGCGCCCGAGTCCTTGAGCTGGTGCTCGAGTTCGCGCGCCGTGTAGAGCGGGTTGACGTTCACCACCACGCAGCCCGCGCGCAACGCGCCCGCCACCGCCACCGGATACTGCGGCACGTTGGGCATCATGATCGCCACGCGGTCACCCTTGACCAGCCCCAGGCTCTGCAAATAGGCCGCGAAGCGCTTGCTGAGCGCGTCCAGCTGGCCGAACGACATCGATTTGCCCATGAACTTGTAGGCCGGCCGATCGCGGAAGGCGCGCATGCCTTCGTCCATCAGCTGCAACAGCGAGTCGATCTGATCCGGGTCGATGCTGTGCGGCACACCGGGCGGGTAACTCTTGAGCCAAATCTTGTCCATAGCGGTCTCCTGGGCGGGAGCCGATTCTGGGGCGAGCATGCCCGGCGGCGAACCGGGGGAAACGCGGCCCACGCCCCAACAGCGTTGCCCGGAGCCACCGAATCAGGGGCAAGTCCCCCTGATTCGGTGGCTCCGCCCCTCCCACAATCCGCGTGAAAAGATCACAATCGGTCTTGTAACAATTCGTTAAACGCCCTGCACGACAGCGGGTCAGGCGGTGCTGCTTCAAGCACGAACCTGCGCGATCGGGGCGAGTTGGCACCATCTACATTGAAGTCCGGAGACTTGTTCATGCGTTTCGCACCGATTGGCAGCCGCCCCGTGGTCGCCGCCTGCGCCCTGGCCTGCGCCACCCTCTGTCCTGCCCTGGCTCGCGCTCAAGGCAGCGACATCGAAGACCAATATCGCCAAGGCCTGTACGAGCGCGAAACCGGTCGCCCCTACTCGGCCATCGAAACGCTTGAAAGCCTGCTGCAGGCCAACCCGACGCTCAACCGCGCCCGCCTGGAGCTGGCCGTCACCTACTACCGCACCCTCGAATTCGCCAAGGCCCGCGCCCAGGCCCAGCAGGTGCTCGACGACCCCAAGACGCCCGACAACGTGCGCCTGTCGGTGCAATCGTTCCTGAAGCAGCTCGAACTCGACGAAAAGGCCACCTTCGGCCAGCCCAACAAGTTCGAGGCATCGGGCCTGGCCGGCCTGGTCCACGACAGCAACGTCACCGCCGGCCCCACCAGCACCCTGCTGCCCGGCGGCTTCACGCTCGACCCCGCGGGCCAGCGCCGCTCCGACTGGGGCACCGACCTGCAAGCCGGCCTGACCCACACCTGGCAAAGCGGCAGCCCGGTGCGCCTGGGCGAATCGACCTCGCGCTTCAGCTGGACGACCGCCGGCAGCCTCTACCACCGTGGCTACGACCAGGAAAAGGCCTACAACCTCGGCGTCGCCACGCTGTCCACCGGCCCCGGACTGATCAGCAAGAACGGCACCCGCGCCAACCTCAACTTCCAGGTCGACCACATCACGCTGGGCGGCGAAGACCTGGCCGACTACTGGTCGATCAGCCCCTCGCTGGCCATTCAGGTCGCCCAGGGCGAATTCGGCGTCGATCTGCAATACATCAACCGCGCCTACAACCGCAGCATCGACGAAGGCCGCGACGGCCACTACCGCTCGATCGGCCTGAGCTACGGCCACCTGTCGTTCGGCAACAGCCTCGCGGTGCAAGGCGGCGTGCGCTTCTCGGTCGAGGAAGACCGCTATGGCCGCTTCAGCAACAACGCCGACGAGCCCTTCATCGGACTGCGCTGGCAAGCCTGGAACGGCGGCGACGTGTTCGGCCGCGTGTCCTACCGCCACGCCGAATTCAAGGCGCCCGAACTGCTCTACGGCTACAAGCGCCACGAAAACGAAAACCGCATCGAACTCGGCGCCAACCACCGCTTCCAGAGCGGCTGGCTCGAAAAATGGCAGTGGGCCAACAGCGTGACCTACATCCGCAACGGCTCGAACATCGGCCTGTACGACTACCGCCGCACCCTGTTCGTGACCTCGCTGGGTCGCAGCTACTGACCCTCGATCACCTCGCTTATTTGTTTCATTTTCGAAGGAGTACCCCCATGCGCCCCACCCTCCAGACCGCGCTCCGCGCCACCAGCCTGGCCGCCGCGCTCGTCGCGGGCCTGTCGGCTCATGCCGCCACCCCCGCCGAGATGCAGAACATCAAGCTCTACGGCGACGTCACCATCGCGCAAGACAGCGTCAAGGCCTGGGGCCCGTGGGAGCAATTCGAAGCCCCGGCCGCCGGCAACCCGCCGGCGCTGCCCAGCTTCCGCACCGATGCGTCCAGCCTGTATCGCCCGATCGGGCCGGTGAACCCGCCGACGCCAGCCACCGAGGGCACCCTTGAAGGCTTCGCGACCTTCACCAAGCTGGACACCAACTGCGACTGCGAGTACGCCGTGATCGGCGGCGATCAGGCCAAGGTGCGGGGCACGTATTCGCTGACCAACACCACCATATCCAACTTGACCGGGCCCTCCTTCGTCAGCGGTGCATTCACGCCTCATGACTACGTCGGCACCTCGGCGGACACCAAACTCGCGCTGACCGATACCGGTCGCCTCGACTTTGCCGGCTTGGCGTACACGAACGTGAGCAACAACCCGGTCGCCATTCCCGTCACCGTCGAAGGCATCGACAGCAACGCCATCCAGGCCTGGGCTTTCATCGTCGATTACGCACGGGGCAACACCGAGACCGTCGCCTCGTTGAGTGCCGAGGGTCAGACCCCGATCTATGGCGTGGTTGGCGTGCGTACCAGCGATGCGGATATCGCGGCCTTGCGTGCGGGTAATTTCACGGCCAGCTACAAGGGCGTCACGCTGATCCAGAAGATGATCTTCAACATGACCATGGCCTTTGGCACCGGCCTCTTCACCCAGACCGTGACCAAGGAAATCGAAGTCGGCAAGCAGCCGCTGGTGTTCTCGGTAAGCGGCATCGCCAACGGAGCACAACTGTCCGCAACAACAACCAAGGCGATCGAGACAGGTGGCGGCTACTACAGCATGGCAGTGGACGGCACCCTGACTGGCAAAAATGCTGCAGGCTATATGGGCAACGTGGCGGTGCGCGGCGTAGAAGGCACGCCTGCATCGCGTGGATTCACCGACTCGGTGATCGCCCAGCAAGTGAAACTGGTCCAGCCGACCACCGTCAAGACGCCTTGACGCCAGCGTCCGACGACAGCCGCACACCCGTGCGGCCCAACAAAAAGGCCGCGACGGTTTCCCCTCGCGGCCTTTTTGTTGACACCGACGCACGCGTCGGCCTCGTGCTTGCAGCGGCTTACTCCACCGCCTTGACCATGTCTTCCACGACCTTCTTGGCGTCGCCGAACACCATCATGGTCTTGTCCATGTAGAACAGCTCGTTGTCCAGGCCGGCATAACCGCTGGCCATCGAGCGCTTGTTCACGATCACGGTCTTGGCCTTGTAGGCTTCCAGAATCGGCATGCCGTAGATCGGGCTGCCCTTGACCTGCGCGGCCGGGTTCACCACGTCGTTGGCGCCCAGGATGATGGCCACGTCGGCCTGACCGAATTCGCCGTTGATGTCTTCCATCTCGAAGACCTGGTCGTACGGCACCTCGGCCTCTGCCAGCAGCACGTTCATGTGCCCCGGCATGCGACCCGCCACCGGGTGGATGGCGTACTTGACGGTGATGCCCTTGTGCGTGAGCTTCTCGGCCAGCTCCTTCACGGCGTGCTGCGCGCGCGCCACGGCCAGACCGTAGCCCGGCACGATGACCACGGTTTCGGCGTTGCCCAGGATGAAGGCCGCGTCGTCCGCCGAGCCGCTCTTGACCGCGCGCTGCTGTTGCGCGCCGCCCGTGGCCGCCGCGCCGGCGTCACCACCAAAGCCACCCAGGATCACGTTGAAGAACGAGCGGTTCATGGCCTTGCACATGATGTAGCTCAGGATCGCGCCCGAGCTGCCCACCAGCGAGCCGGCAATGATCAGCATCGAGTTGTTCAGCGAGAAACCGATGCCGGCCGCCGCCCAGCCCGAGTAGCTGTTGAGCATCGACACCACCACGGGCATGTCGGCGCCACCGATCGGGATGATGATCAGCACACCCAGCACGAAGCTCAGCGCGATCAGGGCAAAGAACACGTCCAGGCGCTGAACATCAACAGCCATGAAGAGCGCGATCAGGCCGATGGCCGCCAGGCCCAGCACCAGATTCAGCATGTGCTGACCGGCGAACACCACCGGTGCACCCTGGAACAGGCGGAACTTGTACTTGCCGCTCAGCTTGCCGAACGCGATGACCGAGCCCGAGAAGGTGATGGCGCCAACAGCCGCGCCCAGGGCCAGCTCCAAACGATTGCCTACCGGAATCACCGCCAGGGCATCACCAATAGGCTTGGCCACGATCTGGAAAGCGTAGGGCTCGGCCACCACGGCGATGGCGATGAACACCGCCGCCAGACCGATCATGCTGTGCATGAAGGCCACGAGCTCGGGCATCTTGGTCATCTCGACGCGCTTGGCCATGATGGCGCCGGCGCTGCCGCCCACCACCAGCGCGGCCAGCACGTAGCCCAGGCCCGCGCCGAAGCTCACGTGCAGGTGCTCGGCTTGCCCCTGAATGAGGCCCACCGTGGTCAGCACGGCGATGGTCATGCCGATCATGCCGAACAGGTTGCCGCGGATCGAGGTGGTCGGGTGGCTCAGGCCCTTGAGCGCCTGGATGAAGCACACCGAGGCGACCAGATACAGCAATGCGATGAGGTTCAGGCTCATTTACTTGCCCCCTGCCTTCTTGTCTTTCTTCTTGAACATCTCGAGCATGCGGCGCGTGACCAGGAAGCCCCCGAACACGTTGACCGCCGCCAGCGCCACGGCCAGCACGCCCATGATCTTGCCCAGCGGCGTGACGGTGAGCGCGGCTGCGAGCATGGCCCCGACGATGACGATGGCCGACACCGCGTTGGTCACGGCCATCAAGGGGGTGTGCAGGGCGGGGGTCACCGTCCAGACCACGTGATAGCCCACATAGATGGCGAGCACGAAGATGGTCAGGTTGATGACGACGTGGCTGACAGTTGGCACTAAGGCTTCCATCGTTGTCTCCTAGTCTTGAGTCGGATCAGAGCTTGCGGATTTCGGTGACGCGGTTGTCGCCATCGACCAGCACGACCTTGGGCTTCCAGGCCGGCACCTCGCTCTCGGCCACCGGGCCGTAGGTGCAGATGATGAGCAGGTCGCCCACATGGGCGCGGCGCGCGGCGGCGCCGTTGAGCGAGATCGCTCCCGAGCCGCGCGCGGCCTTGATGATGTAGGTGGAGAAGCGCTCGCCGTTGTTGACGTTGTACAGGTCGATGCGCTCGTACTCGTGCATGTTGGCGGCGTCCAGCAGGTCTTCGTCGATGCCGCACGAGCCTTCGTAGGTGAGGTCGGCTTCGGTGACGGTGACACGGTGCAGCTTGGCACGGAGCATGATGCGTTGCATGGCGAAATCCTCTAAGGCAAGGGCGGGGAATCAGGCGCGCAGCAGCTGACCATCGCGACACATCAGGCAAGCCTTGACGATGTCGTCTTCGAGGTCGACGTGCAAGGCGCCTTCTTTGTTGATGATCAGCTTCAGGAAGTCGAGCACGTTGCGGGCGTACAGCGACGAGGCATCGGCGGCCACCAGCGCGGGCAGGTTGGTTTCGCCCACCAGCGTCACGCCGTGCTTGACCACGGTCTTGCCGGCCTCGGTGAGCGGGCAGTTGCCGCCCTGCGCCGCAGCCAGGTCGACGATGACCGAGCCCGGCTTCATGGCCTTGACCATGTCTTCGGTGACCAGCACGGGGGCGGCACGACCGGGGATCAAGGCGGTGGTGATGACGATGTCGGCCTGCGCCACGCGCTTGGCGACTTCGGCCTTCTGGCGGTCGAGCCAGCTTTGCGGCATCGGGCGGGCGTAGCCGCCCACGCCTTCGGCGGCTTCTTTTTCTTCGGCGGTTTCGTAGGGCACGTCGATGAACTTGGCGCCCAGCGACTCGACCTGCTCCTTCACCGAGGGGCGCACGTCGGACGCCTCGATGACCGCGCCCAGGCGCTTGGCCGTGGCGATGGCCTGCAGGCCCGCCACGCCGACGCCCAGGATCACGACGCGCGCGGCCTTCACGGTGCCGGCGGCGGTCATGAGCATCGGGAAGAAGCGCTGGTATTTGTCGGCCGCCATCATCACGGCCTTGTAGCCGGCGATGTTGGCCTGCGAGGACAGCACGTCCATGCTCTGCGCGCGGGTGGTGCGCGGCGCGGCCTCGAGCGCGTAGGCCGTGAGCCGGGTGGCGTTGAGGCGCTGCAGCCCGGCGGCGTCGAAGGGGTTGAGCATGCCCACCACGGTGGTGCCGGCGCGCAGCAGCGGCAATTCGCTGTCTTGCGGAGCGCGCACCTTGAGCACCAGGTCGCAGGCGCAGGCCGTGGCGGCGTCCACGATCTCGGCGCCGACGGCCGCGTAGGCCTCGTCGGGCACGCTGGCGGCCACCCCGGCACCCGACTCGATGCGCAGCGTGTGGCCCTGGGCCTTCAGTTTCTTGGCCGTCTCGGGCGTGACGGCAACGCGTGTCTCGCCGACAGTCGTCTCTCGCGGAACGCCAATGAACATGCGGTCTCCTTCGGTGTCATCGAAGCGGCGGCCAAGAGGCGCGGCGCTGGTGTGCAATACAAGAATGTGTCGAACCCTCCAGCATACACAAGTTGGACGAGGGTTCTGGAGCACGAGGGGCGGAACTTGTCGTTCCGAAAAGCGACTCCAACGATAATGAATGACCATGACACACCGCTGGAAACCCAATGTCACGGTCGCCGCCATTGTCGAGCGCGACGGCCGCTACCTGCTGGTCGAGGAGCAAACCTCCGACGGTCTGCTGCTCAACAACCCCGCCGGCCACCTCGACCCGGGCGAGTCGCCGTTGCAGGGCGTGATCCGCGAGGCGCTCGAAGAAACCGCCTGCCATTTCACCCCGCTGGCGTTTCAGGGCGTCTACCTGTCGCGTTTTCGGCGCACCCGCACGGGCGAAGACGTGACCTACGTGCGCCTGGCGTTCGCCGGCACCGTCGGCGAGCCCGAGCTGGGCCGCGCGCTCGACACCGGCGTCATCCGCGCCGTCTGGATGACGCCCGAGGAGCTGCGCGCCAGCACGCACCGCCACCGCAGCCCGCTGGTGCTGCGCTGCATCGAAGACCACCTCGCCGGGCGCCGGCTGCCGCTCGACTCCATCTACACCGACGTCAGTCTTTTCATGGAGCCCGAGACGCTGTGAGCGCGGGCGTGCGGCGTCAGCGGGTGGTCGTCGGGCTGAGCGGCGGCGTCGATTCGGCCGTGTCCGCCTGGCTGCTCAAGCAGCAGGGGCACGAGGTGATCGGCATCTTCATGAAGAACTGGGAAGATGACGACGACTCCGAATATTGCTCGAGCCGGCAAGACTTTCTCGACGCCGCCAGCGTGGCCGACGTGATCGGCATCGAGATCGAGCACGTCAACTTCGCCGCCGAATACAAAGACCGCGTCTTCGCCGAATTTCTGCGCGAATACCAGGCCGGCCGCACGCCCAACCCCGATGTGCTGTGCAATGCCGAGATCAAGTTCAAGGCCTTCCTCGACCACGCGATGCGCCTGGGCGCCGAAAAGATCGCGACTGGCCACTACGCCCGAGTCCGGCAAGTTGGCGAGCAGCATCAACTGCTCAAGGGGCTCGACCCGCTGAAAGATCAGAGTTACTTCTTGCACCGCCTGAACCAGGCCCAAATCAGCAAGACGCTGTTCCCGGTGGGCGAGCTGCCCAAGACCGAGGTGCGCCGCATCGCCGCCGAGATCAAGCTGCCGAACGCCAAGAAGAAGGACTCGACCGGCATCTGCTTCATCGGCGAGCGGCCGTTCCGCGAGTTTCTCAACCGCTACCTGTCGAACACGCCCGGCCCGATCAAGGACGACCGCGGCCGCGTGCTGGGCGAACACGTCGGGCTGAGCTTTTACACGCTGGGTCAGCGCAAAGGCATCGGCATCGGCGGTGTGAAAGACAAGGGTGCGCCGCGCGGCGGTGGCGAGCACGAGCCGTGGTTCGTGGCGCGCAAGGACGTGGCCACCAACACGCTCTACGTGGTGCAGGGCCACGCCCACCTCTGGCTGCAAAGCCACGCGCTGCGCGCCGACGACCTGAGCTGGGTCGCCGGCTTTGCGCCCCCCATCGGCCCGCTGGCCGCCAAGACGCGTTACCGCCAGGCCGACGCCGAATGCCGCCTCGAATCGACCGACGCCGAGCACATCGACGTGCGTTTCGCCGAGGCGCAGTGGGCCGTGACGCCGGGGCAGTCGGTGGTGCTGTACGACGGCGACGTCTGCCTGGGCGGCGGCGTGATCGCGGAAGCTCAGTGAATAGGACATGGGCTAGCGCGGGAGCCCGAGCGCCCGGCCGCCCGAAGCCGGGCTCCGTCCCCTCGGGGGACCGACTGCGGTATGCCGCAGGCGAGGGGTAGTCATGCCGCCCATCATCATCCTCGACACCAACGCGCTGCTCGACTGGCACCTCTTTCGCGACCCCGCGATGCAGCCGATCGCCGCAGCGGTGGCGGCCGGCGCCGTGCGCTGGGTGGCTTGCGAGGCGATGCGGCGCGAGTGGGGTCTGGTCTGGCCGCGCGATTGCTTTGCGCGCTGGCAACCGCACCCCGAAACGATGGCCGCCGCGTTCGAGCCCGCCCGCTTCGTCGATCGCCCGCCGCGCGGCCCGATGCGCTGCAAGGACCCGGAGGATCAGGTGTTCATCGACCTGGCCCTGGCCGTGGGCGCGCGCTGGCTCATCAGCAAGGACGCCGCGCTGCTCAAGCTGGCTCGCCGGGCTCGCGCGGTGGGGCTGGAGATCGTGCCCGCCGCGCGCTGGAGCGGTCTGCCCCCGCCGGACAGCGCGGCGGGCTGCTGAGCGCCGCGTCAGGCCGCCAGCGCTTGCGAGATGAGCCGCTGGCGCCGCCAGGCCACGCCGCCCGGCAGGCTTTGCAGTTGGCGCGCGTCGCGCAGGCGGCGCTCCTGACCGTAGTCTTTCATGTAGCCGTTGCCGCCCAGCAGTTGCACCCCGTCGAGCGTGAGTTCGCAGGCCAGCGCGCCAGCGTGCAAGGCGCCGTATTCCGCCGACGCGGCATCGGCCGCCCCCGCCGGCTCGTCCGCCGCCACGGCCTGGGCGAGCAGCCCCCGGGCCGCGCGCCAGCGCTCATGCATCAGCGACAGCAGGCGCCGCACTTCGCCCCACCCCAGCAGGTCGCCGCCGCCTTGGTGGCGATCGGCGGCGTAGGTCTGAGCGGCTTGCAGGCTGCCGCGCATGACCCCGCATTGCATGGCGATCACCCCGGCGGCCAGCAGCGGCGCGCCACGCCGGAACGCGGTCGCCGCGTCCACCCCGAGGAGCAGGCACGGCGCGGCGGTCAGGCACAGGTCGGCCGCGCCGCACGCCGTCAGCCCGAGGGTGCGGATGGGCGCGCCGCGCCGCACGCCGGGGTGCCGCAGATCGAGCAGCACCAGGGGGCGCGTGCCGTCTGGCGCGCAAGCCGGCAACACGGCCCAGTCGGCCGAGTCGCCGAGCAGCAGCATCGGCACCTCGCCACTCAGCGCCGCCGTGGCGCCGCCGTCGGCGCCGGGCGACGCCGTCAGCGCGGGCCAACTGCCTTCGTCGAGCGCCCGGTAGCCCGGCCAGGCCAGCCAGGCATCGGCCAGATCGGGCGCGTGCCGCCGCCACGCATCGGCCGGCAGGCTCGCGCAGCGCAAGGCCCGATGGGCGGCCGCCTGGGCGTAGATCACCGCAGCCGCCGAGGCATCGACCGCGCCGAGGGCCTCGAGGACGCGCGCCAGCGCCGCCGCGCCTTGCGCCAGCCCGCCGAGGCGCTCGTCGGCGCAGATCGAGGCCATGCCCATCTCGCGCATGGCGGCCCTGACCTCGTCGCCCCGGCTCGCGGCGTCGCCCGCCAGTTGGCCGCGCGCGAAGGCATCGGCGGCGTCCCACCAGTCGTGCAGCCCGTCGTCGGGCCAGCGCATCTCGCAGCTGTCGTGGCTCATGGTTGACTCCTCACACCGCGCAGTTGCGCAAGAAAACGCGCACGCCCTCGTGCGGCCGCAGCAGGCACTTGAAATAGTTGATGCGGTTGAGCTGGTTGGTGCCTTCGTAGATCTGCAGCAGCTTGGCGTCGCGCAGGCGTTTCTCGACGCCGTACTCGTGGCGCAGGCCGTCCGCCCCCATCAGCTCGATCGCCAGGCCGGCGTTCTTCACCGCGAAATCGCTGCACGCCACCTTGGCCAGCGAGGCCACGCCCGAGGTGAGGTGCTGCCAGCACGGCGGATACGCGCCGAGGTAGCGCCGCTGGAACCAGCGCGTGAGCCAGTCGCTGCGCAGCGCCAGCGCGCCGCCCCGGCGCATCCAGGCGCGGGGCATGAGGCGGTCGGCGCCGTAGGCCGGCTGGGCGAACAGCACCTGGTACAGCCCGCCCAGCCCGTTGGCCAGGGCCGACTCGATGTAGGCCTGCCGGGCCTGCGCGGCGTGCTGGGCCATGTCGGCGAGCAACGTCTGGGCCCATTGCTGCTCGATCAGGAGCTGCCCGCCGGCCAATTGCCGGGTGGCGGCGTAGCGGGTGGCCGCCTCGGCGGCGCCGCGCGCCGTGCCGGCCGCGAAGGCGCCGACCCCGGCGCGCGTGGACGACACCACGTAGTCGATCACCGTCTGCGCGATGTCGCGATGCGGGCGCCCGAGCGCGCGGGTCTGCTCGCGGTCCAGCGCCACCTGCTCGGGCGGCACGCGGCAGTCATCGAACAGCAGCTCGGACGCCACGCAGGCCTTCTGCCCCATCTTCTTTTCCTTGGCCCCGAACGAGAACCCCGGCGTGCCGGTACGCACGGCCGCGACGACGGTGGTGTCGGCGGGGTGGCGACGATCTTCGTAGGAGATGACCATGTGCCAGGTCGATACGTGCCCGTTCGAGATGAACACCTTGCGCCCGTCGAGCCGGTAGCTGCCGTCGGGCTGGCGCGTGGCCGTGGTGCCCAGGCGGGCGCGGTCGACCAGCTCGGTCTCTTCGACGTCGGTGCCGGCGTGCGGCTCGGTGATGGCCAGCGAGACGAGGCAGGGCCGGCGTGCTCGCTCGCCCGCCACCACGTCGGCGAACACGCGCAGCGCCAGGCGCATGTTCCAGGTGGACAGCAGCGTGGCCACGCCCAGGTAGTGCACCCCGATCACGTTGGCCAGCCCGACGCACTCGCTCGACACCTCCTCGATGAAGGCGTAGAGCGACAGCATGTTCCAGCCCGCGCCGCCAAACATCTTGGGCAGCCAGCGCGTGAACAGGCGCCACTCGTTGGCTTGCGCGATGAAGCCGTGTGCCAGCAGCTCGGGGTCGTCTTGCACGGCGCGGTCAAGGTCGAGCGCCAGCAGCCGCACCACCTCGGCGTTGAAGCGCCGCGCCAGCTCGATCGCCGCCTCCACGTCGCGTCGCGCCGAGCGGGGCAGCTCGGCCACCGCCGCCAGTCCGGCCGACCACCCGGCCAGGCCGGGCAGCCCGCCCGCGCCGCCCGCCGACGGGTTCGACTGTGTCATCGCGGCCTCCCCTCAGCGCGTGCGCAGCAGGTGCGACAGCCGCGTCATGAACGCCGGCCCCACCGGCCAGATCCGCATGGGTGGCGGGAACAGCCCGCCGCCGATATCGCAGGTGCGGATCGTCGCGCGCTCGGCCGGCCCGGCGGCGATGCCCAGCGGCTCGTAGGGCGAGTCCTTCAGCTCCACGCGCAGCTGCATCTGGTTGGCTTCGTGGACCGTCTCGGACGGCCGCACCGTCAGCAAGTGCCCCGGCATGAAGACGCTGATGTGCGAGCGGATGTTGACCTGCATGCGGCCGATGCCCGGGCCGGGCTGGGAGTCGCGCGCGCCGACCGCGCCCTCGAAGCGCATCACCTCGAAGCCGCGCCGCGCCACGCTGCCGTGAAAGCGGCCGTCCGGCCCCTCGGCGAACTCGATCTGCGCCATCTTCTTCGGGTACCCCAGCAGCTCGCGCCCCCAGATCAGCGCCTGATCGCAATCCACCACCATCCACGGGCAATGCAGCACCGGGAAGATGCCGAACAGGCGGGCATGGATCAGCACCGCCGCCTCGCGGTAGACGCAGCCGAACGTGGTCTTGGGGTAGTCGGCGATGAACAGCGTGGCGCGCGCCGGCCGGGCCAGTCGCAGCGGAAACGGCAGCCAGCTCCGCACCTTGGCCGCGTCCACCGGGATGTCGCAAAAGACCATGCGGGCGTGATCCCACATATTCGGCTTGCCCAGCCCCATGCCCAGCATCGTGCGCCATTGATCGATGAAGCGAAACAGCATGTCGAACCCTTTCCGGTTGGCCCGTCGCGGCGACAGGCAGCGCACGCAGTTTCACCGATAGATCTATAGGCGATCATTGACCCACTTCAAAGCCATTCGTTGCCCGGCCCCAGGAAACTACCGAGTATCGATGCCGAACGCCCGCCGAATGCCAGCCGGATCCAGCCCGACCAAGTCGGCTGATTCGACCTATAAGACAATCGCCCGATCAAGCGCACCGTTGCCCCGCCCATGCCCGCCGCCGCCCGCCCCCTCAGCCGCAAGGAAGCCAAGCTCCTGACCCGCCATCGCCTGCTCGACGCCGCCATGGCCGTGCTGCTCGAACACGGCCCCGACGGGCTCACCACGGGGCGGATCACTCAGCGGGCGGGGGTGGCCCAGCCCACGTTCTACGTGCACTTTCGCGACATGGACGAGCTGCTGCGCGAGCTGGCCACGCAGCTGGTGCAGCAGTTGCGCCACAGCCTCGATGCCGCGCGCGCGCCGCTGCGCACCAGCAGCGATCTGGTCGCCGCGTCGGTCGAGGCCTATCGGCTGTCGATCCGCGCGGCCGTCAGGCACGCGGGCCTGCTGCGGCTGTTTCTGGCCGAGCAGCACCGCCCGCAATCCACCCTCGGAGCCTGCGGACGGCAGTTGCTCGACGAGCTGAGCGCCGACCTCGCGCGCGACCTCGCCGGACTGGCTGCCGCCGCGGGGCTGAGCGACGCCATGCGCCGCATGGGTGCCGACGCGGTCGTCGCCCTCACCTTGCAATTCGGCCTGGGGCTGGCCGATCGCCGCTACGACAGCGAGGATCAGGTCGTCGAGCTGCTGGCGCGCAGCACGGTGGCGATGATGCTGGCGCTGCCGCAATGAGCCGCGCCGCCAGCGCGCCTCAGCCGGCCTGCCGCCGCGCCTTGCGCCAGGCCTGGGGGGATTGCCCCGTCCAGCGCTTGAAGGCGTGGCCGAAGTTCGACGGGTCGGCGTAGCCCAGACGCTCGCCGATGCGCTGCACGCTCTCGTCGGTATCGCCCAGCCAGCGCAAGGCCTGCCGCAAGCGCTCTTCGTCGGCGAGCTCCTGAAGCCGCACGCCTTCGTCGCTCAGGCGCCGGCGCAGGGTGCGCGCCGACAGGCGCAGGCGCGCCGCCACGGTGTCGGCATCGGGGAAGCTTTCGCCCGCCGAGGCCAGCACGCCGCGCACCTGGGCGGCCACGCCGGCGGTGTCACCGGCCGTGACCAGCTCGGCCGCGCAGGCCGCTCGCGCCTGGGCCAGCGCCGTGGCGTCGCCCAGCGGCAGCGGGCGGTCGAGATCGGCGCGCGCGAAAACGAGAGCGTCCGCCGCGCAGGCCGCGCGCACCGGGCAGCCGAAGGTGCGCGCATAAGCGTCGTCCACCGTTGGCCGGCACAGCTCGACCCGGCGCAGCCGCAAGGCGCCTTGGGCCAGAAAGCGCAGCGATGAGAACGTGCAGCCCAGGGTGATGTCGACCACCACGTCGTGCCGGGCCAGGGGCTGCGCGCGCTGGATCGTCAGCCGCGCCTCGTCGCCCTCGGCCAGCAGGCTGATCCAGACCAGCGGGCTGCGGATGCGAAAGAACTCGGCCACCAGCGACAGGGCTTCGCCGATGCTGCGGCTGGCCATCGTCGCGAAGCCCAGGCTGCCGTGCGAGGCCAGCGACAGCTGCAGCCCGAAACGCAGCCCAAAGCCGGCGCCCAGCTCGCGCTCGGCGGCGTCGAGCAGACGATCGACCCGCGCCAGCTCGACGCGCCCGTCGGGCCGCAGCGCCTCGGCGCGCAGCCCGGCGGCGCCCTGCACCCGCCGAGACTGCCCGCCCTGCGCGTCGATGTAGTCGAGCAACTGCCCGAAGTAGTGCACCGGAACCCGGCGCTGCCGGCGTGGTGGCGAGGCTTCGTTCTGCATGCTGGCCATTATTCACCGATTGTTGTCATGCCCTCACCGGCGCGCCGGGCCGTCGCTCACTACGCTCAAAGTGGCGTGAAGACGACACAACCGTGTCGGGATCACGACAACACCACGAGACAACACGACAACGAGAGGGTGCGATGACGCTCACGAGACGAACCCTGTTCAAGTATGCGGCGCTGGGTGCCGGCGCCACGGCGGTGGCGGGCCTGCCGCTGTATCACTTCAGCCCCCGCCGGCATCAGGCCAGCGGTGTGCCGCTGGGCCCGCGCACGCAAGAGAAGCTGGGATCCTGGATGGATCTGTACCGCCAGCGCTGGACGTGGGACAAGGTGGCCAAGGGCTCGCACGGCTGGCTGAACTGCCGCAGCGCCTGCAACTGGGACATCTACGTCAAGAACGGCGTCATCGTGCGCGAGGAGCAGGCGGCCAACTACGCGTCGTCCGAGCCCGGCGTGGTGCCCGACTTCAACCCGCGCGGCTGCCAGAAAGGGGCCTGCTACACCCACGTGATGTATGGCCCGTCGCGCTTGACGACACCGCTCAAGCGCGTGGGCGAGCGAGGCTCGCGGCAGTGGCAGAAGATCTCGTGGGAGCAGGCCATCGACGAGATCGCCGGCAAGATGGTGGACATCGCCCAGCAGCACGGTGTCGAGGCGATCTACCACGATCTCGGCCCGCACTTCGATTACGGCGCCACGACCGCCGGGCGCATCAAGTTCTTCGGGCAACTGGGCGCCACGATCGCCGACGACTGGGCCGAGGTGGGCGATCTCAACATCGGCTCGATGCTGACGTTCGGGTTTCCGCACATGGGCGGCAGCTCGGACGAGTGGTTCTTGTCCGATCACCTCGTCGTCTGGGGCATGAACCCCGCCGTCACCCAGATCCCGGACGCGCATTTCTTGTTCGAGGCCCGCTACAAGGGCGCCACGCTCACGGTGGTCGACCCGATCTTCTCGGCCACCGCCACGCACGCCGATCACTGGCTGCCGATACGCGCCGGCACCGACGCCGCGCTGGCGCTGGCCACCGCGCGCCACATCTGGGCCACCGATCGCGTGAACTGGGCCTACGTGAAAGAGCAGACCGATTTGCCCATGCTGGTGCGGCTGGACACGGGGCAGTTTCTGGCCGAGAGCGACCTCAAGCCCGAGGGCCGCACCGGCGTGTTTTATTGGTACGACTTGCGGGCCCGGCGGATCGCGGCGGCCCCCGCCGGCGAGGGCAGCGACAACCCCCGGCTGTTCTTGCAAGACGTCGACCCGGCCATCGAGGGGCTCTACAGCGCCACGCTCAAGGACGGCAAGACCGTTCAGGTAGCGCCGGTGGGCGCCATCTTGAAAGAGCAGCTCGACCTCTGGACGTTCGAGCGGGCGGCGCAGGTCACCAGCCTCAGCGTTGCGCAAGTCGAGGCGTTCGCCGAAGGCTTTGCCAAGGCCGAGCGTCCGCTGGTGCTGTCGAGCTGGGGCTCGAACCGCTTCTTGCACGCCGATCTGATGAACCGCTCGAAGATCCTGTGCCTGGCACTCAAGGGGGCCATCGGCAAGCGCGGCGCCGGCCTCAACGCCACCGGCTGGTTTGCCATCGAGGGCTTCGAGATCGCCACCGAGCTGAAAGCGCCTGGCCTGGGCGGGCTGATGGGCGTGGCCCTTGAGGCGCTGGGCTGGGGCGGCATCTTTCGCACGGCAGCCGAGCTGGTGATGCGCAAGAAGACGCCGCTCGAAATCACGCTCACCGAAACCCAGCGCATCACCAACGAGCGGGTGTGCGCCACCAACAGCGCTTCGGCCAACCTCAACTTTGCCGGCATCAAAGGCGAGCTCGACCGCGAGACGCGCGCCGCCGGCTACTCGCGCACCCTGAGCGACTACGACGCCGAGGCGCGCCGCAAGGGCTGGATGCCGACCTTTCCGCGCCCCGAGAAGACCCCGCCCAAGGCCTGGATCACCGGGGGCAACAACGTTCTGCGCCGCAGCAACCTGCCGCAACACGCGCTCAACGAGCTGTGGCCCAGCCTGGATCTGGTGGTGGACGTCAACCCCAAGCTGTCGTTCACCGGCATGCATGCCGACTACCTGCTGCCCGCCGCGGGCTACTACGAAAAGGTCGGGATCAAATACCCGGTCTCGTATGTGCCCTACCTCCACTACTGCGACGCCGCCATTCCGCCGCTGGGCGACAGCCGCGACGAGTGGGAGATCTACTGGCATCTGTCCAAGCGGGTGCAAGAGATTGCCATCGAGCGCAACGTGCCCGCCGCCGCGCCTTGCGGGCTGAAGAAGGAATTCGATCTCAAGCAGATCCACAAGATCTACGCCTGCGACGGCGGCTGGGGCCCGAAGGACGCCCCCGGCGTGACGCAAGAAATCATCCGCTTCAGCTCATCGACCTCGGGCATGCAAGACACCGATCTGCGGCAAAGCGGCGTGCAGAAGTTCAGCAGCACCGGCAGCACCACGCTCAACTCGCAGCTCTTCAATGGCGATTGGGAAGGCGAAGGCGTGCTGACCGTGGCCCAGCACCAGGTGAAGCACAAGTGGCGCTGGCCCACGCTCACGGGCCGCCAGCAGTTCTACATCGACCACCCTTGGTTCATCGAGGCCAACGAGAGTCTGCCCACCCACAAAGAAAGCCCCAAGGCCGGCGGCGACTACCCGTTCCAGATGATCTCGTGCCACTCGCGCTGGAGCATCCACTCGATCTGGCGCGACACCCCGCTGCTGATGCGCCTGCAACGCGGCGAGCCGCTGCTCTATCTCAACCCCGCCGACGCCAAGCGCCTGGGCCTGGCCGACCACGCCTGGGCCGAGATCTTCAACCGGCTGGGCACCGTACGCATGCGTATCAAGCACTCCAACATGGTTCGCCCCAACGTGGCGTATTTCTTCCATGCCTGGGAGCCGCATCAGTTCCCCGATCACCGCAGCTACAAGTGGATCATGCCCGGGCTCATGAACCCCATGCACTTCGCGGGCGGACGAGGACACGTGCAGTGGGCCTTCGCGCTGTTCGAGCCCGGCACGCATGTGCAAGACACCCGCATCGGCATCCGCCCCTGGACGGAGCCAAACAACGCCAACGCCAACCCCAACGCATCCGCCAACCCGCAAGGGCAACACGCATGAGCCTGATCCAACCCCAACCCGTCCAGCGCCAACTGGCCATGGTGCTCGACCTCAACAAATGCCTGGGCTGCCAGACCTGCACCGTGGCCTGCAAGAACCTCTGGAACCGCGACGAAGGCACGGCCTACGCCTACTGGAACAACGTCGAGAGCATGCCCGGCAAGGGCTTCCCGGCCAAGTATTGGGAGATCGGCGGCCGCGATGCCCACGGGCAGGTCAAGCGCGGCGAGATCCCCGACGCCGACACCGGCTATGGCCGCGCGTGGAAGTTCAACCACAAAAAGGTCTACTTCAAGATCGCCACCGAGGCCGAAGCCGAAAAGCCCTGGCTGCGCCCCGAGGGTCAGCCGCAATGGGGCCCGAACTGGGACGAAGACCACGGCGAGGGCCAATACCCGCAAGACAACCACCAGTTCTACCTGCCGCGCCTGTGCAACCACTGCACGCACCCCGCCTGCAAAGACGCCTGCCCGCGCAACGCCATCGAGAAGCGCGCCGAAGACGGCATCGTGCTGGTCAATCAAGACCATTGCCACGGCTACCGCTTCTGCGTCGAAGCCTGCCCGTACAAAAAGGTCTTCTTCGACCCGGTGCGGCAGGTGTCCACCAAGTGCATCTTCTGCCTGCCGCGCGTCGAGAAAGGCGTGGCGCCGGCGTGCGCCCGGCAGTGCCCGGGCCGCTTGCGCTACGTTGGCTATCTGAACGACGAAAACGGCCCGATCTGGAAGCTGGTGCACCAGTGGAAGGTGGCGCTGCCGCTGCACCCCGAGTTCGGCCTGGAGCCCAACGTGTTCTACATCCCGCCGCTGTCGCCCCACAAGCTCGACAGCGAAGGCCGCCCCACCAACGAGATGCGTATTCCGCCGGGCTACCTCGAAAGCCTGTTCGGCCCGCGCGTCCACACGGCGATGGCCACCTTGCAAGCCGAGCGCGAACGGAGCAAGCACGGCCAGGCCAGCGCCCTGATGGACATCCTCATCGCCTACGACTGGAACGACAACTTCCACCTCGACACCGGCAAGAGCGCCACCGTGTTCTGACCCCCGCCCCTGAAAAGCCGAACATGAAAACCATCGACATGATGGCCGCGCCCGTGGCCATGCAGCCCGGCGGCTATATGGCCAAGGCCTACGCCGACCACACCACGCCGCTCACGCCACGCGTGCAACTCGATTACGAGCGCGTCGCCGGACGCGGCTATCGCATCGTGCTGCGCTGGCCCTGCAGCGCCCCGGTGACGTCGGTAACGGACAACCCGTCGCTGTTCCCCGACGCCTGCGCCCTGCTCGTGCCCGAGCAGGCCGATGCGCCGTGGATCACCATGGGCGCGCCCGGCCAGCCGGTGCAAGGCGTGCTGTGGCGCGCTGATCGCAAAGACTTGTTTCGCATGCACGCCGAGGGCCTCGGCACCATGCAACGCAGCACGCCGCCCACCAACTGGGTCGCCGCACCCAAGTGGGAAGGTGGCTACTGGCAAGTGGTGCTGCAACTCCCGGGTTGGGTCGAACTCGAAAAAGCCGGCAAGGTGGGCGTCGCCGTGTGGCGCGGCGATCAGAAAGAGCGAGGCGGGCTGAAATCCGTCTCCACGACCCTGGTGTCCTTGACATGAGCGCCGCGCAAACCCAGGCGCACCACGCCGCGCCCGAAGGCGTTCTCGACAAGCCCGCGCCTGACGACGACGGCGCCATCGATCTGCTCTTGTGGTCGCGATTCTTCAGCCCGATGCTCGATGACCGCGAACGCGCGGAGGTGTTCTCGGCGCTGGGGCTCGGCTCGTTCGAGACGCTGGCGGGCGACTACTGGGGCACCTTCCACCTGGGAGCACCACAGTCCCCCGTGACCGTCATCCTGCACGCCGAGTTGCAGCTCGACGGCGGCGACGTGCGAGAAGACTTGGTGCGCGTCATGGAGCATCTCCAGCTGGATTGGGCCGCTGCGCCGCTACCGCCAGATCACCTGGCCGTGGTGCTGGAGCTGCTGGCCGTCTCGTTTGAACAAGAGGAGCCCGTCTTGCAGCACGGACTGATCACGCGCTGGCTGTTGCCCTGGGCCACCCAGGTGGGCCAGCGTCTTGAAGGCACCGCCTGGCAACCCGTGCTGGCGCGGCTGGCCGATGACCTGCGCCAATGCCCGGCGCCTGACGCCAGCTGATCGCACAAAAAAACAACCCGCCAGTCACTTGCACTGATCAAAACTGAATCAATACAAGTGACTGGCGGGTTGATCACCCGGGCCTTTCGGCCCGGGTCCGCAGCACGAACGTAACCGCTTATTCGGCAGCCACGTCGCCACCGGCAGCGGGTGCAGCCTCTTCGGCCGACTCGTCCAGTTGCGACATTGCCAGGGCAGCGTTCTCTTCCGCCTCTTGCATGGCGATGGCGCGACGCTCGGCGTCGTCCATCTCTTCCTTGGCCTTGCGAGCCTGGTGGAAGGCCAAGCCGGTACCGGCCGGGATCAGACGACCCACGATGACGTTTTCCTTCAGGCCACGCAGCTCGTCGCGCTTGCCCATGATGGCAGCCTCGGTGAGCACGCGGGTCGTTTCCTGGAAGGAAGCGGCCGAGATGAAGGAGTCGGTCGACAGCGAAGCCTTGGTGATACCCAGCAGCACGTCGGAATACGTGGCCGGGATCTTGCCCTCGGCGCGCATCCGGTCGTTGGTGTCGAGCATCTCGGAGCGCTCCACCTGCTCGCCAGCGATGTAGTGCGTGTCGCCCGGGTTGGTGATCTGCACGCGACGCAGCATCTGGCGAACGATCACCTGGATGTGCTTGTCGTTGATCTTCACGCCCTGCAAGCGATACACGTCCTGCACTTCGTCAACGATGTAGCGGGCCAGTTCCTCGATACCCAGCAGACGCAGGATGTCCTGCGGATCGGCCGGGCCGTCGACGATCAGCTCACCCATGTTGACCACCTGGCCTTCGTGCACCAGGATGTTCTTTTCCTTGGGCACGAGCTCTTCCCAGATCTTGCCTTCCGGATCGGTGATCTGCAGACGCACCTTGCCCTTGGTTTCCTTGCCGAACGACACCGTACCGGTGATCTCGGCCAGGGTGCCCTTGTCCTTCGGCGTACGGGCTTCGAACAGCTCGGCCACACGCGGCAGACCGCCGGTAATGTCGCGGGTCTTCTGACCTTCGATCGGGATACGCGCCAGCACTTCGCCCGGAGCGAGGTCCTGACCGTCGCGCACCTGGATCAGCGCGCCTACTTGGAAGCCGATGGTCACCGAGTGGTCGGTACCCGGGATCTTCACTTCGGCGCCGGAAGCGTCGAGCAGCTTCACTTGCGGACGCACCACCTTGGCGGCGCCACGGCGTTTCGGGTCGATCACGACGAGCGTGGACAAGCCGGTCACTTCGTCCACCTGCTTGGCCACGGTCACGCCTTCTTCGACGTTCTCGAAACGGGCCTTGCCGGCGAACTCGGTGATGATCGGACGGGTCAGCGGATCCCAGGTTGCCAGGATCAGGCCAGCCTTCACGGACTGGTCTGCCTTGACGTTCAGCGTCGCGCCGTACGGCACCTTGTGGCGTTCGCGCTCACGGCCGTGCGGGTCGGAGATGACGATTTCGCCCGAACGCGAAATCACCACCAGTTCGCCCTTGCCGTTGGTCACGTAGCGCATCGTGGCGTTGAAGCCGATCAGACCGTCGGACTTGGCCTCGACGCTCGACGCGATGGCGGCGCGCGACGCGGCACCACCGATGTGGAAGGTCCGCATGGTCAGCTGGGTACCCGGCTCACCGATCGACTGCGCGGCGATCACGCCCACCGCCTCACCGGCGTTCACCAGGCCGCCACGGCCGAGATCGCGGCCGTAGCACTTGGCGCACAGGCCGAATCGCGTGCCGCAAGTCAGCGGCGTGCGAACCTTGACTTCATCGACGCCTGCGGCCTCGAGTTCGTCCAGGGTGTCTTCGTCCAGCATCTTGCCGGCCGGCACCAACACTTCTTGCGTCTCGGGGTGCAGCACGTCGATCGCGGGCACGCGGCCCAGGATGCGGTCGCGCAGCGATTCGATCACTTCACCACCTTCAACCAGCGCGCGGGTGGCGATGCCGTTGTCGGTGCCGCAGTCCTGCTCGGTCACGACCAGATCCTGCGTCACGTCGACCAGACGACGCGTCAGGTAACCCGAGTTCGCGGTCTTCAACGCCGTGTCGGCCAGACCCTTGCGGGCGCCGTGGGTCGAGATGAAGTACTGCAGAACGTTCAGGCCTTCGCGGAAGTTCGCCGTGATCGGCGTCTCGATGATCGAGCCGTCCGGCTTGGCCATCAGACCCCGCATACCCGACAGCTGACGGATCTGGGCGGCGCTACCGCGAGCACCCGAGTCGGCCATCATGTAGATCGAGTTGAACGACTCCTGATCAACTTCCTTGCCGTTGCGATCGATGACCTTCTGCTTGGCCAGCTGGCTCATCATGACCTTGCCGACTTCGTCGCCGGTCTTGCCCCAGATGTCCACGACCTTGTTGTAGCGCTCGCCAGCGGTGACCAGACCGGACACGTACTGCTGCTCGATCTCCTTCACTTCCTTCTCGGCGCGCTCGATCAGGCCCGGCTTTTCCTTCGGCACGAGCATGTCGTCGATCGCGATCGAGATGCCGGCGCGCGTGGCCAGACGGAAGCCGTTTTGCAGCAGCTTGTCGGCCAGCACCACGGTTTCCTTCAGGCCGCACTTGCGGAACGAGGTGTTGATCAGGCGCGAGATTTCTTTCTTCTTCAGCGCCTTGTTGATGTTGGCGAACGGCAAGCCCTTGGGCAGGATCTCGCTCAGCAACGCGCGGCCCACGGTGGTCTCGACCAGCTTGGTCTCGGGCTTGAACTCGCCGGTTTCCTTGTTCTTGACCCACTCGGTCAGGCGCACGTTGATCTTGGCGGTGATCTCGACCACGCCGTTGTCGAGCGCGCGCTGCAACTCCTTGAGATCGGCGAAGACCATGCCTTCGCCCTTGCCGTTGATGCGCTCGCGGGTCGCGTAATACAGACCCAGCACCACGTCTTGCGACGGCACGATCGACGGCTCGCCCGAGGCCGGGAAGAGCACGTTGTTCGAGGCCAGCATCAGGGCACGGGCTTCCATCTGCGCTTCGATCGACAGCGGCACGTGAACGGCCATCTGGTCACCGTCGAAGTCGGCGTTGAAGGCCGCGCAAACCAGCGGGTGCAGCTGGATCGCCTTGCCTTCGATCAGCACGGGCTCGAAAGCCTGGATGCCGAGGCGGTGCAGCGTCGGCGCGCGGTTCAGCAGAACCGGGTGCTCCTTGATGACCTCCTCCAAGATGTCCCACACCACCGGCGTGCCGGCTTCGACTTCCTTCTTGGCAGCCTTGATCGTGGTCGCGATGCCCATGGCTTCGAGACGCGCGAAGATGAAAGGCTTGAAGAGTTCAAGCGCCATCAGCTTGGGCAGACCGCACTGGTGCAGCTTGAGGGTCGGGCCCACGGTAATCACCGAACGACCCGAGTAGTCGACGCGCTTGCCCAGCAGGTTCTGACGGAAGCGACCCGACTTACCCTTGATCATGTCGGCCAGCGACTTCAGCGCGCGCTTGTTGGCACCGGTCATGGCCTTGCCGCGACGACCGTTGTCCAGCAGCGAATCGACCGCTTCTTGCAGCATGCGCTTTTCGTTGCGCACGATGATCTCGGGCGCCTTCAGCTCCAACAGGCGAGCCAAGCGGTTGTTGCGGTTGATGACGCGACGATAGAGGTCGTTCAGGTCGCTTGTTGCGAAGCGACCGCCGTCCAGCGGCACCAGCGGACGCAGGTCCGGCGGCAGCACGGGCAGCACATCGAGGATCATCCAGTTCGGCTTGATGCCCGACTTCTTGAAGGCTTCCATCACCTTGAGGCGCTTGGAATTCTTCTTGACCTTCAGCTCGGAGCCGGTCATGTCGCCACGCAGCTTCTCGATCTCGGTGTCGAGGTCCATCTCCTCGAGCAGGCGCTTCACGCCCTCGGCGCCCATCAGCGCCTCGAACTCGTCACCGTACTCCTGCTTCTTCGCGTCGTAGTCGTCTTCCGACATGATGCTGAACTTCTTCAGCGGGGTCATGCCGGGGTCCACCACCACGTAGGCTTCAAAGTAGAGCACGCGCTCGATGTCGCGCAGCGTCATGTCGAGCACGAGGCCCAGACGGCTGGGCAGCGACTTCAGGAACCAGATGTGCGCGCAGGGCGCAGCCAGGTCGATGTGACCCATGCGGTCACGGCGCACCTTGGTCTGGGTGACTTCGACGCCGCACTTTTCGCAGATCACGCCGCGGTGCTTCAGGCGCTTGTACTTGCCGCACAGGCACTCGTAGTCCTTGATCGGGCCGAAGATCTTGGCGCAGAACAGGCCGTCACGCTCGGGCTTGAACGTGCGGTAGTTGATGGTCTCAGGCTTCTTCACTTCACCGAACGACCACGACCGAATCTTCTCGGGCGAGGCCAGGCCGATCTTGATGGCATCGAAATGCTCATCAGGGGTGAATTGCTTGAACAGGTCCAGCAAACCTTTCATGGGGCTCTCCTATTCCTATCTCAGTTGCGCTCGAGCTCGATGTCGATACCGAGCGAACGAATTTCCTTGACCAGCACGTTGAACGACTCGGGCATGCCGGCGTCGATCGAGTGCTCACCCTTGACGATGTTTTCGTACACCTTGGTACGGCCATTCACGTCGTCGGACTTCACGGTCAGCATTTCCTGCAGCACGTAAGACGCACCGTAGGCTTCGAGCGCCCACACTTCCATTTCACCGAAGCGCTGGCCGCCGAACTGCGCCTTACCACCCAGCGGCTGCTGCGTGACGAGCGAGTACGGGCCGGTCGAGCGGGCGTGCATCTTGTCGTCCACCAAGTGGTGCAGCTTCAGCACGTGCATGTAGCCGACGGTGACCGGACGCTCGAAGGCGTCACCGGTGCGACCGTCGTGCAGGATGGCTTGCGTGCGGGTCGGCGTCAGGCCCTTGGCCTTGGCGATGTCGGCCGGATAGGCCAGCTGCAGCATGCCGCGGATTTCTTCTTCCTTGGCACCATCGAACACCGGCGTCGCGAACGGCACACCCTTGCTCAGGTTGGCCGCCATCTCGCGGACTTCGGCGTCGCTGAGCGCACTGAGCTCTTCGGTCTTGCCGCCCGACTTGTTGTACAGCTCGTCGAGGAACTTGCGCAGCTCGGCCGTGGCGGCTTCTTTCTGAAGCATGTCGCCGATGCGCTGGCCGATGCCCTTGCCGGCCCAGCCCAAGTGCACTTCAAGCACCTGACCCACGTTCATCCGCGAGGGCACGCCCAGCGGATTCAGCACGATGTCGCACGGCGTGCCGTCGGCCATGTAGGGCATGTCTTCGACCGGAACGATCTTCGACACCACACCCTTGTTGCCGTGACGGCCGGCCATCTTGTCGCCAGGCTGCAGGCGGCGCTTCACGGCCAGGTGCACCTTGACCATCTTCAGCACGCCAGCGGGCAGCTCGTCGCCTTGCGTGAGCTTCTTGCGCTTTTCTTCGAACGCGAGGTCGAAGCTGTGGCGGGTCTGCTCCAGCGAGTTCTTGATCGACTCGAGCTGGTTCGCCAGCTCGTCTTCCGCCGGGCGGATGTCAAACCAGTGGTAGCGCTCGATCGACTGCAGGTACTCGGCAGTGATCGCCGTACCCTTGGCCAGCTTGTTCGGGCCGCCGTTGGCGACCTTGCCGGCCAGCAGCTTGGCGATCCGCTCGAACGCGTCGGCTTCGACGATGCGCAGCTGATCGTTCAGGTCCAGGCGGAAGCGCTTCAGCTCATCGTCGATGATCTGCTGGGCGCGCTTGTCTCGCTGGATGCCTTCACGGGTGAAGACCTGCACGTCGATCACGGTGCCGTTGGTACCTTGGTCAACACGCAGCGAGGTGTCCTTCACGTCGGACGCCTTCTCGCCGAAGATGGCGCGCAGCAGCTTTTCTTCCGGCGTCAGCGTGGTCTCGCCCTTCGGCGTGACCTTGCCCACCAGCACGTCGCCCGGGCCAACTTCGGCGCCGATGTAGACGATGCCCGATTCGTCCAGGCGAGCCAGTTGCTGCTCGCTCAGGTTCGGGATGTCGCGCGTGATTTCTTCGCTGCCCAGCTTGGTGTCGCGGGCCATCACCACGAGTTCCTCGATGTGGATCGAGGTGTAGCGGTCTTCGGCCACCACGCGCTCGCTGATCAGGATCGAGTCTTCGAAGTTGTAGCCGTTCCAGGGCATGAAGGCCACCAGCATGTTCTGGCCCAGGGCCAGCTCGCCGATGTCGGTCGAGGCGCCATCAGCAATCACGTCGCCCGCCGCCACCTTGTCGCCACGGCTCACGATGGGGCGCTGGTGGATGTTGGTGTTCTGGTTCGAGCGCTGGTACTTGATCAGGTTGTAGATGTCCACACCGACTTCACCGGCCACGGCTTCGTCATCGTTGACACGAATCACGATACGGTTCGTGTCGATGTAATCGACCACGCCGCCGCGGTTGGCGGTCACCACCGTACCCGAGTCGACCGCAGCCACGCGCTCGACGCCCGTACCGACCAGCGCCTTTTCGGGGCGCAGCACCGGCACGGCCTGACGTTGCATGTTGGCGCCCATCAGCGCGCGGTTCGCGTCATCGTGCTCCAGGAAGGGCACGAGCGAGGCAGCGACCGACACGATCTGCGTCGGGGCCACGTCCATGTACTGGATGCGCTCGGGGCTGGTCAGCACCGACTCACCCTTTTCACGGGCCGACACGAGTTCGTCGATCAGCTTGCCGGTCGCGTCGAGCGAGGCGTTGGCCTGCGCGATCACGTAGTCGCCTTCGCGGATGGCCGACAGGTAATCGATCTGGTCGGTCACCTTGCTGTCGATCACGCGGCGATACGGCGTTTCGAGGAAGCCGTACTCGTTGAGTTGCGCATACAGCGCCAGCGAGTTGATCAGGCCGATGTTCGGACCTTCAGGCGTTTCGATCGGGCACACGCGACCGTAGTGGGTCGGGTGCACGTCGCGCACTTCAAAGCCGGCGCGCTCGCGGGTCAGACCGCCCGGGCCCAGGGCCGAGACGCGACGCTTGTGCGTGATCTCGGACAGCGGGTTGGTCTGGTCCATGAACTGCGACAGCTGCGACGCACCGAAGAACTCCTTCAGCGCAGCCGAGATCGGCTTGGAGTTGATCAGGTCGTGCGGCATCAGGGCTTCGGTCTCGGCCTGGCCCAGACGCTCCTTCACGGCCTTCTCGATACGAGCCAGCCCCGAGCGGTACTGGTTCTCGGCCAGTTCGCCCACGCAACGCACGCGACGGTTGCCGAGGTGGTCGATGTCATCGACTTCGCCACGGCCGTTGCGCAGATCGACCAGGATCTTGACCACGTCGAGGATGTCCTCGTTGGTCAGCACCATCGGGCCTTCGGAGCCTTCGCGCAGCACGCGCGCGTTGAACTTCATGCGGCCGACGCGCGACAGATCGTAGGTGTCGGGGTTGTAGAACAGACGGCCGAACAGCGCCTGCACGGCGTCTTCGGTCGGCGGCTCGCCGGGGCGCATCATGCGGTAGATGGCCACGCGGGCAGCCAGCTCGTCAGCGGTTTCATCGCTGGCCAGCGTTTGCGAGATGAACGCGCCTTGATCCAGCTCGTTGGTGTAGAGCACCTGCAGGTCTTTGATGCCACCGGCGCGCAGCTTCTTGAGCAACGCCTCAGTCAGCTCGTCGTTGGCCTTGGCGATGATCTCGCCGGTGTCCGGATCGACGATGTTCTTGGCCACCACGCGGCCGAGCAGGAAGTCTTCCGGCACGGTGATGAACTGCGTGCCCGATTGCTCCAGCGCGCGGGTGTGGCGCGCGGTGATGCGCTTGTCCTTCTCGACGACGACGTTGCCGCCCTTGTCGGTGATGTCGAAACGGGCCACCTCACCCTTGAAGCGGTCGGCGACGAATTCCATCTGGGCACCAGCGTCCATCAGGCGGAAGTTGTCGAACACGAAGAAGTGCGCCAGGATCGCTTCCGGATTCAGGCCGATGGCCTTCAGCAGGATGGTGACCGGCATCTTGCGGCGACGGTCGACGCGGAAGTACAGGATGTCCTTCGGGTCGAATTCGAAGTCGAGCCACGAGCCGCGGTACGGAATGATGCGGGCGCTGAACAGCAGCTTGCCCGAGCTGTGGGTCTTGCCCTTGTCGTGCTCGAAGAACACGCCCGGCGAGCGGTGCAGCTGCGACACGATCACGCGCTCGGTGCCGTTCACGATGAACGAGCCGTAGTCGGTCATCAGGGGCACTTCGCCCATGTAGACCTCTTGCTCCTTGATCTCCTTGACCACCTTCGACTGCGAGGTCGAAGTTTCACGGTCATAGATGATCATCTGCAGGCGAGCGCGCACGGCCGCTGCATAAGTCAAACCCCGCTGCTGACACTCGCGCGTATCGAACGCCGGTTTGGCGATGTTGTATTCGAGGAATTTCATTTCCACGAACCCGTTGTGCGAGACGATCGGGAACGCGGACAAGAAGGCCGCTTGCAAACCTTCCGGTTTGCGCTTGGCAGGCGGAACGTCCTTTTGCAAGAAGGCGACGTACGAGTCCTTCTGCATCGTCAACAGGTAAGGAACATTCAGCACGCTCGTGCGTTTGCCAAAGCTCTTGCGAATACGCTTGCGCTCGGTGTAGCTGTAGGGGGTTGCTTTCGCCATCAATGACTCCGTGTCGAGGCGCCGGCGGGCCCTGCGCGGCGCTTCTCGGTTCGGCGACTGGCTTTTCGAACATTGCGTTCGAAGCTTGGTGGTTGGCCACTACCAACCGCTGGCGGACAACCGAGGCATTGCACCTCGGTCCGACCAAACCGGTTCTCTGCAGTCGGTTCAGAGAACACTTGGAAGGGCGCTGCGGTCGGCAACATCCTTTCAAGTGCCCTCAGGGGCGACAAACCCCTGAAGTGCGAAAAGGCTGGCAGCCCGAAACGGACGCCAGCCTCGCTTCAACCCAAGAATTACTTGAGTTCAGCCTTCGCGCCAGCTTCGACCAGCTTCTTGACGGCAGCTTCAGCGTCAGCCTTGGCAGCGCCTTCCTTGACGTTCTTCGGAGCGCCGTCCACCAGATCCTTGGCTTCCTTGAGGCCCAGGCCGGTGATTTCACGGACAGCCTTAATCACGCCGACCTTGTTGGCACCGGCTTCAACCAGCACCACGTTGAATTCGGTCTTCTCTTCAGCAGCAGCGGCAGCGCCACCAGCAGCACCGCCAGCAGCGGGAGCGGCCATTGCAGCGGCCGACACGCCGAACTTCTCTTCGATGGCCTTGACCAGCTCGTTGAGCTCCATCACGGACATGCTGTCCAGGGCGGTCAGGAATGCGTCTTTATCGAATGCCATTTTGGTTTCCTAAAAATCGGTTGAATGTTGAATTGAGTACGCGCGCGGGGCTCAAGCAGCCGGGGCTTCGGCGGTTGCGCCGCCACCCTTTTGCTCGGCCACAGCGGCCAGCACGCGAGCAAAGCCCGACACCGGCGAATTGAGCAGGCCACACAATTGGGCCAGCAGCACTTCCTTGCTGGGGATGGAGGCCAGCGCCTTGACACCATTGGCGTCCAGGGCCTTGCCTGCATAAGCACCCGCCTTGATGACCAGCTTGTCATTGCCCTTGGCAAAGTCAGCGATCACCTTGGCTGCTGCCACGGCATCTTCAGAGAAACCGTAGATCAGCGGGCCGCTCATGCTCTCAGCGGCGACTTCAAAGGACGAGCCTGCGACAGCGCGGCGCGCCAGGGTGTTCTTCAGCACGTGAAGATACACACCCTGAGCACGCGCGATGCGGCGCAGCTGGTCCAGTTGAGCCACCGTGAGTCCGCGGTACTCAGCCAAAGCCAGCGTCTGCGACTTGCCCGCCTGGGCAGCCACTTCGGCGATAACGGCTTCTTTTTCGTTGCGATTCAGACTCAAGGTCTACTCCTTAAAACGCGTTCGGTTTGCCTTGCGACACCCCGGACGCACCCGGTTTGCAGCGACCTTCTGTCCGGAAAATCCTTGCCTTGCGGCATTCGAATTCCTTCCAGCGGGACCGCCATCTGCGTTGGCTTGCCAGCCTGCTTGCGAAAACTTCGCTCACCGGCCTCGATTAAGCAGCTTGCGCCGCGCCAACGGTCTTTGATAGCCCGTCGCTTCCGAAAAGGCGACGGCCCACCAATCTTTTCGGTTTGGCGTCAGACACCCGCCAAACCCTGATTCACTTCAGGCTCAAGCGCCCACGTTCACGGACGACACGTCCACGCGCACGCCCACGCCCATGCTCGACGACACCGCCACCTTGCGCAGGTAAATGCCCTTGCTGGTGGCCGGCTTGGCCTTGGTCAACGCATCCAGCAGCGCTGCCAGGTTGGTCTTGAGCTTGTCGGCGTCGAACGAACGACGGCCGATGGTGCCGTGCACGATACCGGCCTTGTCGACACGGAACTGCACTTGGCCAGCCTTGGCGTTCTTCACGGCGGTGGCGACGTCGGGCGTCACGGTGCCGACCTTCGGGTTCGGCATCAAACCGCGGGGGCCGAGGATCTGACCCAGCGTACCAACGATGCGCATCGTGTCCGGCGAAGCGATCACGACGTCGAAGTTGATGTTGCCAGCCTTGACTTGCTCAGCCAGGTCTTCCATGCCGACCACGTCAGCGCCAGCAGCCTTGGCTTCTTCAGCCTTGGCGCCTTGGGCGAACACCGCCACGCGCTTGGTCTTGCCAGTGCCGTTGGGCAGCACCACGGCGCCACGCACGACCTGATCCGACTTCTTGGCGTCCACGCCGAGTTGCACGGCCACGTCGATGGATTCATCGAACTTGGCGGTGGCGCACTCTTGCACGATCTTGAGAGCATCTTCGATGGCGTACAGCTTGGTGCTGTCCACTTTGCCTTCGAGGGCCTTTTGGCGTTTCGTCAGCTTAGCCATGTCACACCCCTTCCACGGTCACGCCCATCGAACGGGCGGAGCCGGCAATCGTACGAACCGCGGCGTCCAGGTCGGCAGCCGTCAGGTCCTTCATCTTGGTCTTGGCGATCTCTTCGATCTGCGCGCGCGTCAGCTTGGCCACCTTGTCGGTGTGCGGACGGGGCGAACCCTTGTCCAGCTTGGCTGCCTTCTTGATCAGCACCGTTGCGGGCGGCGTCTTGATGACGAAGGTAAAGGATTTGTCTGCGAACGCGGTGATCACGACCGGCAGCACGAGACCCGGCTCCATGCTCTGCGTCTGGGCGTTGAACGCCTTGCAGAATTCCATGATGTTCAGACCGCGCTGACCCAGCGCCGGACCGACCGGAGGCGAAGGGTTAGCCTTGCCTGCCGGAATTTGCAGCTTGATGAAGCCGACAATTTTCTTGGCCATTTCTTTCTCCTGGAACCACCCCGGCGGCCGCGCCAAAGTGGCTGAGTTCCAACGCCCACGGGCTGATTACCTGGGCTCCTCGCACCGATATCTCGTCATCGGCAGCAACGGATGGCGTTCGGCACCTTGCGGCAACCGCCCCACCATCGGGGCTTGATCAATAGATGGTCAGATTTTTTCAACCTGCCCGAAATCGAGCTCAACCGGCGTGGCGCGACCGAAAATCGTGACCGACACGCGCACCTTCGATTTGTCGTAATTGACTTCTTCGATGGCACCGTTGAAATCGGTGAACGGACCTTCCTTGACGCGCACCACTTCGCCGACTTCCCACTCCACCTTGGGCCGGGGCTTCTCGATGCCTTCTTGCATCTGGTTGACGATCTTCATGACCTCGTCTTCCGAGATGGGCACCGGACGGTTCTTGGCGCCACCCACGAACCCGGTCACCTTGGAGGTGTTCTTGACCAGGTGCCAGGTGTCATCGCTCATCACCATCTCGACCAGGACGTAGCCCGGGAAGAAGCGGCGCTCGGTGACCGATTTCTTGCCGTTCTTGACCTCGACCACCTCTTCGGTCGGCACCAGAATGCGCCCAAATTGGTCTTGCATGCCGGCGCGGTCGATGCGCTCGCGCAGATTGCGTTCGACAGCCTTCTCCATACCGGAGTAGGCATGCACAACATACCAACGCAGCG